>NZ_JAQQXT010000011.1:0-190359 GCF_028595345.1 Roseateles albus | reverse complement strand
ACCACCGGGTACATCGACTCCAGCGGGCGCGTCTGCCAGGCCGTGACCTCGCTCATCACGGCGTCGGTCACGTTGCTGATGAGGTCCGGCGAGACGTCCACCGAGTACATCTCACGCAAGAAGCCCTGGATCTCGCGCACCGTCATGCCACGCGCGTACATGGCGATGATCTTGTCGTCAAAGCCGGTGAAGCGGCGTTCGTGCTTGCCGATAAGCTGCGGCTCGAAACTACCCTCTCGGTCGCGGGGAACGTCAATGCGTAGAGCGCCAGTGTCGGTCAGCACCGTCTTGGCGCTCTTGCCGTTGCGGTGATTGGCGGGGCCACCTTCGGGCTTGGCTTGGCCGGGCGCGTAGCCCAGGTGGTGGCTCATCTCTGCGCCCAGCGCCCGCTCAAGCACTGACTTCTTGAACTGCTGAAAGATGCCCTCCAGCTGGGCCGGCGTTACCGGCCCGGGGATGAGTTGCTCAAGCAACTCGGCTGAGAATTGCGGCTGCGCCGCCTTGTCCGCCGCAGCGGTGGTCTTTGTCTTGCGTGGCATTCATGCTCCTTGTCGACATGCTATGCCTTACACACAAAATTTCTGACAGGCTCGCGGCCCGTCACTCTGCTCGGGGGCAAGATTGATCAGCAACTCCTCACGTTCGCGGGCGCAGCGCGCAAAGACCGAATTGCCATGCAGATCCAGGCTCTCGCTGGGCAGTTTGCGCCCGCCTTCCGAGCCGTAAGTCAGCACCAGCTGTTGCGGCGTGCCCGCTGCGGCCTGCGCCGGCTCCACCATGAAGACCACAAAGCTGGCGGCATCCAGCAGCTGCTCGACATGCCTATGCAGCGTCTGAAACACGCTCTCGGCCTGCAAGCTGGCGGTGATGTCTCGCCCCATCACGCCCAGGACTTCCAAGGTCGCTGTCGTTTCCCGCAAGGCCTCGGCCGCCTGCTGGTGCAGTGCCGTCTGCGCCTGGGCCTGCTCCAGCTCATGCTTGACTTGCATCGCCACCGCGCGGCTTTGGACGGTGGCTGTCTGCAAGCGGCGGAAGGCCATATCGGCCGCCAGGCCATGCTCGTAAGCCAGCTTGTAATTGCCCGCCAAGGCCTCGGCCGCCGCCAATTGCTGCCTGAGCTCCGGCGTGGGCTCATAGTCGGGAATGGTGGCCGCCAGCGCCAGCGCACCGCGCAGATAGTGAAGCGTCAACGAAGGGGCTTGCATCTGCGGCGGCAGCGGCAAACCCGCGTCCGGCGGCAATTGCGCCAGCACCTGCATGGCATTGACCTGACCCAAGACATCGCCCAAATTCGTGGCCAAGCTCAAAGCAGCCGTGGCCTCCTTGGCGGCGGCTTGATGTTGCCCGACCTTCACCAGTGCGGTGGCCAAACCACATTGCACCAGCAACAACAAGTCGGGCGCCAGCGTCAGCTCGCGCTGCGCCGCCAAGTCCGTGAAGGCCCGAACCGCTTCGGCAAACTGGCCGTCCGCCAACTCCAACTCCGCCAGGTCAATCGCCACCTGCGCCTGCGAGCGCGAACCCGGCAGGCGCGCCATTTGTTTGGTGCCCTCAAGCATGAAGCCGCGCGCTTCGCCATAACGCCCGAGTTGCCGCATCGCGCTGCCTATCTTGGCCAGACATAGCCCCAAGCAGGCCGGCCAGCCGACTTCGCGCGCCAGCAACAAATCACGCTCATGCATGGCCAAGGCGGTGTCCAAGTCTCCCAAGCGCAAAAACGACTCGGCCGCGTTGCTGCCGGCCACCAAGGCCCGCCGCAGCTGGCCGATTTCCAGGCCGATCTCGTGGGCACGCAAAAAATGTTTGATCGAGGCGGCAGGATCGCCGGCCAGTGCTGCAGCCAGCCCATGCGCATTGCTGATCCAAAACGCTACGGGCAATGGCCGAACCTGCTCAGTCGGGAAGCTCTGCGAGATAGCCGCCGACGCCGCCACGGGCTCGTCAAACAAGGCCATCGTCAAACAACGCGCATGCAATGCGGCCTGCCGATCCATGTCTCCCGCTGTCTCATAGGCCACCCGCGCTGCGTCCAAACTGGGTTTGGTCTGGCCCTGTCTGCCGCTGTCCTCCAAGACCTGCGCATGCAACCAATAGGCATCGCCGAGTCCCACCATGTCCCGACAAGCTTCAAACTGCGCAATCGCTGCAAGCACCATTTGCAAGGCCGCGCCAAGCTCGGCGGACAGCAAATTCAACTCGGCACGCACCAGCGTCAGGCGCGCTGCAAGGGGCTCAACTTCGGTAGTCTGGATCTGAACTCCCAAGCCCTGCAGGCTGCTCTCACCGGCTTCGACCCAAGCCAAGGCCTGCCGGCTATCGGTCTGACGCCAATACCAGGCCAAAGCCACCAGGGTTTGCGCACGCGCCAAGCCGGACTGCCCGAGCAAGCCTTGCTCCAGCGCGATCACTTCAACTTTGGGCAGGAACAATTGCATCTCAGCGCCTATCGAGTTCTTTGCACTCTACGCCTCCTTCTGATGGTTGCCCGCGTGATTGGATGCCGGTTTGACCCTCAAATCTGTCCGACTCAGTCCAGCTGTGACATTCGACACACTCGCGCCAGCAGGTTCGTCAGTGCCAGGACACATCGACTCAGCTGGACTATTGTTTGTTTTCCTTCAACATCACGGCCCGGAAATGCCGGCCCTGCAGCGTCGGCTCGTAGCGCCAATCCTTGATCAGCTGCGGCGCCCAGTCCGGGTCAAAAACCCAGGCCACCCAGCTGATCCCTTTGCCGCCCAGATAGTTCGTGATGCGTGGGCCGTAGCTGCCATCGTCAATGACGGGAATATGGGCGCCTTTATCGCCTGCCAATTGGTAGCCGATTTCGGTCGCGATCACCGGATATTTATCCGCGACAAAACCCCAGTCGCGCTGCCAGTTTTCTTCATAGGGTGCCGCCACCTTCATCGGATAAGGATGGCTCACATAAGCGACCTGCTTGCGTTCTATCGGCGCCATCGCCACCGGGCTCAGGTCATAGGCCCAGTTGAAGCCGGCCACCAAAGAAATTGCATCGGCGTTGTGCGCCTGAATGATGGTGATCGCCTCTTCGTTGATCGCCTTCCAATCGGCCCAGCTGACGACACCCAGCCGCCCGCCAAAGACGGTCGGTTCATTGAATACTTCATACATGGCGACCGTATGGACGCCCTTGTAGCGAGCCGCCACGGTGCGGAAGAAATCAAAGGTTTCGCCCTTGCTGGTGGCATAGCTGCTGTTTTGAAACAGCTCGGACTTGAGATTGCCGATCGAGTGCCAATCCACAATCACATACATGCCCAGCTCGTTGATCCACCGCACGGACTGATCCAAAAGCGCCAGATAGCCTTTTTTGCCGCGCCGCTGCCAGGCCGAGGGGTGAACAGGAATGCGCACCACATTGGCGCCCCAGGACTGGATGGCCTCAAAGTAGGCGCGGCTGAGCTGGCCTTGCGACTCGAGCTTGTCCGGGTCAGACATATTCACGCCGCGAAACACGACGACGGCGCCCTGCTCGTTGACAAACTTATTGCCCTGCACCTTCACCAAGGGCAGCTGGCGGGCGCTTGCGCCCAAGTCAAAGCTCGGCAAGTCCTCCGTGCTGTTCCACCAGCCCGGGCTGTTTTGCCAGGCCTGCGCATGTTTTGATGCACCACCGTCCGCGAAGGCAAGGCCGGAAGAACCGACCAAGCAGGCCAGCGCGAGCAGGAAGCGGCGCTTAGCGAACTTCATCAGGCAATCAGGCGCTGCGCGCAAAAAACCAGCACCGCGAGCGACACCGCGGCGCTGATCAGGGTGGCCATCTTGGCGCCCTGGGCGTTGCCCGAATAATGCTTTTCGCCGGTCGGCCCAGCAAGCCGCGCCGCCTGGGCCGCGAGCGCAAAGGTCCGGCGCGCAAAAAAGGCCTTGGGGCATAGCAGGGCCAATAGGAGCAGCAACTGCGTCAGACCCGTGCCAGGCTCACCCCCTTGCAGAGAACCCAGCACTTTGGCGTCGGCAATCAGAATCACCAAGATGCCCAGCATTGCGAACATCGAAGCACGCCCCGCAATAGCCTGCACTTCTTGCTCCACGGCACTCAGCCGCGTCGGGTCGTCCACCGTCAGCTGCACGCCGCCGGCGCCCGCGTCGAAGACTGAGCGCGTTTCATCCTCTTGCTGAGGGAAGGGTGCTCGCCAAGCCGCCAAGACCGAGGGCACTGAAGCCAACATGACCAGCAAGAAGAAACTGGAGAAACCCAGCCATTCGGCCAAAGGGCCAGAAATCATCGCCGTGGGCACCAGCACCAGATTCATCAGCGCGGTGGCAAAGGCGTAATGCGTCATCGTCGAGCGCCCCGGCGCCAACTGCTGCATCAGATAGACCATATTCCCAACCATGCCAAAGCCATAGCCGAACTTTTCGATGCTGACCAGGGTCACGACGGCGCTGTAGTCCAGGCCATGGCCGGCCGCCGCAAAGTGGCTCATCAACACAAAGGTGAAGTGCGGGATGTTAAGGCTCAATCCCAGTATCCAGAGCGAGCGCCGCAGGCCCAGCTTGCCGGCAAAGGCGCCGCCGAGCAGGCCGCCCACGATGCTGGCGAGCGTGCCGTAAACAGCGTCGATATCGCTGACCTGGCCCGCGCTCAGGCCCAGACCGCCCTGCTCGGTGCTGCTTTGCAAAAAGAGCTGGCCTTCCATCAGGATCAGCCCTTCGCCCAGCCGATACAGAAAGACAAAAGCAATCATGCCCCAGAAGGCGCGCTTGTGAAAAAACGTCGTCGCCGTGCCGCTGAAGTCACGCCATACTTGTGCGGCTCCGCTGGGACGCGCCGCCACGCTGCCGGTCGGCAACATCAACAGGTGATACAGCGCCAGCAGCCCCATGGCAGCGGCGCAGCTCAACATCACATGGCGCCACATGGTTTGATCGGACCAGCCCTGGGTGGCCTGCAGCTTGAACAGCAGAGAGATCAGCAGCCCGGTCGCCAAGACCTTGCCCAGCACCCAGAACGCGCCTTGCAAACCGGCAAAACGCGTCTGCGCGGTTTTATCGAGCGCAGTCAGGTAGATCCCGTCCGCGCAGATGTCCTGGGTCGATGAGGCGAAGGCCGCCACCCACAGCAAGGCAATCGCGATCTGGAAGAAGCCCGGCTCGCCGACCGACATGGCGATGGCCGCAAACAAGAAGCCGCACAGCAGTTCCATCGTCAGCACAAAGAAGCGCTTGGTCCGGTACATGTCCAGAAAGGCTGCCCACAGCGGCTTCAAGGACCAGGCGATGCCTATGCTGCCAACCGCCACGGTGATCTGGCTGTCCGGGAAACCCAGCGACTTGAACATACGCACCGAAGTGCCGTTGATCACGTTGTAGGGAATGCCCATGGCCAAGTACAGCGAGGCGACCCAAAAAATATTGCGCAACGCCGAGAGAGGCGCCGCTTTGACCGGCGATGTGGGCTTCATTGAGCTCGAAAAGTCCATTGTTCAATGCGCCGTATCAAGGTCAAGGGCGCGGCATGCACCTTGCAAGGCCGCCTGCTCGCTAGAGCGTACGACATAGCTCGGGATGTCGCTCAAATAAGCCCGGAACCGTCCTTTGGCCTCAAAGCTGCGGCGGAATTTTGACTCGGAAAACCTGGCACCCAGCCGCGGCACAATGCCCCCGCCGATATAGACCCCGCCTCTAGCGCCCAGGGTCAGCGCCAGATTGCCGGCCACGCCGCCTAGCAAGCTGCAAAACATCTCCAGCGCGCCGTCGGCCATCGCATCGCTACGTTCCAGCGCGGCCTGCGTCACCTGCTGAGCCGCCAAAGCCTCCACGCGCACTCCATGCAACTGCGCCAGGGCCAGATAGAGGTTCTCCAACCCCGGCCCCGACAAGGCCCGTTCGGCCGACACATGGCCGAAGCGCTGCTGCAAGATGTCCAGCACCGCCTGCTCCTCGGGTTCATAAGAACTCAAGGTCACATGGCCGCCCTCACCGCCCAGCGGTACCAGACCAGCGCCATAGGCCGGCACCAGGCCCGATACGCCCAGCCCCGTGCCAGGCCCAATCAAGGCGATCGGCGCGCCGGGCACCGCTTGGCCCGTGCCTAGCTGGCAGAGCGCGTCGGCATGCAGCGTCGGCAGGGCCAGGGCCAGCGCCGAAAAGTCGTTCAACACCAGCAAGCGCTGCAGCCCCAAAGCCTCTTGCATGGCCTTGATCGAAAAGGTCCAGGCATGATTGGTCATGCGGATATGGTCACCGGTGACCGGCGTGGCGATACCGATCGCGCTGGCGCGTGGCCGCTCCAAGCCCTCGCGCCAGAGGTGATGGCAGATCGCGTCACAGAGCGATTCAAAATCAGCACAGGCATAGCTGCCGGTCTGCTGCAAGGGGCCGTTAGCGCTGAGCTGGCTGGCGAAGCGAACATTGGTGCCGCCCACATCGGCGAGCAAGCGCGGAAAGCCTTGCGAGGCCGCGGAAGGATTCATGGGGCTCGCTTTCTGGGCCGGCTGCGGGGGCTTGTGCATTTGCTGCTGTGCCAGGATTGACTGCGTCAGCGCAGCCCGCTCAGGCGCCGCCACGACCCGCGCTCCCGAAGGCCTCGATCAACGCCCGGTACCAATGTGCGCTGGCCTTGGCCACGCGCTGCTGATTGCTGTAGTCCACATGGAAGATGCCGAAACGCTTGAGGTAGCCCGAATTCCATTCGAAATTGTCGAGCAAGCTCCAGTAGAAATAGCCCCGCACATCTACCCCCATATCCATCGCCTGCGCCAAAGCGGCCAGATGCGCTTTCAGATAGGCAATGCGTTCGACGTCCATCACCTGCCCGTCCACCAGTTCATCGGCATTGGCCATGCCGTTTTCGGTGATGAAAATGGGCGGCGGCGAGTACTCGCGGGTGATGCGCACCAAATGCTGGGTCAATGCCTTGGGGTAGATTTCCCAACCCATATCGGTGAAGCCCAGCTTGCCCGGCGCCGGTACCGCCGGTGTCTGCGTGCTGATAAAGCTGCGGGTGTAGAAATTGACCCCCAGAAAGTCCAGCGGCTGCTGGATCAGGGTCAGGTCTTGCGGCTCTATCTGCGGGGCGTCTTCGCCCAGGTACTCGATCACATCGGCCGGATAGCTGCCGCGAAAGATCGGGTCCATATACCAGCGCACATTCAAACCATCATCGATACGCGCAGCCTGCCGATCGGCCTCGATCGGCTCGGCGGGAAATGCCGGCGTGTGGTTCAAGACCACGCCGAGTTGCGTCTGCGTGACGGCGCGCATCGCTTGGATCGCCGCGCCATGCGCCATCATCAAATGATGCGAAACCTGCATTGCTGCTTTGCGGCTGCGCATGCCCGGCGCAAACTGGCCGGTTTCATAACCCAAGGTTGCCACACACCAGGGTTCGTTCAATGTCGCGATGCTGACGACCTTGGCGCCAAAGCGGCGGGCCACTTCGGCCGCATAGGCGGCAAAGTGCGGCACGATATCGCGCGACAACCAGCCGCCCATGCTGTCATGCAGCGCTTGCGGCAAGTCCCAGTGATAGAGCGTGACATGGGGCTTGATACCGGCCTCTACCAAGGCGTCAATCAGCTGATCATAAAAAGCAAAGCCGGCTTCGTTCCACGCGCCTTCGCCCAAGGCCTGCACACGCGGCCAGGAGATAGAGAAGCGATAGGCCTCCAAGCCCAGCCACTTCATGCGCGCAATGTCTTCGCGGAACAAGTGGTAATGGTCGCAAGCCACATCGATGTTGGAGGCATCATTGATGCGCCCAGGCTCGCCACAGAAAGTATCCCAAATCGATGGCCCCTTGCCGTCGAGCGCCGATGCACCTTCTATCTGAGCCGCACTGGTGGCTGAGCCCCATTGAAAGCCAGCAGGAAACTGCGTCGCCAAGTTGGTGTCTGCGGGCTTGAAATTGTCGTTGGCTGTCATGGGTTCGGGTTTCAAATTAATGCGGCGCTCTTTGCGATGGTGCGCGGCCATAATAATTAAAAAAAGACAACGTTGTCAACGAGAAATAGACAACGCTGTCGTTTACCCCTATTCGCACATACAAAAGCCCAGGGTGCCGATAACGACGGCATTCTGGCTCTGCACAAGGGGCTGTTGTTTTTTTCAACTAGGGGAAAACGACAACGCTGTCATATCGCCGTTGACAACGTTGTCTTTTGATTCGTATCATGGCCTCGCCTTGTCAAAGGGAAGCGCCCGAGGGCGCCGACCGGAGCAAGTCCAGAGGAACTCATAGAAGCGACCCGCGTGGCAAACACCATGCGCTAAACGACACTGCATCCAAGGTCTCAAATGGCCGCGGTTGCACCCTCTCCATCAAACCGCAGTGGATGGAAATCCAGTTCACGGTACCCAGCGCAGAATCCATAGGAGACATATGAAAAGAGCTCAGTTCCAACACCGTCCGAGCACGAACGCCCAGCGGCGTGCCCTGAACGTGAAACCCGTGGCCAGCGCTTGCGCGGCCTTGTTGACTCTGTTTGCACCCGCCAGCCAGGCCCAGCAAGCAGCCACACCCACCCTCGCTGCCGATGCGCAGCAACTCGACACGGTGGTCGTCACCGGCATCCGCCGATCGCTCGAATCTGCCGTTTCGCTCAAGCGCGAAAACCACGGCGTGGTGGACGGCATCGTTGCGGAAGACATCGGCAAGTTCCCCGATACCAATCTGGCTGAATCGATGCAGCGCATCTCAGGCGTGTCGATCGAACGCGGTCAAAGCGGTGAAGGATCCCGCGTCACCGTGCGCGGTATCGGCGCCGACTTCAATATGGTGCTCTTGAACGGCCGTCAAATGCCCGGAGCCTTGCTCAATAGCGCCGAGGGCGGCAGCTCAGCCAACTCGTCGCGCGCCTTCGACTTCTCCAATCTCTCGTCCGACTCGGTCTCGGCGATCGAAGTGTTCAAGACCAGCCGCGCCGCCAAGCCGGCCGGCGGCATCGGCGCCACCATCAATATCAAGACCGCGCGTCCACTCGACAGCAAAGAACGCATCGCCAGCTTCTCCGTCAAGGCCAATCACGACGCTTCCAATGATCGCCTGCCCGAGATGTATCAAGGCAGCAGCATAACGCCTGATCTGTCCGGCATCTACAGCGACACCTTTGCCAACGGCGCCATAGGCATTTCGATCAGCGGCAGCTTCTCGCGGCGCGATTCCGGCTCCAACAAGGCCTACACGCAAAACGGCTGGCACCCCTTCCTTGGCGACGAGAGCGGCTGGGGTGCGATTCCGAGAAAGGGCGAGCCCGGTTACGAGCAAATCACCAACCGTCCAGGCCCGAATACTTTGTACTCGACGCCGGTGGACCTGCGCTATGCGCTGACCGCCTTGGAGCGCGAGCGCACCAACGGCCAATTGGTGCTGCAATACGCGCCCAGCAAAGACCTCAAGTTCACGCTTGACTACACGATGGCCGACAACACGGTCAACAAGAAGAACGTACAGGTCGGCACGTGGTTCAATTTCCAAGGCGGCCCTTCGGCCTGGACTGACGGCCCGGTCGCTGGCCCGATTTCTTACTCGGCCTTGTTCCCGGCCAAGGATCATGACCTCGCCATCGACGGCGGTCAGTACGGCGAAAAGGCGAAGAACCGTTCCACCGGCTTCAACGCGGAATGGAAGATCAACGAGCAACTGAACGTGGAGCTCGATGCACACAGCTCCACCGCCAAGACGGGGGCCAACAGTCCTTACGGCACTTATTCTGTGATCGGCTCCGGCATGTTCAGCCAAGGCGATGCCATCGGCTATTACAACCAGGACATGCCCATCCTGAGCCTGCCCAACACGGTCTTTGACACCAACAAGATCCAGGTCGCCGGCACCCGTTTTGACAATGCCTTGAGCGATCAGAAGATCGATCAGGCCCAGTTCCGGGGCGCCTACAAGCTCAGCAGCGACGACAAGCTGAACTTCGGCATCTCCAGCACCAAGGTGAACAACCGCTCGGCCTCCGTCAACCACCAAAACGGCGACTGGGGCGGTGTCGGCAAGCAAGGCGATTACGCCGCCAGCTTGTTCAATACCGAAAGCCTGCCGAGCTATTTCGGCCAGGTCAAGGGCAGCGACGATCCGCGCCTGCTGCAGAAGTTCTACTCCTTTGATTTCAACGCCATGCGCGCTCGCGCGATTGAAATCGCAATGAAGTCGGGCACCTCCAGCCACCCCACACCGCTGACGCGCGAGGAAGCAGAGGCCTACTTCGCGGCCTATACCGACTTCACCAAGGGCGCCGACCTGCGCACGACGGAAAAGTCGACCAGCGGCTTCTTGCAATACGACCACAGCTTCGACACCGCCATTCCGATGAGCGTGTCGGTTGGCGTGCGGCGCGAATCGACCAAGGTCGAATCCAGCTCGCAAGTGCTGTCGCTCACGGGTGCCAGCTGGGGTTCTTTGAACGAGATCTCGGTGCAGTCCGGCGGAACGACCTTCGGCTCATCCAGCGGCAAGTACAGCTACTGGCTCCCAAGCATCGATTGGGATGCCGACCTGACGGCCAATATGAAGCTGCGCGCCAGCTATGGCGAGACCATAGGCCGCCCCGGTTGGGCTGCGCTCGCAGGCGGCGTGACGGTGGGTGACACGGCCAACGCAGGCGGCGGCACCGGCTCCACCGGCAATGCCGCGCTGCTGCCACTGCTGTCCAAAAACTGGGACACCTCGCTGGAGTACTACTACAGCAAGTCCAGCTATGTGGCCGCAGGTCTGTTCCGCAAGAACATCACCAACTTCATCTCCAGCACCACGGTCAGGCAGCCGGTCGGCCAGGTTCACACGCCGATTGGGGGCAAGTACTACCTTGCGGCAATCGCCAGCGGCTGCTCGGCCACCGATCCCAAGTGCCAGCGCAACTACATCTTCAACAACTTCGACGGCCAGCCGGGTGTGACCAAAACCGGCGTCAATGCGGCCGGCGAAATCCAGGGCACCATCGTGGGCCAGGCGACCGATCCCCTGTTGCAATTTGCGGTCACCACGCCGGCGAATGCCAAGGGCGATAACCTGAGTGGCGTTGAGCTGAACGCGCAGCATCTGTTCGGCAACTCCGGCTTCGGCGTCTCGGGCAACTACACCCGGGTGTCATCCGGACTGTCCTACGACAACCACAGCACGGCTGCACAGTCGGCCTTGGTCGGGGTGAGCAACTCCTACAACCTGGTGGGCTTTTATGAAGGCGGAGGCTTCTCGGTGCGCGGCGCTTACAACTGGCGCGGCGAGTTCCTGGCGGCAACGACCGATGGCGCCGGCAACAACCCTATCTACACCGAGCCCTATGGTCAGATGGACATGACGATCGCCTACCGGATGACGAAGAACCTGACCTTCCAGGCTGACTTCCTCAACCTGAACGACGGGGTTATCCGCCAGCACGGCCGCACCAAAGAGCAGCTAGTATCCGTGACTCAAACGGGCCGCCGCTATCTGGTGGGGGCACGCTACTCGTTCTAAACGGCAAGCACACCGAACCGGCATGGCCCCCAAAAGGCCATGTCGGTTCGGGTCCGTATAGAAGCAGTCCTACAGTGATCGCGAGACTTGATATGACGGAAGCGGTGCGGCGCATCGTAGTGTTGGGGGGCGGCTCCGCGGGTTGGCTGAGCGCAGCCTTGTTGGCCGCAGAACATGGTGGTTTGGAAGACGGCAAATTGCAAATCAGCCTGATCGAATCGCCCGACGCACCGGCCATCGGGGTGGGTGAAGGCACATGGCCCTCGATGCGCGAGACGCTGCAGCGCATCGGTCTGCGCGAGCTTGACCTGCTGCGCGACTGCGACGCAGCCTTCAAACAAGGTTCGCGTTTTGACGGCTGGGTCAATGGCGATGTGAGCGACGAGGCCAGCAACAAACAGGCCGACCGCTATTACCACCCCTTCTCGCTGCCGCAGGGCCATGGTGAGGTCGATCTGGTGGGCGCCTGGCTGCACGCCGGCACCGAGCAGGATTTTGCGTCTAGCGTGAGCCCTCAACCCCTGGTCTGCGATGCGAGCTTGGCCCCCAAGCAAGTGACAACGCCAGAATTTGGCGGCGCCCTCAACTACGGCTACCACTTCGATGCCGGCAAGCTGGGCGTCCTGCTGCGCAAGCACGCCACCGAGAAACTTGGCGTGAGGCATGTGGCCGACGAAGTCACTCAGGTGCTCACCCATGAAAACGGCGACCTCAAAGCCCTGCAGACCCGCAGCCACGGCGCGATCGAGGGCGATCTCTTCATCGACTGCTCGGGCCTGAAGGCCTTGCTGATTGGTCAGCACTACGGCATCGGGCTGCGCTCACAACAGCATGTGCTGTTCAATGACAGCGCCTTGGCCCTGCAAGTGCCCTACTCCGATACACAGGGCCCGCTGGCCTCGGTCACGATCGCCACCGCCCATGCCGAAGGCTGGACCTGGGACATAGGCCTGCCCAGCCGGCGCGGCGTTGGCCTGGTCTACTCCAGCGCCCATACCAGCCGCGAGGCAGCAGAGCTGGCGCTGCGCCAGCATATTGCCCGCAGCGGCGGCCCGGCCGCGGCCGAGCTGCCCAGCCCGCGCCACATCCCCTTTGCGCCGGGTTACCGTGAACGCTTCTGGCATCACAACTGCGTGGCGGTGGGCCTGTCCTCGGGCTTTATCGAACCGCTGGAGGCATCTGCACTCGCGCTGGTCGAGTTGTCGGCCGCGATGATCCGCGATGAGCTGCCCGCTACCCGCGCCGATATGACCCTCGTGGCCAAACGCTTCAACGAGGCCTTCGACTACCGCTGGGCCCGCATCATCGACTTCCTCAAACTGCATTACGCCTTGAATCAGCGCAATGACGCTGACTACTGGCGCGAGCATCGCCAAGCGGCCTCCATGCCCGAACGCTTGGGCGAGCTGCTGCAGCTGTGGCGGCACCGGGCCCCTTTGCGCGGCGATCTATTTCGCGTCGACGAAGTGTTTCCCGCCGCCAGCTATCAATATGTGCTTTACGGCATGGGCTTCAAGCCGCAGCTGCCGGCCCCCCGCGCGAACCGCCTGGCGCAGGCGCAAGCCTGCTTCCAGCAGGTGAGCAGCGCCAGCAAACGAATGCTGGGTGGCCTGCCGCGCCACCGCGATTTGATACGCCACATCCAGGCGCACGGCATGCCCTAAGCACCAAGCCACGCACCCTATTCACCCCAACTGATACGCCATGCAAAACCCACAACTGCTCGACAACATCACGCACAAAGACCTGCGCATCATCACCCGCCGTGGTGCCGAATGGGGTGACGCAAGGATGTCCTGTATCGCCACACCGGACGAGTTTCGCCGCCTGCAGGTGCATTACCCCATCGTGTTTCAGAAGAACGATCAAGGCTCAATGCAGCCGCTGGCCCTGTTCGGCCTGCAAGAAGGTCAGAACCTTTTCCTCGGCCCCGAGGGCTGGACGGTGCCTTATGTGCCCCTGGCCATGCAGCGCGAGCCTTTCATGATTGGCGTCAACGAGGATGAGCTCCGGATGCTGGTCGATATGGCCAGCCCGCGCATCAGCCAGGGCGCCGAAGGCGAGGCGGTGTTCTTGCCGCTGGGCGGCACAAGCGAGTTTCTGGAACATGCCAACTCGGTGCTGAAGACCTTGCACGAAGGCTTGCAAGCGACGCCCGCCTTCATAGACGCCCTGCTCGCGCATGAGTTACTGGAGCCCTTTGTCCTGGATGTTGAGCGGCCAGACGGCTCGCATGGCCGCTTGGTCGGCCTGTACACCATCCATGAAGAGCGCCTCGCGGCCCTGGACGAAAAGACGGTGGGCCTGCTGCACCAAGCGGACTATCTGATGCCCATCTATATGGCCGTGGCCTCGCTGTCCCACCTACACACGCTGATCCGCCTGCAACTCGCAAGCGAAGCTTGAAGCCATGAGCCGGAACATGCTCGAGCGCAGCGACATCCGCGCCGACGCCTTGCCCGCCGATCTGCTGCAAAGCACCGAGCCGGTGCTGCTGCGCGGCTTGGTGTGCCATTGGCCGATGGTTCAGGCTGCGCAGCAATCAGATCAACAGTTCTGCGACTACCTGCGCGGCTTTGGCGCCGCCGGTGCAGCCACCAAGGTCGGGCTGTGGCGCGGCGCGCCGGCCATCGAAGGCCGATTCTTCTACAACACCGATTTCAGCGGCTTCAACTATCAGCGCGAGATTGCCGGCTTCGGCGCCCTGCTGGACGAGTTGCTGGCGCAGGCGAAAGTGGCGAATCCGCCCGCACTCTATCTGGGCTCCACCGAGCTTGACGGCTCCTTCCCCGGCCTGCGCCAAGCGAATGACTTGCCGCTGAATGTGGCCGAGCCCTTGGTCAGCCTGTGGCTGGGCAACCGGGTGCGCGTGGCCGCCCATTTCGACCTGCCCGACAACATCGCCTGCGTCGTCGCCGGGCGGCGTCGCTTCACACTGTTCCCGCCCGAACAGGTCGCAAATCTATACATCGGCCCCCTGGACCTGACCCCGGCCGGTCAAGCCATCAGCCTGGTCGATATTGCCAAGCCAGACTTCGAGCGTTTCCCGCGCTATGCGCAAGCGCTGGCGCAGGCACAGACGGTGGAGCTGCTGCCGGGGGATGCGGTGTTCATCCCCAGCCTGTGGTGGCATGCGGTGGAGGCGCTGGAGCCTATCAGCGCGCTGGTGAACTTCTGGTGGCGGCAAAGCCCTGCCTTTATGGACTCGCCAATGAACACCTTGATGCTGGCCTTGATGACGCTGCGTGAGCTGCCGCCGGCCCAGCGCCAAGCCTGGGAGGCTTTGTTCGATCACTATGTTTTCCACGCGGACGCACAAACCGCCGCCCATATCCCGCCCCACGCTCAAGGCGTGCTGGCACCGATCACGCCGGACCGTGCGCGCCATCTGCGCTCGGTGCTGCTGACCCGACTGAATCGCTAGTTAGTGAGTGAGGCCCTGCCCATGAACCCCTCGACCCAAACATCAACACCAACACCTTACGCCTCCAAGCCCGTGCGCCGCATCGTCATTGCCGGCGGCGGGACTGCCGGCTGGATGGTGGCAGCCGGCCTGTCCAAAAGCTTGGGCCGCCTGTACGACATCCGCCTGATCGAGTCGGAAGAAATCGGCACCATAGGCGTCGGCGAAGCGACCATCCCGACCCTGCATTTTTTCCACGAGATCCTCGGCATCGATGAGCGCGAATTCATGGCCGCCACGCAGGCCACCTTCAAGCTGGGCATCAGTTTCGAGAACTGGCGCAATGTCGGCGAGCATTACTTCCATTCCTTCGGCACGACCGGCAAGCCACATTGGACGGCCGGCTTCCAGCATTTCTGGCTGGAGGGCCGCAAGCGCGGCCTGGCCAGCGACTATGGTGACTATTGCCTGGAGCTGCGCGCGGCGATGGACAATCGTTTTGCCCATCTGCCCAACACCGGCCTGAACTACGCCTACCACCTCGACGCGACGCTCTATGCCCAGTATTTGCGCCGTTACTCCGAGGCCCTGGGCGTGCGGCGCATCGAGGGCAAGATCGTCAAGGTGCACAGCGACCTCAGCGGCGAGGCCAGCCATGGCGGCATCACCGGGCTGAGCTTGAATGACGGCTCGCTGATCGAAGGCGATCTGTTCATCGACTGCACCGGCATGCGCTCACTGCTGCTGGGCGAGACCCTCGGCGTGGCCTATCAAGATTGGTCGGAATGGTTGCACTGCGACAGCGCCGTGGCCGTGCAGACCGCCTCGGTCGGCGAGGCCGTGCCTTACACCCGCTCGATCGCCCACCCCTGGGGCTGGCAATGGCGGATTCCGCTGCAGCACCGGGTCGGCAACGGCCTGGTCTTCAGCAGCCGCCATCTCGACGACGAGGCGGCCAAGCTCGCACTGCTGGCCAATGTGCAGGGCGAGGTGATGCGCCAGCCGCGCGTCATCAAGTTCACGCCGGGCCAGCGCGAGCTGGTATGGAAGCGCAACTGCGTCGCCATCGGCCTGTCCAGCGGCTTTTTGGAGCCACTGGAGTCCACCAGCATTCACCTGATTCAACGCGGCTTGACGCGCTTGATTCAGATGTTCCCGGCCGATGGCATTTGCCAAAGCGATATTGACGAATACAACGACCAATCGCGCCGCGCCATCGAGACAATTCGAGACTTCATCATCCTGCACTACCACGTCAACAATCGCACCGATGCCAAACTCTGGCGTGATTGCCGCGAGATGGCGGTGCCTAACTTGTTGGCCCATCGCATCCAGCTCTTCAAGGACTCGGCCCGGGTTTGCCTCGACTCCGACGAGCTGTTCCGCGATAACTCGTGGATTCAGGTGATGATGGGCCAGGGCATTGCGCCCAGCGCCCACCATCCGGTGACACGCCAGATGAGTGACGCCGACCTGGGCGAATTTCTCGGCGAGATCCGCAAGGACGCCGCGCGCAGCCTGATCAAGCTGCCCAAGCACCAGGACTATGTCAGCCGGTTCTGCGGCGCGCCCAAGCCGGCAGCAACGAGTCCGTCAGCAGCCCCCAAAGTCAACACCTCTTCCGGCCCTGCATTGCTGCTGAATCCAAAGCCCCATATTCAAACCATCCCGCTGAGCAACGGTCAAGAGGTCTTCGTCATCGATGACTTCGTGCAGGACCCGGATGGCTTGGTGCGCTTGGCGCAGTCGGTCTCGAATCAGTTCCACAGACCTGCCGGCCACCCCTACCCCGGCATGCAGTTGGACTTACCCGCCGAGATGGCCGCGCAGCTTGACGACTACTTCCGCCACCATCTGCGCGCCCGGCTGCAGGCCGGCCCGCCCTTGGGCATGTATGGCCGCTTTTCGCGCGTCACCCAAGAAGCCAGCACGCTGGATGCCCGCCAGCGCACCTGCCACCGCGATGACTCCGGTTTGGAGCCCGGCCAGATGATGTGCGCGCTCGTCCACTATTTGTTCGGGGATGAACGGCTGGGCGGCACCGTCTTGTTTCGCTCGTTGATGTCCGAGGCTGACACCCAAAGCTTTCTGGCCGACGCAAAAAGCCTGAGCGGCAGCGACTTCGGCAATAAATATGGCATACCGGCGGGCTATATGACGCAGAGCAACCGCTACTTCGAGGTGATTGGCCGCGTGCCGGCCAAATGGAACCGCGCGGTCTTTTACGACGGCAGCATCTTCCACTCCGGCGACATTCAGGCCGCCAGCGCAGCCTACCAGGCGGGCCTGGGGCGCTTGACCGTCAACGCTTTCTTCCAGAGCGCCAAGCTGGCGGCTTGAGGGCGCGCCCGCCGCCCTTGCCCATCCCCCTCGATTCAGACCTTCTTCGGCGCAGGGTGCGGATGTGCTGATGGGTGCAGGGCGCGGCTGGAGTCCCGCACCAGCAGTTGGTGCGGCAGCACCCGGTGTGAGCTCTGCGGCGTCGCCGCCTCGGCGTCATTGCCCTTGGCGGTGATCAGCATTTCCACTGCCACGCTGGCCATCTCATGCGTCGGCTGGCGCACGGTGGTCAACGGCGGCCAGACCAAGCTGGCTGCGCTGGAATCATCGAAGCCGGCAATCGACAAATCGGCCGGCACGTTCAGCCCCAAGCGCTGCGCCGCAGCCAGCACACCCAAAGCCATATCGTCATTGCTGGCAAAGACCGCCGTAGGTCGCACGCTGCGGCTCAGCAGCTTGTGCGCCCCTTCCACGCCGCTGGGGAAGGTGAAGTCGCCCTCCCACACCAGGCTCTCTTCAACCGTCAGATCATGCGCCTGCATGGCACGCACAAAGCCCCGGTAGCGCAGCTCCGAGGCCGCCTGATCGGGTGCGCCCCGGATGAAGCCAATGCGTTCATGGCCCAGGCTGATCAACAAGTTCGTCACCTCTTCGGCGGCGAGTTCGTCATCCATGCGCACGCTGAACTGATCGGCCGGCTCTTGTCCAGGCGAAAGCAGCACAAAAGGCGTTTCGTTGTCGCGCAGAGCCTGCAGAACCTTGGGGTTATCACACAGGGGCGGCGTCAAAATCATGCCGTCCGGGCGCAGCGCCGAGACCATGCGGTCAACCTGGTTGTAGATGTCCGGAGCGTCGTTGTGCAAAGACTCCACCACCAGGTGGTAGCCTGACTCTCGGCAGCGCAGCGTCGCACCCTGCTGGACCCCGCCGACAAAGGCTGCACTGGGGTCATAATAGAGCAGCCCGATCAAAAAGGAGCGCCCGCCGCCCATGCTGCGCGCGGCCAGCTTGGGCCGGTATTTCAGTTCGGCCACGACCTTGAGCACTTGCTCACGGGTCTTGTCCTGCACGCCGGCTTCCTTGTTGAGCACGCGGGAAACGGTCTTGATCGACACGCCGGCTTGTTCGGCCACATCAACAATCGTCGGGCTAGACCCTACTTTGCTTGCCACTGGTCGCGTCCTTGCTCAACATAGAAGCCAGCACTGTGCCACAGCAGCGCCAAAAAAACGGCCGGGCACCTACAAAGGTGCTCGGCCGCTGTTGGTCTGCTTGCGCCTGCCATGTGCCTGCCATGTGCCTTCTGACACCAGCGAGCCCATGCGCTAGCAGATTACTTCTTCGCCTTCTTCACGGCAGCCTTGGCGGCTGGCTTGGCGGCTACAGCCTTGGCTGGAGCGGCTGCCACCTTGGCGGCCTTGCGGGCAGCGGCCTTCGGGTCAACAGCGGCCTTGAAACCAGCGCCGGGTGTGAACTTAGGCAGCTTGGCAGCGGCGATCTTGATCTTGTCGCCGGTGCTTGGGTTGACGCCGGTACGCGCTGCGCGGGCATGCTGCTTGAAGGAGCCAAAGCCGGGGATAGCCACGGCGCCGCCCTTTTTCACGGTGCTAACCACTGCTTCAAGCAGGGTCTCGAGGATACGGCCGGCTTCGGCCTTGGTCAGCTCATGCTTGGCAGCCAGGTGTGCAATCAGTTCGGTTTTGTTCATTCCAGAATCTCTTCTCACGGTGGAACCCGACGATCTCGGGCCTCGCCATTTTCACCCAAACCGCGCGATTGCCGATGGGCAGCCGCATGAAACAAGGCTCAAGACGGCAATCTTTGGCTCGGACGCATCTAGAAACCAGTTTTGCCGGCCCAAATGATGGAGTTTGACGGGAATCAAGTAAGCTGCAGGCGTGGACGGACTCACTCAACGGGACCGATGAAACTCGACGTCAACGCAGATCTGCAGCAAGAACAGGCCGCGACTCAAGCCGCCGATCTGGACCTGGCGCAACTAGGCAGGCCCATGGGCTTGGTGCTGGACGCTTTGCCGACCTTGACCTGGCTGCTCGACGATCAATTCAAGATCCGCTTCGCATCGGCCGCGCTGCTGCGCTACGCCGGCCTGAGCTGGCCCGAGTTGCAGCGCCAAGGCTGGCAAGCCATCGTTCACCCTCATGATTGGCCGGGCTTCGAGCAGGCCTGCCGCGACTACCAGAGCAGCGCGCCTGCACTGCCGCTGCCTTTGACGCGGGACTACCGGCTGCGAGCGGCCGACGCCAGCTATCGCTGGCATCTGCTGCAGGCCAATGCACTGGCGGCCGGGCCCGGCGAAAGCACAGTCTTGCTGCTGGGCACGCACAGCGATATCCATGAGCGCAAGCGCATCGAATCAGAACTGCAAGACGCCGATGATTTATGGAAATTGGCGCTGGAGAGCAATGGCGACGGCGTCTGGGATTGGTATGTGCAAAGTGGCGTCGAGTTGTACTCGCCCCGCTACCTGCAAATTTACGGTTATGCCGAGAACGACGTCAGGCCGACACCGGCGGAATTCGATGCCCGCACCCACCCCGACGATCTGGCCCAAATGCAGCTTGACCGCGAAGCCCACTTTGCCGGCCTCACCAGCAGTTACAGCAACGAGCACCGGGTTCGCTGCAAGGAAGGCAACTGGAAATGGATACACAGCCGCGGCATGGTCATCAGCCGCGATGAGCAGGGCCGGCCACTGCGCATGGTGGGCACACATACCGACATCACGCAGCGCAAAGCCGCCGAAGACTTGATCTGGCAGCAAGCCCACTTCGACCCGCTGACCGGCCTGCCCAATCGACGCAGCCTGCGGGAGCAGTTGGAGCTGAGCCTGAGCGAGGCGCGCCAACAAGGCGCCGAGCTGGCCCTGCTGTTCATTGATCTCGACCACTTCAAAGAGGTCAATGACACGCTGGGCCACGATATGGGCGACCGCCTGCTGATTGAGGCGGGTGCCCGCATCCAGGCCTGCCTGCGCCGCGGCGACACCGTCGCGCGCATGGGTGGCGACGAGTTCACGGTGCTGCTGCGCGTCGAACCGGCCGAGTTGCAGATCGAAGCCCGCGCGCGTGAAGTCGCTCTGCACATCATCGCCACGCTGTCTGCCGCCTTTCAGCTGTCGAGCGAGCGGGTCTTTGTTTCGGCCAGCATTGGCATCAGCCACTTCCCGCATGACGGAGAAGAAATCGAGAGCTTGTTCAAACATGCCGATCAAGCCTTGTACGCGGCCAAGGCAGCCGGGCGCAACCGCCTGGGCTACTTCACGCCGGAGCTGCAACAAGCTGCACTACAGCGCATGCGCCTGAGCAACGACCTGCGCGAAGCGCTGGCCCGGCAGGAACTGTTCATCGAATACCAGGCCATCGTCGACCTGCGCAATGGCGAGGTGCACAAGGCCGAGGCCCTGTTGCGGTGGCGGCACCCCAGCCAAGGCGTGATCGGCCCGGGCGTCTTTGTGCCCCTGGCAGAGACCAGTGGCTTGATACTCGAAATCGGCGCCTGGGTGTTTATGCAGGCCGCGCAGCAGGCCAAGCAATGGCGCAGCCGCTTTGACAGCGGCTTCCAGATCAGTGTGAATAAATCTCCGGTGCAGTTTCGCCAGCAAGCCGACAACATGCCGGTCAGTACGAGCTGGAGCGACACCCTCCAGCAACTCGATCTGGACGGCGACGCCTTGACGATAGAAATCACCGAGAGTTTGCTGCTGGAGGCCGATGACGAGGTAGAGGCCCAACTCGCCGCCCTGCATGCGGCCGGTTTTCAAGTCTCGCTGGATGACTTCGGCACTGGGTTTTCCTCGCTCGCCTATCTGCAGAAGTACGCGATCGACCTGCTCAAGATCGACCAACGCTTTGTGCGCAACCTGCGCCCCGACGCCAAAGACTTGGCGCTGTGCACGGCCATCATCACCATGGCCCATGCACTGGGCATGAAGGTGGTGGCGGAGGGCGTCGAGACGCCCGAGCAAGCTGCGCTGCTGCTGGCAGCAGGCTGTGACTACGCTCAGGGCTATTTGTTTGGCCGGCCGATATCGGCGGCCGACTTTGAACGCCAATGGGTCAAGACCTGACCCCGTCGCAAGGGGGACTTTGCTTCCTGGCCCCCAAACGCAAAAGGCCAGCACTTACGTGCTGGCCTTTCTTGTTTGGTGCCCAGGAGAGGACTCGAACCTCCACGGAGTTACCCGCTAGTACCTGAAACTAGTGCGTCTACCAATTCCGCCACCTGGGCAAGGTGTCTTCCTAAGAAGAGGCCGGACTTTAGCATTGAAATTCAAGCATTTCGGCCGAGGCTGAAAAAACTTTGAAAATTCAGCCCGCCACAGCGGGCAAGACCTGACCCTATTTCAGCAAGGTTTGCTGCATAAACATGATGGTGGCGTAGAACAAATAGTCCTGGTTCTCTTTGCGCGCAAAGCCATGGCCTTCGTTGTCGGCGCGCAAATACCAAACAGGCGTGCCTTGCTCGCGCACCTTGGCCACAATTTGCTCGGCCTCGGTGTAGGGCACGCGCGGATCGTTCTTGCCCTGCACCACAAACAGCGGAGCCTTGATCTTGGCGCTGTTGCTCAGCGGCGAGATCTTCTCCAAGTGAGCCTTCATGGCCGGATCGCGCTCGTCGCCATACTCGACCCGACGCAGATCACGCCGATAGCTTTCGGTGTTATTCAAGAAGGTGACAAAGTGCGAAATGCCCACCACATCGAGCGCGCCGACGATGCGCTCGGGGTAGTTGGTGGCCACGGCCAGCGTCATATAGCCACCATAGCTGCCGCCCATCACCAGCACACGGGAGGCATCCAGATTCGGCTGCGTGGCAATCCAGTCCAGCAACGCGCCGATGTCCTTGACCGAATCTTCGCGCTTGAAGCCATTGTCCAAATCGAGAAAAGTCTTGCCGAAACCGGCAGAGCCGCGCACATTGGGCTGGATGAAGGCGACGCCCAACTCTTGCAAATAGTAGTTGTTGCGGCCTAGGAAACCGACCGTGGACTGCCCTTCCGGCCCGCCATGGATGCTGATGACCACCGGCCGTTTGCCTGTGAATTTGGCCGGCGGCAGGCTCAGCAGGCCCGAAATCTCGCGGCCATCAAAGCTCTTCCAGCGCACCACTTGCTGATCGGTGAACTGCTGCGTGTCGATGCCGGCCGGCGCATAGGCTTGCGTCCAGCGCTGCACAGCACCCTTGGCGTCCAGCGTGTAGAGCTGGCTTGGCCCTTGAGCACCGTTGATGCTGAACGCCAGCTCACCGCGCTTGCGGTCGAATTCGGCGCTGCCTATGCTGCCGGCGGGCAGCTTCGGGTTCGGCAGCGGCTTGAAGCTGCGCGCGTCATAAAAGCGCAGCTCGTCGCGCCCATCGATATTGAACTGCAGCGCCAGGCGCTTGCCGTCCTCGGTCAGCGTGATGCCGCTGGCGTCCCAGGGGATTTGGGTGTCTATGCGCGAGAGCTTGGCATCGGCAAAGGTATAACGCGCTGGCTCGACGAACTCGCCAAAGCGGTTGGTCAGCAAAAGCAGCGACTTGTTGTCGTGCGAAAACTCGGCGGGTCGATGGCTGGCGCGCAGCTGCTCACCCGCTGCGGGCAAGATCTGGCGTTTCTCGCCGCTGGCAATATCGAGCAGCCAGATGCGCGACTCATTGGCCGAGATGTATTCGCTCAGCGCGATCTGCTTGTCGTCCCTTGACACAGCGCCGACGCCCCAGCCGCCGCCCGGCAGTTCGGCCAGCAGGCGTTTTTGCGCCGGCTTGAGCGGGTCCATCAGCCACAGCTGCGTTAGCACCTGGGCGCGGCTGCCGCCTGCGGCCGTACGGTCCAGCGGCACCGAGGTGAACAGCATCTGGCTGCTGTGATGCAACCAGCCGCTCATCGCATGCCGCTGGTTGGGGTCGGTCAGCAGCAGCGGCTCTTTGCTGGCTGCGTCCAAGCGATAGAGCTGGGCCACCTCGTTGCCGCCGCTGGCGCGGGCAAACACGATGTAGCGTCCGCTGCCCGGCTCATAACTGGCGTTGCTGACGGGGTCGGCGGCGTCGGTCAGCTGCTCCGGCTCGGCCATGGGCTTGCTGACCCGGTAGAGCTGGGCCGTATTGGCGCCGGCCTTGCGGTGCGTGACCAGCATCTCACGCTGACTCGGGTGCCAGGCCACAAAACCATGACCACGGAAGTCGTTATAGCGGCCCACCGCGTCCGCCAGGCTCTGCGGCACCGGCGGAACACCCTGCACCAGCAAATTGGCGTTAGGTGCCAGCACGGCCGCAGCCGGCTCAGACGCGGCGGCCGCAGGCGCTGGCATGGGCGTATGTGCCAGTACGGCGCCTGAGGCCATCAAGAAGGCAATGGCCGATGCGCCAAGGCGCGGCCGGAACAAATCAAACAAGGGCTTCATGCGAGACACACTCCTGGGAATCAAGCTCGGCATTCTGACTGGAAACACCGACCGCTGCTTTCACCCTCGCTTGAGGCCCTGGGCATGGCTCTTGCGTGCGGCTTGCCACCGCAATCACCTCTGAACAGGAGCATCCATGAAGCTGATAGCCGATCAAAAGCGCGCCAAGAGCGCAACCTTGGCCCTCAAAGCATTGCTGCTGGTCGCCTTGGTGTGGGGCTTGATTTATCCCGCCTTGCTGTGGGGCGTGGGAAGCTTGGTGCAACTCTGAGCAGATTCCCCAGTGGGCCGCTGCACAGCGCTGCGCGGCTTCACTTCGCTTGGCCCAGCGAGGCCTGCACTCATTTTTGAGCCCCACGACTCGCCTTGGTGCAAGGCAAATCCGCACACGCACCAAGAACAGGCAGCCCTTGCAGCTAGCTGGCAAGAACAGGCAAAAAAAAGCCCCAGGCACGAGGCCTGGGGCATAAATCCATCCAGGGGCGATGGAGGAGACAACTGAAGATAACTAGGTTTAGCAGCTTCCGTGCCAGCTTTTTAAAACAGCAAGTTTTCTTAGCCTGCGACGCGAGCTGATCAGGCCTGCAGCCCAAAGGGATCGTCGATTGAATGCGCCGGCTGGCTGAACCAGCGCGGCCCGTCCTCGCTCATATAAACATGGTCCTCATGCCGGATGCCGAACTCACCGGGGACGCAAATCATCGGCTCGTTGCTGAAGCACATGCCGGGGGCCAGCGGTGTTTCATCGTTTTCAACCAGATAAGGCCATTCGTGGATGTCCAGGCCGCAGCCATGGCCGGTGCGGTGCGGCAGGCCCGGCAATTGATAGCCAGGGCCCAAGCCAGCGGCAGCGATGACGCTGCGTGCGGCACGGTCCAACTCGCGGCAGGGCGTGCCCAACTGCGCAGCCGCAAAGGCGGCCGCCTGCGCGGCTTTCTCCAGATTCCAGATCTGCCGCTGGCGCGTGCTGGGCTCGCCAAACACATAACTGCGGGTGATGTCCGACATATAGCCATGGACCAGACAGCCGGTGTCGATCAAGACCATATCGCCGTCCTGCAAGACTTGCGCCTCCTTGACCCCATGCGGGAAGGAACTCGCCACCCCGAACAACACGATGCAAAAGTAGGAGCCGCTGGCCCCCACCTTGCGATGGGCCGCCGCAATAAAGGCCTCGACCTCGGTGGTCGTGATGCCCGGCCTGAGCATGCTGGCAGTGGCGCGGTGCACGGCCATGGTCATGTCATGCGCACGCTGCATCAGGGCGATTTCGGCCGCTGACTTGTGCATGCGGCAGGCGGCGGTAACCGGCTTGGCATTGACCCAGGCAAGCCCCTCGCGCTGCAGACCGTCAAGGACGAAGAGCGGCGTGTCCTCGCTGACGGCCAAGCGCGCCGAACTGGCCACGCCCGCTTGCGCCAGCACTCGCCGGCACAGCGCGTAAGGGCTTTCATGTTCTTGCCAGACATGCAAGTCGCCCGGCAGCTGCATATATTCCCGCAGCGTGCCCTCTTCAAAAGCCGGGGCCACGTATTGCGGCTCACCCTCGGCCGGGATGATCAGACCCACCAGGCGTTCGCTGGGGTACCAGACCGTGCCGCTGAAGTAACGCATATTCGTGCCGGCATGCGCGTAGAGCGCGCCGAGACCCCGTTCGCGCAAAAGCGCCTGCACGCTAGCGACCCGCGTGCGGTACTCGGCCACACCAATCGGCTCGGCGCCGGCCATCATTGAGCTCAGCCCCGCCAAGGCCTGCTCGGCGGTCTGCCCGCCCACCCCTATCGTCATTGTTTATTCCTTTAAATATATTTACATAATATCCCAACCAACAAGGTCGTCATCAGCTACTCATCGCGTACAAAGCGAGCCAGCGGCAGCGTTGCCGCGCGGAGAACATTGATGCTTGAACTGGTTTTGGGGCTGTTTATTTTTTTGGGCGTGCACTCGGTGCGCATTGTTGCCAATGACTGGCGCAGTGCGCAAGTGCGCCGGCGCGGCGCCGCAGCCTGGAAGCTGGGCTACACGGCGCTGTCTTTGCTGGGTTTTGGCTTGATCCTCTGGGGCTATAGCCTGGCTCGTCAAAATCCTCAAATCCTCTGGGCCACGCCCAAAGGCATGAACCACCTCGCCGCGCTGCTGACCCTGATCGCGTTTGTGATGCTGGCCGCCGCCTATGTGCCGCGCAATGCCATCAAAGCCCGGCTGCATCACCCCATGGTTTTGGGCGTCAAGCTCTGGGCCTTCGCGCATCTGCTGGCCAATAACAGCTTGGCCGATCTGCTGCTGTTCGGCAGCTTTTTGGTGTGGGCCGTGCTGAGCTTTCGCGCTGCGCGCCAGCGTGATCGCTTGAACCCACCCGCTGTGCTGACGGCCAAAGCCAGCGGCACCGCGCTGACGGTCTTGATCGGCGCTTTGGCCTGGGCCGGTTTTGCCTTCTGGGGGCATGCGGCGCTGATTGGGGTGAGCCCGCTCTAAGCCGCTCTAAGGCGCGTGTGCTGGCGTACGCTGACGCACAGTCAGCGCACGCCGCTGGCTCTAGGCTCCAAAGCACGGGCGCTCGCTCCGAGCCGCCACGAGGAGTTCCCTATGAGCAAGAAGCAACAATGCCTGAGCGGCCTGCTGGTGATGAGCCTGCTGCTGAGCGGTGGGGTGCAGGCGCAGCCGCATGACAAGAACGACAAGAGCGAAAAAAGCGAACGCGGCGCTCGCGACGATCGGGAAGACCAACATCAGCAGCAGCCACCGCGGCCCGATGACAAGCGCAGAGATGATCCTCGGGAGCAGCGCCGAGACCCACGCTATGAGCAGCGCAGCGACGGTCGCTACGACAGCCGCCAGGGCGGCCGCTACGAAGGACGCGGCGCCGGCCCGGATTTCAACTACTACCGCGGGCAGCGCCTGCCTTCGCAATATCGGCAACACCCCTATGTGGTGCAAGATTGGCGCGCTCACCAGCTCTATGCGCCGCCACGCGGCTACCACTGGGTGCAATCGGGGGATGACTATCTGCTGGTGGCGATTGCGACCGGCGTGATCCTGCAACTGATGCTGAGCCACTGAGCACCGGGCTGCCAGGCTGGAGAAATCATCAAACCTCGACCTTGTCAACTGGCTGCCCGACTAGCAAGCGGCTAGGCTTATGCGCAGGCGGCGCTTGCATTGGCGTCGGCAGCAGGGACTGCTTGCAAACCTTGCAAGCCTCGGTCAAGACTTCGCAGCCAATGCCGCGATAGCCGACAAAACCAGATCGCTGGTCGAACATCGGTTCACCGCTGACGCGGTATCGGTGCTCGACGCCGTCAGCGCCGGTGCGGCTGAAGCTGAAGTCCAAGAAGGGCCGGCGGGCCGCAATGGCCGCTTGCACCTGGGCTCGCTCGACTTCATTCCAGCCGCTGACACTGCCCTTGTTTGCGTGCCCTAGAAATGCGCCCAGACCCAGGCCCAACAGCTCTTGCACCGGGCCGGACACGGTGGTGAAGTCGCCGCTCTCGTTTTGTTCCCAATACCAATCGGCGGCCAACTCGGTCAAGCGTCGAAAGCGGCTTTCGCTCTCGCGCAGCTCGGCGGTTCGCTCAGCCACCGTGCGCTCCAAGAGCTGGTTGAAGCTGGCCAGCTTTTTGTACAAGAGCCGCACTTCCAGCATATTGTGAATGCGCGTCTTGACCTCCAGCAGGTCGAACGGCTTGCTGATGAAGTCCTTGGCCCCTGCTTGCAAGGCGCGCAGCTTGTGGGCCGGTTGAGCCGTCAACACGATCACCGGCAAGTAACCGTCGGCGTGCAGCGGCTGCAGCGCCGCCATCACTTCGAAGCCATCCATGCCCGGCATCTGCAAGTCAAGCAGGATCAGATCGAAATCATGCAGCTGGTGCAAGGCGCAGACTTCGGTGGGCTGCATGGTCGACCAGACTTGCGTATAGCCGGCGCCGTGCAGCAGCCGCTCGAACAACTGCAGGTTGGCATCCAGATCATCGACGACCAAGATGCGCGCTTGAAGAATACTGGCTTCATCACTCATCATGTGCTCTCTTTCTCAAACGCCGGTCTTGCAGCACCGCTCAACTGGCGCTCCTGCAAGGCCAGCGCCAGCGTGGCGAAAAATTCGTCGACCCGAATCGGTTTGGTCAGGTAGCGGAAAAACCCCGCCTCCAAGCCCTTGGCAATGTCGCGCGGCATCGCGTTGGCGCTCAGCGCAATCACCGGAATAGCGCTCGTCAAAGGATTGCCGCGCAGCACCTGCAAGACTTGGAAGCCATTGATGCCGGGCAAATTGATGTCCATCAGAATCACGTCGGGCAGGGCCATCAGCGCCAGCTCCAAGCCTTGGCGCCCATCGCGCGCCTTCAGAAGGCGCAGGTCGGCTCGCCTTGCCAACAGCTTTTCAATCAAGAGCATATTGGCCGGGTTGTCCTCCACATAAAGCAAGGTGGCCACTCCCGCCGGCGCTTGCTCAGGCTTGACCGGCGGACTGACCGGGTCTTCGGCCAAGGTCGCATCGGCATCCCACTGCGGGGCAAGCGCTTGCTGCAACTCGATCCAGAACACGCTGCCAATCCCCGGCTGGCTGCGCACGCCGATCTCGCCGCCCATCAGCTCCATCAAACGCTTGCTCACGACCAAGCCGATGCCGGTCCCTTCGGTCGCGCCGCCTTCTTGGCCGAGGCGGTTGAAGGGCTGAAATAGTTGTTCGATCGCCGCCGTGCTCAGGCCTTCGCCATCGTCTTCGACACTCAGGCGCAGACGCGTCTCAGCGCCCGAGTTGCCCGCAGCGGCTGTGCATATGACCCGCACCTCACCGCCGCTGCGGTTGTACTTGATCGCGTTGGAGAGCAGATTGATCAACACCTGTTTGACCCGGGTGCGGTCGGCGGTGATGAAGGCCGGGCCCTCGGGTGCGGTGAAGTTCATCCTGATGCCGGCCCGCTGCGCCTGCGCTTCCATCATCGCCTGGCAATCCAGCAAGACCTCGGCCAGCGACATCGGCTCGGGTGACAGCGACAGCTTGCCCGACTCGATCAGGGCCAGGTCAAGAATCTCATTGATCAGCTCCAGCAGATACCAGCCGGCCTGCAGGATCTGATCGATGCTGGCCTGCTGGCTGGGCACGGGCAGCGGCTCGCCCGTCTCCATCAGCTGAGCAAAGCCCAGAATCGCATTCAGCGGCGAGCGCAGTTCGTGGCTCATGCTGGAGAGGAAATCGGACTTGGCTTGATTGGCTTTTTCCGCCACCACCTTGGCGCTGCCCAGCGCCACATTGACGTCCTGCAACACCAGGTCGAGCGCCTTGCGCTCGGTGATGTCGCGCGCGGCGGCAAACACGCCCTGCAGATTGCGGTCGCGGTCGTAAAAAGTCGTGGCGTTATAGGACACAACAGTTTGTTTGCCGTCGCGCGCCAGCGCGGTCAGCTCGTAATTGGTGACCTTGTTCTCAGCCAGCACCCGTTTGATGCCGGCCTCCGCGCGCAGCGGATCGGTGAAATAGTTCTTGAACGGCGCCCCGATCAGCTCATCGCGGGTGCAGCCGGTCAGCGCCTCCATCTGTTTGTTGACGTCGGAGATGATGCCGGCCGGGTCGGTGGTCATGATCGCGTCGATATTCGCTTCGATCAGCGAGCGGGTGTAAAAGTGCTGGTCACGTAGGCGCTGGTCGAGCTTTTTGCGCTCCTCCTCGATCTGCTTGCGCGCGGTGTTGTCGGTGCCGATCAGCAAATAGCCGATGATGGCGCCGGCCGCGTCGCGCAGCGCCGTCACCGACACCACCGCCGGGAAGCGGCTGCCGTCCTTGCGGATATAAGTCAGCTCATAGATGTCTTCGATGCCGCGCGAAGCCTTGAACACCAGCGCCTCAAAGCCCGGTGTGATGGTGGTTCCCAGCTCCACGCTGAGCGCTTGGGCACGCGCAATCACTTCCAGCGGGTCGGAGATATCGGCCGGGGTGATTTTGTTCATCACATCGGCGGCGGCAAAGCCCAGCATGCGCTCGGCGCCGACATTGAAGAGCTGGATCACGCCTTTCTCATCGGTCGCGATGCTGGAGAAATTAGCGCTGTTGAGAATGGCGTTTTGCAGCGCGCCGGTTTTGAGCAGGGCGGCTTGGCGGCGCTGCTCGGCGCTCAGTGCGGAGCCAATGCTGACACCGGCGTCGCCATCATCTTCGGCATCGGCAAAATCCTGCACCGCTGGCGCAAGGGGTAAAACAGCATCCAACATGGGGCGATCCTCGAACAGCGTACACAAACCCCGAAAACAGGGCAACGCTCATCGGGCCGACCTAGCCAGCGGTCGAACGAACAAGGCGAGGAAGGAAAACAAGCGCCCAAGCTCTTAGGAACTTGGGCGCTTGAATAGTCACCTACAAGGCGTCTGCCGTCTGTACGCTGACGCACATTGACAAGCAATCGCCAAACTAACTCTTTAGTTAGCCGGTGTGAACCAGTCGTCGGTGGCGGAACGTTCCCAGGCACCGATTTGCGCCTCGGCCTCGTCCTTGGCGACGCCGTAGCGTTCCTGGATCTTGCCGGCCAAGATTTCGCGGCGGCCGGCGACAACATCAAAGTCGTCCTTGCTCAACTTGCCCCATTGCTCGGTGGCGCGGCCGGTGAGCTGTTTCCAATTGCCTTCGATGCGGTCCCAATTCATAGCTAACTCCTGAAATGTGGTGATTGAATGAGGTTCAAGGACGAACGGTGATTTCGTTCTTGACGGCCTTCACGCCGTTGACCTTCCAGGTCAGGCTTTGAGCCATGTCCTTTTCTTTCTGATTCTTGGCGAAGCCCGACAGCATCACGGTGCCCTTCATCGTTTCCACGCTGATGGCGGCGGCGTCGACTTCCGTGTTCTCGACGAAGCGGGCCTTGACGGCGGTGGTGATGGCGCTGTCATCGATATAGGCGCCGACCGGCTCTTGGCCGCGCGTGACGGCGCAGCCCGTGGCGGACAGCAGAGCGACAGCGGCGATCACGCCAGCCAAGATATTGCGTGCATTGAATGTGTTCATGGTCAGTCTCCGTTGGGGTTAAAAAAATGTGCGGGCTGTGGCCTTAGGCCACCAACCAGTCTTTCAATTCGTCGGCATGTTCTTGCTCATCGCTGAGGATGCTTTCAAGCATGCGGCGGGTGGTGCTGTCCTTGTCGCCTATCAGGCGGATCAGCTGGCTGTAGCATTCGATCGCGACCCGCTCGGCGATCAAGTTGGCGCGGATCATGTCCTTCAGATCGCTGGACTCGTCGTAGGCCGCGTGGCTGCGCTCGGTCAAGGAAGCGGGCGAGAAGTCCGGTTCGCCGCCAAGCTGCACGATGCGCTGTGCCAGCAAGTCGGCATGCGCCGCCTCCTCATTGGCGTGAACCATGAACTCCTCGGCAATCTTGGGCGAGGCCAAGCCTTGCGCCGTGAAGTGGTGGCGCTTGTAGCGCAAGACGCAGACCAGTTCGGTGGCCAAGGAGTCATTCAGCAGCTTGATGATGTCGGCCGCCCAGGGCCCGTAGCCGGGCGTCACCGCGCCCTGATCGAGGCTATTCTTGGCGGCCTCGACGGCCGCCATATCCAGTTGCATGGCCGGCTGCAGTTGTGGCTGCTGCGGTGCTCTGTCGTGGTCTTTGTGGTGTGTCATGGCGCGGTCCTGTTTGGGCTTGCTGGCTGGCTTGATCTGCTGGGCCGGGGCTGGCCCCAAGCGATAAGCCCACTTTAAAAAAACGGGCCCTGAATCACCATCAGAGCGCAACGCCCGCCGCTGTAGGAGAAGGCCGCGCGGGGCTGTGGGCTGCTGCCGGCACAAGATGAACAAGAGGCACGACAAAGCTGCTCGGCACCGCGTTGGCCGGCAGGTCGGACCAGGCCAGGCTTTCACCCGGCAGCAAGACCTGAGCCCCTTCGGCCGCGGCGCTGGCCAGCGCTTCGGTCCTTGTACAGCGCAGCAGCACAAAGCGCATCACCCGCCCATCCCGCCTGAGCGTCAGCTCCACGCGCGGCCAGTGACTGGGCAGGCAGGGCTGGAAGGAGAGTTGGCTCGCCTCCAAGCGCAGGCCACAGATCGACTCGATGGCGGCGCGGTGCAGCCAGGCCGCCGCGCCGGTGTACCAGCTCCAGCCCCCGCGCCCCACATAGGGCGGCTGGCTGTAAACATCCCCGGCCAGCACATAGGGCTCGGCGCCATAGACCGGGCCACGCTGCGGGTGAGCGGCCCGGTGCGCCGGGCTCAGGTAGCTGAAGTAGCGGTATGCGGCGTCCCCTGCAGCTTCACCCTCAGGCCCATCTGCCCGCTCGGCAGCACCCTGCCCCAGCTGCGCCCTGGCCATCAAGGCCCAGACGCCGGCATGCGAATACTGGCCGCCGTTCTCGCGCACTCCCGGCGGATAAGCCTGGATATAGCCAGCACTCGGCACAGCCTTGGCCAGTGGTGGGTCAAGCAAGCGCAAGAGGCCGGCGTCTGAGTCGATCAAATGGCTTTGCGCGGCCGCCATGGCCATGCGCTGCAAGGCCGGCGGCGCCGCGCCCGACAGCACACTCCAAGCCTGCGCGATCAAGTCGATGCGGGCTTCGGCGTTCTGGCTGCTGCCCAGCGGCTCGCCGTTATCGAAGAAGGCGCGCTTGAACCATTGCCCGTCCCAAGCCGGCCCGATCAGCGCCGAGCGCCAGCCAGCAGCGGCCGACTCCCAGGTAGCGGCACGAAAGCTCTCGCCGCGCGCCCGCGCCAGCGGCGCAAAGTCAGTCACCACGCGGCACAAGAACCAGCCCAGCCAGACCGATTCACCGCGCCCCTCAGCGCCCACGCGGTTCATGCCGTCGTTCCAGTCGCCGCTGCCCATCAAGGGCAGGCCATGGACGCCGACGCGCAGGCTGCGGTCCAGCGTGCGCGCCGCGTGCTCGTAGACCGAGGCAGCCTCTGCGCTCTGCGTCGGCGTGTAATACGCATCCTCGGCGCCGGCAGGGATCTGCGCGCCATCAAGGAAGTGCACGCCTTCTTCCAAGAGCCCGGCGTCGCCGGTGCAACGCAGGTAATGCGCGCAGGCCAAGGGCAGCCACAGCAAATCATCGGAGAAATGCGTGCGCACCCCTGCGCCCAAGGGGCTGTGCCACCAATGCTGCACATCGCCCTCAACAAACTGGCGCGAAGCGCACAAGACGATTTGCTGGCGCAGCAACTGCGGCGCGGCCCAGGCCAATGCCATCGCATCTTGCAGCTGATCGCGAAAGCCGGTGGCGCCGCCGGCCTGGTAGAAGCCCGCCTTGGCCCACAACCGGCAGGCCACGGTCTGGTAAAGCAGCCAGCGGTTGACCAAGGCATCGAACAAGGGGTCAGGTGTTGCTAGCTCGGTGGTTCCCAGCAGCGCATCCCAGCTCGCCTGCGTGGCGCCGAGGCGCTGCGCGGCGGGCACACCGACGGCCTGCTCGGCCAGCGCCAAGGCCGCGGCGGGGCTGGCGCCATAGCCGAGCAGGAACACGCGCTGCGCGCTGGCACCCGGCGCCAGTTGCAACTCGGTCGCCAGTGCGGCGCAGGGGTCCAGGCCAGCACCATCGCGCTTGCCCAAAAAGTCGGGCATCACCAAGCGGCCGCGCGCATCGAAGAACTCGCGCCGATCGCAGGTCCAGTCCACGCTCTCGGCCCCAGGCCCATGTTTGCCGGCAGGCTCGGTGGGCGCCGCCAGGGCAAAGAAGGCCGTGCCCTCGCCAAAGCCCTGCCCCTGCTCGCGCTGCGTCGCCAGCAAGGTGTTCAAGCGCCGGTCGCTGGCGCGGGTCGGCTTGGACAGGGTTTGCAGCGTGCTGCGCTCGGCGCGGCCGGCACCCATCTGCCACTCCACCATGCCCAGCACCCGCAAGGTCAAGCTGCGGCTGCCATGGTTGACGAAGGACAGCTCGATTTGCTTGACCGAAGTCGCCGCATCGACACACCAGGTCGCCGCAACGCCCAGATCGCCCCTCCGGTGCTTGATCACGCTATAACCCTGACCGTGGCGCACCTCATAGCCAAGCTCGGCCTCGCCCCAAGCGCCAGGCGCCACGCTCCAGACCGCCAGCGTCGCCATATCCTGCAGCAAGAACCATTCACCCGGCGGGTCGGCCACGGCATCATTGGCCCATGGGGTGAGTTGATTCATGCGGCTGTTCAAGGCCCAGCTGTAGCCGCCACCCGACTCGGACAGCTGCGCGCCAAAGTCGCGGTTGGCCAGCACATTGATCCAAGGTCGCTGCGGCTTGCGCTGTGCGTCGACCTCGAAGCTGAACTCGCCCAGCTCGGGTGTGGCGGCGCCGCCAAACTTGCCTTGAAATTGCTGCGCGGAAGTCTGCACATGGGGCCCGAGCTCAGGGCCCACGACCGTGCTTGAAGCCTCCAGGCGTGCATCCAAGGCCTGCTCATGCTGGCCCAGCCAGTCCGCAATATGGTGCGGCAGCGGCCGGCCGTCAGCATGCAGGCGCAGGCAGGCCAGCGTGCGCAGGCTGCTCAGCTCGGAGGGCGAGAGCTCCTCCGCGCGCAGCACGTGCAGGCCGCTCAGGTCTTGCCCGCTTGCGGCGCCGGCCTGGTTTTCGGCCAAATGGCGCTCGCGCAGGGCCAGCAGTTCGCGCTGCAAGGTCATCAGATAAGAGGCCGGCTCGCCGTTGATGATCACCAGATCACAGGCCACCCCGCCCCAAGACCACAGGCGCAGCGCCTTGGCCAGGGTGCGCAGCAGCCCCAGGCCCTGCAGCACCCCTGCCGACACCAGGATCAAGGGCTTGTCGCCCGAGATACCGAAGCGCCACAACACGCGTCGATCACAGACCGCCGTGGCCTCCAACAGTGCGGGGTCCCCATCGTCCGGCGTGGCGGCTTGCGGCCGCGCCAAGCTCAGCAGCAGCGCGGTCGTGACCGACTGCAGCGCGGCCAAATTCTCGGCACTCAGGCCCAGCGTGCGCAAACGGATGCAAGTCAGGGTGGCCGACATCAGCGTGGCCCGCTGCACATGGCTGGGTTGGCGGTATTTGTCGATGATGGCGTCCAGCTTGGCGCGGCTGTCGCAAGCGGCGGTGGCAAAGGTCAGCACCACCTTGGCCTGCGGCGCGATGTGTATCCGCGCGGCCAGGGCGCAAACCGGGTCCAGTCCGGTGTCCTGTTCGGCCGGCATGCCGGGCTCAGCGCTGTCATCGGCGTCAAGGGGGGTCTCAAAATCAGCCAAGGGCCGGCCAGCTTGTCGATTGCGGCCCAGCCATTGCTGACGGTCGGTCTGGCAGCGCAGGCCGAGCAGATGCGGCCCGCCGTCGGCCAGAAAATGCGCCGCCAACACACCCTGCTCGGTGTCCAGGCGTGGCTTGCGCTCAAACAGCAGCGCCTGATCCTCGGCCTGCCATTCGGCGCGCAAGAAGAGCTTGGAGAAGGCCGGATGCGCCTCGTCAGCGCGCGGCTCGGCCAGGGTCGGCTCGAAGGCCGAGATCAGCTCGAAGTTCAGCGTTCGCTCGCTCAGATTGCGCAGCTCGACCTGGCGAAACTCGATATCGTCTTCAGGGCTGACCCAGACGGTCAGCTTGGCCTGCAACTGCGGCCATGTCGCCTCGAAGCAGACGGTATCGGCATGAAAAGTACTGCGGTACTGAGCGGCCGGATCGGGCGCCGGATGCTGGGTGAGCGACACCAAGCCGGGTCCGGCAGAGGGCGTCAAACCACGCAGATAGAAGAAGCTACCCAGCGCGTCACGCAAGGCATCATCGCGCCAGCGGCTGATGCCGACCCGCCCCCAACGGCTCCAGCCCGCACCATTGGCGCGCAGCGAGACGCTGTAGCGCCCGTTCGACAGCAGATGGGTCGGAGCCACGGCGGTCTCGCCCGGCAGCACTTCGCGAAGCAAGCTGGGCGCGCGCAACTCCCGCGTGGGCTGCACCCAACCTTGCGGAGGCTCGAACAAGACCGGCACCTCGCGCGGCGCACGCTCATGCAGCAGCGAGGCGACCGCCTCAATCTGCGCCGGCGCCATGCCCCAGCGCTGCGCCACGCCGCCCAGCAAGACATTGGCCAGCGCCACCACACTCATGCCCTGGTGGTGAGCCATAAAGGTGCTGACCGGGGTGAAGCGGGCCTTGCCGGCTTGGCGGGCGGGTGAGTAGTCAAGCGCCTCGATAAATCCATAACGCCCTCGCACAGCGGGGCTCAGCCCCTCCAGCAGGGCAAAATTTCGGCAGGCCGCCTGCGGCGCGATCTGCGCGGCCAGCGCGGTGGCGTAGGGCGCAATCACCAGCTCATCGCTAGGCGTGCGGCGCAACGCCAGCCTGGGCACACCTTGGGGCGCGTACTGATAGGCCAGCGTGTAATCGCGCCCGGCAATCGCTGATTCTGAAATTCCCCAAGGCGTTTGGTTCTGCGCGGCAAAGCGCATCTGCTCTTGCAGCGCGGCCAGGCAGGCTTCACGCAAGACGCTGCCATGCGGCTCGTCCAGCACCAGGCTGGGCATCAAATACTCGAACATCGAGCCCGACCAGGAACGCAGGCCCGCCACCTTCGCGACCGCAAAAAACGGCCGCCCGAGTGCGCACCAGTGGCGCACCGGCACATCGCCCTTGGCCACGGCAAACAGGCTGGTCAAGCGCGACTCCGAGGCGAGCAAATCGTAAAAGCCCGAGTCCAGCTGCTGCTCGGCGACGCGGTAGCCAATATGGAAAAGATGGCGCTTGGGGTGGTAGAGGAACTTGAAATCCGCCTCCATCGCCAAGCGCTCGAAGGCGCCGGCCAGCGCCAGCAAGCGGCCGATAGCCGCCGGCTGCTCGGCGGCCACCAAGTCCAGCGCAGCCGAGCGCCGCGTGGCTCGCAGATCGGCCAGGCACCAGCGCAATTGCTCGCGCACAGGTGCACCTGCGCCGCAGCGGCTGGTCAATAAAGGGGCGAGCCGTTCTTGTGCGATGCGCTGCGCACGCGCGCCCGCCTCGGTGTCAAAGGGCGCTTGCGCCAGCTTGCGGCAGGCCTGTGCCGCGGCCAGCAAATGGCCACACAGATTGCCGCTGTCCACGGTGGACACATAACGCGGCAACAACGCGGCCCCTCGTTCAGTGTCATACCAATTCAAGAAGTGACCCCGGTGGCGCTCCAGCGCGGCAAGGCTGGCCAGCGTCGCTTCGAGCCGACTCAAGAGCTCCTGCGTGCCTATCCAGCCGAACTCGCGTGCGCAAGGGACAGCCAACAGGTACAGGCCGATATTGGTCGGCGAGGTGCGATGCGCCAGCATGTCTTGCGGGTCGGTCTGAAAATTGTCGGGCGGCAAATAGCGGTCGCCGGGGCCTATGCAGCGCTCGAAAAAGCGCCAGGTATCTCGCGCCACGCCATGCAGATAGACCTGCTCGGCGGCCAAGAGCACGGGCTGCTCACAGGCCAGATTCGGGCGGCTCACCCACCAACTCAGCAGCGGCGCCGTCAGCCAGGCGCCGCAGAGCAAGGCCGCCAACAGGGGATGCTCGGTGCCCGTGTAGAGCAGGCCCACAAACAAGAGCAGGGCCAGCAAGGGAGCGCGCCAATGTTGGCGCAAAACCGCAGGCAGCGCCGTCTTGGCGGCGGCTTGCGCGGCCGCGGCGGTAGTCCATTGCAGCAGCCGGCGGCGGCTGATGAACATACGGAACAGCGCGCGTGCGACAGCGTCCAGCGCCATCAGCGCCTGCTGCATCAACTGCCCCAGCAGCCAGGCCCCACTGAGCAAGGCGCGCAGCAAATCGCTGCCGGCGCGCCCGTAAAAATGGCGCAGGGCAAGATCATCTCGGCTCGGCGCAAAGCCAGCCAAGGCACCCAGCAAGGGCCCCGCCGCCAGCGCGGCCCACACCAGGCCCAAGGCCACCCAGATCGGCGCACCGTCGCCCGCCAGCGAAAGAACCAGCAAAGCCATGGACGCCGGCGCCACCAGGGAGCGGCGCAAATTGTCAAACATCTTCCAGCGGCTGACGGCCCGGAAGGGGTAACGCCAGGGGTTCATCAGAATCGGCAGTAACTGCCAATCGCCACGGGTCCAGCGGTGCACGCGCGACGCGGCCACGTCGGCATGGAAAGGGGCGTCCTCGACCACGGTGATGTCGCTGACCGCTGCGCAGCGAGCCAGCGCGCCCTCCAGCAAATCGTGACTCAAGACCTGGCCCTCGGGCAAGCGCGCATGCAGCACGGCATGCAGCGCCTGCACATGCAGCAGGCCCTTGCCACTGAAGCTGCCCTCCTGGAACAAGTCCTGGTAGACCTCGGAGCTGGCGGCGCTGTAGGGGTCGATGCCGCATTGGCCGGCGAAGAACCAGTGGTAGAGCGTGAAGTCCTTGGGCGCCGGCAGCGGCGTGACCACGCGCGGCTGCAAGATGCCATAACCCTGGGCGACAAAGCGCCCGCTCGGATCAAGCCTGGGCTGGTTATGCGGATGGGCGGCCACGCCGACCAGTTCGCGCAAGCGCCCCGGCGGCAGCTGGGTGTCGCTGTCCAGGGTGACGATGTAGCGCGTGTTCTGCATGGGCGTGGACAGCTCGCCGAGGTCGACGAAGCTGGACTCACCGCCGGGCTCGGCCAGCAGCGTGATCAGTTGCTCCAGCTTGCCGCGCTTGCGCTCCCAGCCTATCCAGGCCTGCTCGGTGGGGCTGAAAGCCCGGCGGCGGTGCAGCAAGATGAAGCGCGGCGCGCGCTGCTCGCTCAGCTGCGGATGGCGCAGATTGAGTTTGCTCAGCTGTGACTGGGCCAGCGCCAGCAAGGCCGCATCGCCTGCCAGCTCGGGCGAGGGCGCATCGAGCCAATCGCTCAACAAGGCGAACTGAGCCTGAGGCTCTGGATTGGCAAGATAGTGCAGGTGCAGGCGATGCACCAACTCGGCCACGGCCGCCGCGCTGCTCAACATCGCCGGCATCACCACCATCACCCGATGCTCCGGCGGTATGCCTTGCGCCAAGGCCAGGCGCGGCAAATGGCTGGGGCGGGCCGACTCGCTGACCAGCCGATTGATCACCGCCACCACCGCCTCTGAAGCCGGAAACAACATCAGCAAGGCCACCAAGGGCCAAGCAGCCTGCGCCGGCAAGCCCCAGGCCACCAGCCCAATGCTGCCGCAGAGCAGCGCGCAAAGATAAAAAGGCAGGGCCAAGCGCCGCGTGCAGCGCTGCAGCAGGCCGATGTGCCGCCCTGGCAGACCCAGCGCGGCCCACAGGGCGGGCCTGCCAGCGCCGCTGAGCCAATGGCTGGCGTCTGTTTTGCTGGCGTGCGCTTGACTGGCATCCGTGTCCTTGGCGTCGATCGCCCCATGCGACACGTCCATCAGGCCCAGCAAGGCCTGCGCCACGGCCACCTCGCTGCGGCCGCTGCGCCGCGCCAGGCGCTCGATCGCGTGCAGGCTTTGGTCGCGGCTGACCATATGCTCGGCCGCAAATACCGGCGAGCCCATCATCACATGCATCAGGCTGCTGCTGCGCGCGACGATGTCGGGCCAGTCGGCGTCACCGATGGCGCGCAAGCTGGTCAAGGCATTGCTGACACTCAGGTTGTCGGCGGTCTGATCGGCGGTTTGCTGCAGCTGTGCGGCGGCCAAGTCGGGCAAGGCCTCGCTCAACCAGCGCGCCCGCCAGGAGTCGCTCAGGCGCTCCCCGGTCATGCGCTGATCCTGCAGGCGCTGCGCCATCTGGGCGAGGAAAATCCGCCCGACGCCGCGCCGGTTCAGCAGCGCCAGCAAGTCCTCCAGCGCACCGGTGGTGAAGCTGTCGAGCCGATCAAAGCAAAGGTTAGCGACTTCGCGCGCAGCCTTGTTGGTCGCCACCCGCTCGGCCAAGCGGCGCAGGTTTTCCACCAGCACGACCCGCAAAGTGGTCGGCAGCGCCCAGATCTCGCGCAGGCTCAGCTCACGCGTTTCTTGGTAGGCGGACAGGAACTGCAGCAGCAAGTCCTCGTCGAAAGCGCCGTCGGTATGGGCGACAAAAGCCCAGGCCACGCCGTAGATGCGCGGCAGGCCAGCGAGCGGCTCGTCCACCAACACCGGCAAGGCGCGGAAATAGCTGCGTGGCAGCCCTTCGTGGACTTCTTTGAGTTGCGCCTCAACCAGGTGAAAGTTATCCAGCAGCCATTCGGCTGCAGGGCTGATGTCATAGCCACTTTTGGCACGCTCGCCGATATAGCGGTGGGCCTGGCGCAGCGCTTGAACATTGCTGCGCAGGCGCGGAAAGAAGCTCGCCGCAAAGGCGCTGGCGCGCTCGGCGCTGTGGGTCGCACCGAGGCTACGACCATGCTGGGCGAAGCGCTGCTGGCCGAAGATCTCGGCCCGGATCGGTGCTTGCAGTGCGCCATGCTGGCTGCCCAGGATGTCGCACAGCAGGGCCGAGGCTTCGGGCAGCAGGCGCTGCAACTCGCGCGGAAACGCGGCAGCCCCAAAGGTCTCCCGGACCCCTCTCGGGGCGGCGGGCGCAGCAATGCTGCGACCTTGGGGGCGCTCAGAGCTGCCCATCGCTCAGCCCAGCAAGACGCTGCCGACCATCAATAGCAAGAGGGCCAGAATCAGGCTGGTGATGAAGCGGGGAGCGACAAAACCGTGCAAGCTCTCGGCCGCACAGCGCAGCCTGAAGACGGCGCCGCTATTGGCCCGGCACAGGCCCAGGTGCTCGCCCATGGCTTGGAGTTCGCCGGGCGAGGTGTCGGCGCTGTCGCCAAAAGACGAGGTGCTCCAGGTGCCGGCAGCGTGTTTGTAAGACATGGTGTGCCCCATTCGCTTAACGACGCGGACGCACGGGCTGGTCGTTCTCCGAGATATAGATCTCGACTCGACGGTTCAAGGCCCGGTTGCTGGCATTGCTGTTGTCGGCCACCGGAAAGCGCTCGCCGTGACCCACGGTTGAGATGGCTACCGTCGGCAGGCCGTTGCCGGCGCTCAGCAGGGCGGCCTTGACCGCGTCGGCGCGGCGCAGCGACAAGGCGTCGTTCAAGGCGCTGCCGCCACTGTTGTCGGTATGGCCTTCGATCAAGACCTGGCGCTTGGGGTTCTGCTGCAGATAGTCGGCCAGCTTGCGCATAGCCTGTTGAGCCGCAGGCTTGACTTCGGCACGATTGAGCTCGAACAAGACGTCGCCCAGCGTCACCAGCATGCCGCGTTCGGTCTTTTGCGCCTGCAATGCCGACAACTCGGCTTGCGCTTTGGCCGCGTCTGCCTGCGCTCCTGCGGCTGTCGCGACTGCTATTTCCGTGACCTGTTCGGCCGCAGCGGCTTGACGCTGCGCGACGCCGGTCTGCTTGCGCGAACTGGCCAACTCCTGGGTGCGTTGATCGGCGCGGGCGCGCTCGCGCTCGGCCACGCTGCCGGCCACGGCTGCGTCATTGCTTTTGGCCAAGGCCACTGCAACGGCGCGACGCGCTTGTTGATTGGCCACATAGGCCGCGCTGGCCAGCTCGGGGCCGTCATCGCCCTTGGCCAACATGGCGTTGGCGCGGCCGAGCGAGTCGGTCGCGGTCTTCAATTCCAACGGTGCATGCGTGCGCACCATCGGGTCGCCCTCGGCGCTTTGCACGGCTTGCCGCGCTTGGGTCAAAGCGGCCGGCGGCGCCGGCGGCGTGCTGGCGCAAGCACCCAGCAAGAGGCTGGTCAACAGCAGGCTGGAAGTCTTCTTGGGAGAGTAGGCGAATGATGTCATGGGGCTGGTTTCCTGTGGGTTTGGCGGCGGCAAACGAATCTTTTGTTCACTTACTTGCGCGACATCTCGTCGCGCAGCTGACGGATGCCTTCGCGCACCTCGGCCAGCGCGCGGGCCGAGCGCACCGAGCGGGCTTGGCTCTCGGCCAGGGCCGCGTCGGCTTCGGCCTGTTCGGCCAAGCGGCGGGCCAGTTCAAAGTCCTGCTTGGCAAAGGCCGCATTGGCCAGATTGAGCTTGGCGCGCGCGGCGGCAACTTCGACGGGTGCGTCGACTGCGGCGGAGGTGTCGGCGCGTTCCACGGCGGCCTTGCTGACGGCCATTTGTGCGGTGGGCGGCGTGCTGGAGCAAGCCGCCAACACGGCGACCCAAGCGAGCACAGCGGCCGAAGCCAGCTTAGGCCCAGCCTTCATGGCGGGGCGCTGGGCCGGTATTGCTTGCATTGCTGCTGTTGTGTTGATGTTTTTCATGGCTTCTCCATAGGTGATCAAGGACTGCAGCCATCATGCTGGCGGGGGGGCGCGGCCACCATCAGCAGAGCCCGCGCGCCCTTGTCGGACAGGGCCTACAGCAAGGCAGCAAGATTCAATCTGCGTGCCGCTTGAGCCAAGCGAGGTAATGCTCGACCCAACGCTGCATCAAATCCTTGACACTGGCCCCGAAGCCTCCGTCTGCATCAAAGAGGCCGGGCTGAGCCTGCAAGAACGCCTCGGGCGCGGGCATCAGCGGCACATCCAGGCAAGACAGCACATTGCGCAAATGCTGCTGCGCCGCCGCGGTGCCTACCGCCCCCGGCGACACGCCCAAGAGCCCGGCCGGCTTGCTCGCCCAAACGCTTTGGCCGGACGGGCGCGAGCCATGATCGATGGCGTTCTTGAGGACGCCGGGGATGGAGCGGTTGTATTCGGGCGTCACAAACAGCAGGGCTTGCGAGGCCTGCACATCGGCCCGCAGACGCTGAACGGCGGCTGCGGGCTTGGCGTCGTCGTCCTGGTTGTAGAGCGGCAAGTCTCCGATCTCGATTGCTTTGAAGCTGATCCAATCCGGCGCCAAGCGCATCACGGCGCCGGCCAACTGCCGATTGAGGGACTCGCGGCGTAGGCTGCCGACGATGAGGGCCACTTGATAGTTCTGCATAGAAGTCTCCGCAAAAAGGAGCTTCGAACTTACGATCTCAAGTCTGCCGGGTCTGTGCGTTAGGCAACGCTGCGAGCTGCTGCTTCAGTTGCTGAATTTCATCCAGAAGATCCAAAACCAGGGCGGTGCCGTGCGGGCCCAGATCGAGTTCGCGCTGCAGGCGCAGCGCCAAGCGAGCACGGCGCAACGCGGCGCCCTCGAACATCCATTGCGACATGTCCTCGTCCATGCGCCCGAACACGCCCTCGCGCACCAACTCGACCAGGCACAAACTCTCCACCTGGCATGCTTGGCTGAGCCCGCTCAGCGTGAATCTCAGCTCGCGCTCGACCAGCATCGCTTGCTCGAGTTGTGGGGCCATATTCATTGCCATCATGTTGCTCCTCAAGCCTGCACCGAAACGCGTGGGTTGAAAGCGCTGAACTGCGCCGCCATGCTGCGGTAGGCGTCTTCGGCCGCCTGCGTGTCGGCCGGCGGCAGCTGCACTTGCAACACCGCATAGAGATCGCCGGCGGCACCGGCATTGAAGGCCGGCAAGCCACGCCCTTTGAGCCTGAGCTTGCGCCCGCTTTTGGACGCCGGCGGCACCGTCAGGGCCAGCTCGCCGTCGGGGGTTTGCACGGTCACCGTCGCACCCAAGGCCGCCTCCCAGGGTGCCAGCGGCAGGTCCATGAACACATCGCCGCCCTCGACCCGAAAGCGCGCATCCGGCAAAAATGCAATCTCAAGATAGAGATCCCCTGGGGGCGCATCACCCGCGCCAGCATGGCCCTGCCCCGCCAGCCGCAGATGCTGACCGGCCTGTATGCCTTTGGGGATGCGGATCTGGATGCGCTTGTTTTGCATGCGCGCGGCGCCGCCCGCGTCAAGCATGGGCACATGCAAGGTGATGGTGCGCTCGGCGCCCCGATAGGCGTCCAGCAAAGCAATGCTGACCTTGGCATGCTGGTCTGCACCGGCGCGTTGCGAGAATTCATGCGGCGCGCCTCGGCCCTTGCCACGCCCGGCTTGGCGGCCAAACAAGGCCTCGAAGAAGCTGCTGTGGCTGCCGTCCGGACCGTTCGCGCCGTTCGGCCCACCCGCGAATTCGCCGCCTTCGAAGGCAAAACCATCGCTCCAACCCGGCGCCGGCTTGAACGCCTTGCCGCCTTGCGCGTCTTTGTCGATCGCGTCATAGGCGGCGCGCCGCTCCACATCGCAAAGCGCCTCATGCGCCTCCGCGACCTCTTTGAAGCGGGCCTCCGCGTCGGGCTCTTTGCTGACGTCGGGGTGGTACTTGCGCGCCAGCTTGCGATAGGCGCGCTTGATCTGATCGGCCGTGGCGCTGCGCTCAAGCCCTAGCGTGCGGTAATAGTCCTTGAACTCCATGGCTTGGGGCTTCCGCTGTGTGTGAATGCGCAGCGCTGGCCCTCAGGGCCGCGCTTGCTGCCCGGCATTTAGCTCGGCGGCGACACGCTCGGTCTGTGCGCCAGCGCACACAAGCGGCGGCATTTCTCGCCTGCATTGCGCCAAAGCAACGCGCTCACCGGTCAGCCCCCCTAACTTCATCGGCAGGGCCGTTTCAGCCACGGTAGCCGTCTACACTGCCGGTTCAACCTGACCAGGCCCCTCACCGCAAGCTTTCGCCGTTATTGGCCGTATTCGCCAATATTCGCCGCCTGGAGTTTCTGATGGGTGCCCCCTCAAACCTTCGCAAGAATCACCTGCTCGACGCCCTGCCCGAGCCGGAGTGGCAGCGCCTGCTGCCTCATCTTGAGAGCGTCGACATGCCGCTGGGCTTGGTGCTGTACGAGCCGGGCAGCACGCTCAGCCATGTCTACTTCCCCACCAGCGCAATCGTGTCTTTGCTCTACGTGATGCAAAACGGCGCTTCGGCCGAGATCGCTGTGGTCGGCTTTGAGGGCCTGCTGGGCATCTCACTCTTCATGGGCGGCGATTCGACCCCCAGCCGTGCGGTGGTGCAAAGCGCGGGCCAAGGCCTGCGGATGAAGGCGCAGGCCATCAAGGACGAGTTCAAGCGTTCCGGCCCGGTGATGCATTTGCTGCTGCGCTACACGCAGGCGCTGATCACGCAGATGTCCCAAACCGCTGTTTGCAACCGCCACCATTCGCTCGACCAGCAACTCTGCCGCTGGCTCTTGCTGAGCCTGGACCGCCTGCGCGGCCAAGAGCTGGTCATGACCCAGGAGCTGATCGCCAATATGCTGGGCGTGCGCCGCGAGGGCGTGACCGAGAGTGCCTTGAAGCTGAGCCAAGCCGGCTTGATCCGCTATGCGCGCGGCCACATCACGGTGCTGGACCGCCCCGGGCTGGAGCGGCGCAGCTGTGAATGCTATGCCGTGGTGAAAGAGGAATACAAGCGTTTGCTGCCCAGCATCCTGGCAGTTTGAACCACGCGACTTCGGGCCTGCGATCCAAGCCCCCTGTTGGGCTGCATCTGTAGGACAGAGTTGACAGCAGCATCAGCCCCCGGCTGATGTTCAGCGAGGCGGTGCAGGGCAAAGATGGAAGCTCCAAAACGCATCGGAGCCCGTCATGAAACCAAAGCTCTTCCCGAGCTGCGAGCCGCGCCAGAACCAACTGCTGGCCAATCTGCCCGACGAGGATCTGGCACCTTGGGCTGCAGCGCTGGAACCGGTGGCGCTGAGCCTGGGCCAGGTGCTGTGCGAGTCAGGCAGCACCGCAGCCTACGCCTATTTCCCGACCACGGCCATTGTCTCGCTGCTCTACCTGACGCAGGACGGCGAGTCGACCGAGATCGCCGTGGTGGGCCGAGACGGCATGGTCGGCGTTTCGCTCTTCATGGGCGGCAACGCCACGCCCAGCCGCTCGGTGGTGCAAAGCGCGGGCATGGGGCTGCGCCTGCCGGCCCATCTGGTCAAGCAGGCCGTCACCAACGCCGGAGCCCTCCAGGCCATGCTGCTGAGCTATACCCAGACCTTGATGGCACAGGTGGCGCAGACCGCCGCCTGCAACCGCTACCACTCCATCGACCAACTGCTGTGCCGACGCCTGCTGATGGGCTTGGACCGCTTGCCCAGCGAGGCCATGATGATGACGCAAGAACTGCTGGCCAATCTGCTCGGCGTGCGCCGCGAGGGCGTGACCGCCGCCGCGCTCAAGCTCAGTCAGGCCGGCCTGATCAGCTATAGCCGAGGCCGCATTGCGGTGCTGGACCGCGAGCGCCTGGAACAAAGAATGGGCTGCCCCGCCCCTGCCGCCAAGCCGCGCAGAACAGCGCCAATGCAAATGGCCGCGTGAACATGGAATGAGCATGACCGCGCAGCCAACCGCGCTTGAACGGCCCTGAGAAGGTCTCAGGGAACGAATCCGAACCACAAGCACGGGGTCGTCCACACCCCGGGAGCGTCATCTTGACCCAGGCCGACAACCACCTGCTTGAGCTGCTGCCGATGCCCTCAAAGGAGCGCCTGCTTGCACTTTGCGAGCCGGTGCAGCTGCGCTTGTCCGATCGCCTCAGCGAGCCCGATCAGCCCTGCAGCCATGTCTACTTTCCGGTTGATGCCTTTGTGTCCCTGCTGGCCTTGACCGATGGGCATCCCGGCCTGGAAGTGGGCATGGTCGGGCGCGAAGGCATGGTCGGGGCGCATCTGGTGCTGGGCGTCGACCATGCGCCCGTACGCGCCTTGGTGCAAGGCACGGGCCTGGCGTGGCGGCTTGCGACGGACAGTTTCCAGGCCGAGCTGGCGCTCAGCCCAAGCTTGCACAGCCTGCTGCAACGCTTCGTCTATGTGTTGATGGCGCAGACCGCGCGCTGCGCCAGCTGTTTGCGCTTTCACCTGATCTTGCCGCGCCTGGCGCGCTGCCTGCTGATGAGCCATGACCGGGCGCATGCCGATGACTTCTACGTCACCCATGAATTTCTGGCCGATATGCTGGGCGTGCGCCGCGTCGGTGTCACACAGGCGGCCGGCAAGCTGCAAAGCCAGGGCTTGATCGCCTACCACCGGGGCCATGTCTCGGTGCTGCACCGGGCCGGCCTTGAGGCTGCAGCCTGCAGCTGCTACGGCCTGGACAATGCGCTCTACGCCAAACATCTAAGCTGATTCGGGCTTCAGTTTGGCTCCGCATAGGGGGCAAAAAGCCCACGCCACAACCTCGAAACAAAACGGCAAGGAAAGCAGGCGACAAAAAGGGCGGACGCCAAAACATGCGCGCCCGCCCTTTGTCAAGTCAAGGCTGTGTTCAGCGCTTGCTGCTGCGGCGACGGGCCACAAAGGTGAGCGCGGCCAAGCCGGCCAGCATCAGCAAATAGGTCTCAGGCTCCGGCACGGCGGCGGTGAAGTTGATCGATCCGCCACCTTGGCTGATCAAGAAGCCGCCTGCCATCGGCGAGACCTGCGAGCTCGTGTTGGTGAAGGCCGTGATGGCCTGGCTGAAAAAAGGCGCAGGCAGTTGGAAGAAGCCGCCCTGGCCAGGCGCTACTTCAAAGGTCAAACTGGCCGCAGCCGAGGGCGTGAAATGTACACCGTCGCCGCTCGGAATCGACACCACGCCGCCGGAGATCAGGCTGCCGCTTGCCAGCACCACTTCACCGCTGGCGGTCTCGGTGGGCGTGCTGCCGCTGAAGCCGAAGCTGGCCGGGCCGTTATAGCCGTACATCGTGTAGTTGAGCGCGGTCAAGGCGCCGAACGTGATGCCCTGCGCGGGATTGCCACCGGAAGTGACACCGCTGCCGCTGAAGGCAATGTACATGCCGTAGCTGCTGTTCAGGCCGGCCGGCGTGAAAGTAGAGCCGCCCAACTGCAGGGCACTGAAGGACAGATAGCCGCTTTCCGTGAAGCTGCCGCCAGGGCCAGAAAGCACGGACGAGTAGTTGGAGATCAGGATGTTGTCGCCCGTGAATGCGGCACCAGCCAAGCCAGCCGCCGCCGGGTTGAAAGTGAATTGCGGCAAGGCATCGGCCGAGGCGCTGGCGCAAACCGCCGCCAATGCCAATGCCATGGCGCTGCGCTGCAATAGCGGCTTGAAGAAGGAAGAGGAAGTCAAAGTCATGCTGATACTCCAAGATACTGGTCAACACCGAACGGGATGCCCGGCGTTTTCTTTCCTAAGCTCATGGCACCGGCTCTTGGATAGCAAGGGGACCAAACAATGAGCTTAGGTCTGAAGAATAGAAACTTAGTGCTGCCGGTTCTGTGCGTTAGCGCACCCAAACGCAGACATAAAGCACTGACTTCCTGGCAGCCGAGCATCAGGGCGGGGCAAGCCCAAGTCAGTGCGTAAAACCAGGTGCCCGCACCAGGTCGGCCAGCAGTTGTTGCAGCGCTTGATTCGCCGCAATCACGCCACCGGCGGCGTCCTCGCTGGGCGCCGCCACGCGTACATCGAACTCGCGGCTGGCCAAGACCTGGCGCGTCGCGTTGTCGAGCAAGCTGGCCCGCAGCGTCAGCCGCAGCTGGCTGGGTATATGGCAGAAGTCCTGCTGCAAGCGGATCAGTTCGGTGTCCAGGCTGAAATCCGCAGCCGCCGCGCTGGGCGCTGCAAAGACGGCTCGAAAGCCGCCGCCCGCCTCGAAGGCAGTCAGCAAGAGCGGCGCCAACATCCGCGCCGGCGTGTCCGCCCATTCATGCTTGGCAAAATAGTCCAGGCGGTAGGGTTCACGCAGGTAGATGATGCGGCGGCTGTCGAAGCCGGCGGCGGCCTGCGGCGGATTGATGCGCAAGCTGGCTTGCACCGGCGCTATCTTCAGGCTTGGCAGGCTTGCCAGGCTTGGCAAGGCCCGCGCTGCGCTGTCCCTGGTCAGCAGATGCAAGGTCGGCGGTGGCGCGGGCTTGGGCAGCAAGCTGCCGCAAGCGCCCAAACCCAGCACGGTGACCGCGCAAACAAGGCGCAAAACACCCGCAAGCAGATTTGGTTTCATGGTCTTTCTCCTCTCGGCTTGCGCGTGGCTTCAAGCGCTTCGCCTGGGCCGTCGGGCACCGCGCCCTGGCCCAGAATCAGCGCGCCGGGGTTGCGCTCGGCCTGCTCGCTTAAGCGCCGCAACGAGGCGGCCAGCACGGCCATCTCGCCCATCAGCTGCTGCAACTCGGGCAAGGCCACGGCGCTGAAGCGCTTGATGTCGCCGCCCACATCGACCACGGTGCGGCCCGCGCTGCTGCTGGCTTGCGCGGTCTCAAGCCCCATGCGCTCGACAGCCAGCGCCGCACTGTCAATGCGGGCCAGCAAGGGCCCGGCTTGACGCTTGAGCTGCCCGGTCAATTCAGCACTGTTGTCAAAGGTTTTTGCCGCGCTGTTCAGGCCGGCATCAATCGTGCTGCGCCGCTCGGCCAGGGTATGGGTCAACAAAGCGATATCGGCCAATGTGCTGCTGAAGGCCTTTTGATTCTGCGGGCTCAGCAAGGCATTGAGACTGCTCGACGTACTGTCGAGCTTGGTCAAGACCGTGGTCAACACATTCTCCAAACGAGCACTGAGCGAAGGCTTGCTGCGAATCAGCGGATAACGCTCGGGCGCCACCGCCTGCAGCGGCGCAGAGCTTGCGGCGCCGCCGTCCAGCTCCACATAGGCAATACCGGTCAGACCTTGGGTCTTGAGCACGGCGACGGTGTCAACACGGATCGGCGTGCCCCGGTCGATCGCAAACAGCAGGCGCACCCGCTTGGGGTTCGCAGCGTCGAGGCCGATCGCCTGCACCTTGCCCACATCCACGCCCATGTATTTGACCGGCGCGTTCAGGTTCAGACCCGCCACCGACTCTTCCATGATTGAAAGATAGATGTCTTGCCTGGTTTGCCAAGCGCCGCCCGAGGCCAGCCACAGCAGGCCCGCGATCAGCAGCGCGCCGAGCACAAGCACAAAGCCGCCAACCAAGGCGAAGTTCACTTTGGTTTCGATGGCGTGCTCCCGGCTTGTTGTTCTTGTGTCGGCTGTTTTGTCTGCCGCTTTGCCTGCTGTTTTTCCTGCTGTTTTGCCTGCTGCTGCGCCTGGCGGCCGCGTGGGCCGTCAAAAAATTGCCGCACCGCCGGCAGCTGCATGGCGGCCAACTCCTTCATCGAACCTATCCCCGCCACGCTGCCATCGGCCAGCACCGCGACCCGGTCGGCCACCTGCCAGAGCAGGTCCAGATCATGGGTGATCATCACGATCGTCAGACCAAACAGCTCGCGCAGTTTGAGCACCAACTCGTCGACGCCGGCGGCGCTGACCGGGTCCAGCCCGGCGGTGGGCTCGTCCAGAAACAGCAGCTCCGGGTCCAGCGCCAGCGCCCGCGCCAGCGATGCACGCTTGAGCATGCCGCCGCTCAGCTCGGTCGGATACTGCGCGCCCACCTCGGGTTTCAAGCCTGCCAGCTGCAACTTCCAGGCCGCCAGCTCCTTGATCAGACCATCGTCCAACTCGGTGTGTTCGCGCAGCGGCAGGCCGATGTTCTCCAGCACCGTCAAGCTGCCGAACAGTCCGCCATGCTGAAACATCACACCACAGCGCAGGCGCAAGGCCAAAGCATCCGCGTCGCTGATGCCTTGCAGCGCCACACCGCAAACGCTGACCGTGCCGGCATTGGGCTGCTGCAAGAGAATCATCTCGCGCAACAAGGTGGATTTGCCGGAACCGCTGCCGCCAATCAGCGCGAAGATCTCGGCCCGCCGCACGCCCAGGCTGATGTCGCGGTGGACGACGTGATCACCAAAGCTGGTGCTGACGCCGGCCATTTCAATCACGGTGTCGGTTTGTGAGGCGGCAGCGTTGCTCATAGATCCAGCGCGCTGAAGGCGACCGAGAACAAGGCGTCTGCACTGATGACCAAGAAGATGGACTGCACCACGCTGCGGGTGGTTTGGCGACCGACGCTGTCGGCGCCACCCTTGGCGCGAAAACCCTGGAAGCAGCCGACCAGCACGATGATGGCGGCAAACACCGGCGCTTTGCCTATACCAATCAGGTAGGACGTTACGCTGACGGCCTTGTGGAAACGCTCGATGAATTCGGTCGGCGTCACGTCCAGCTTGACGCTGGCCATCAGCATGCCGCCCAGCACGCCCAGCACATCGGCGAACAAGGTCAGCAGGGGCAAGGCAATCACCAGGGCGACCAGCTTGGGCAGCACCAACAACTCCAGCGGCAGCAGCCCCAAGGTGCGCATCGCGTCGATCTCCTCGCTGACGACCATGCTGCCGATCTGCGCCGCATAGGCCGAGCCCGAGCGGCCGGCAATGATGATGGCCGTGATCAGCGGCGCGAACTCACGCAGCATCGCCAGACCGACCAGATCGGCGACAAAGATATTGGCGCCGTACTGGCGCAGCTGGCCCGCGCCTTGGTAGGCCAGCACCACGCCGAGCAAGAAGGACATCAGGCCGACGATGGCCAAGGCATCAAGCCCGGCCAGACGCAGATTGAAAAGCATGGGGCGCCAGCGAAAGCGCGCGGGCTTTGCAAAACAGCGGCCCAAGGCCAGCGCGTTCTCGCCGACGAAACTCAGCAAGGCCAAGAGCTCAGCGCCAGCGGACGAGCCGCTCGCCACCGAGCTGCGACCCAGCCGCTCCAGCACGCCCGGTCGCGCCCTTGGGGACTCGGCCACCGGCGCGGTCTTGGCCAGCTGCTCGCCCACCACCCGCAACAAGGCCGTCATGGGCGCGGGCAAGTCGACCAGCGGGGCCTGCTGGCCCGCTGTCCCAAGGCGCAGCAAGAGCTTTTGCAAGACATAGGCGCCCGCGCTGTCGAGCGCCTTCACACCAGCGGCCTCAATCTCCAGCCCGCCGCCCGGCTGGGTAAAGGCTGCGGCAGCCAGTCGCGCCGGCAAGTCGCCCAGACCCAGCGTCGTCCAGCATCCGGCCAAGACAAGCCGCTGCGGCGTCGCTTGGCTGAAGCTGGCGGCTGCATCCATGCTGGATGAACTACTTGATTGGCTTTTCGAGCGCTTTTTCTGGAGGGTTTTCGGGCGTTACCAACTCCCGCAGCAGGCCGCCGCCGGCGACGCTGCCGCTGGCCGGCATGCGCATTCTGGCAATGCATTCATAGCGCTCCGGCGCGGGCAAGGCCATACAGCGCTCATGCGCATTGCGCTCGTAGGCGGCGGGGTCAGTGACCAGTGCTCCGCGCTTGGCTTCGGCCAGCGCGGCGCCGGCCTCACGCTGGCAATCGGCCCGGCTTTGCGAGGCCTGCGCGCTCTTGCATGCGGCCATCTCTTGCTGGTAGCGCTGTTGCGCAGAGGACGGCTGCGCCGCCACGGCCGCACTCAGCAGCGCGGCAGCCAGAAAGAAGCTGCTGTGGAGGGTCTTTTTCATGGGGAACTCCTGGTCTTGAGAAGGGATGCCGGCACTGCGGCATCGGCTCGCGCGCTGGCATTCAGCGCCAGCAAACAAACTTCTTGCCGGCGCCCGCCGACCAGCTGTGTGCATTGGCGCGCTTGGCCCAACTGGGTGACCTTGATCGCTCGGCGCACTTGTTCCTGGTCGACCGAAGCCTGCAAGACCGACTGCAGCGCCAGCAGCAAAGCCAGGCCAAGCAAAACCGCCCCGCCCGCCCAGCACCAGCGCGCTCGCTTGCTCGGCCCCTGGTTGCCGATGCTGGTGCCTGTGCGGGCGCGGGTGCTAGCGCGGCTGCGGCCACGTGCAGCCTGTAGCGCGTGGGCGCTCATGCGGCCTGCGGTGCTGCGCCGCCCTGATCAAGCGCTGCGGGCCAGAGAGCCCCGAGCAAAGCAGGGCAGGCCGACTCGAAACCGATCGCGCCCAGCCCTTCGACATGGAAGTCGGCGCTGCTGCGCCAGCCAGCCGCTGGCCGCTCGCCCGCAGACGATGGGTCACATGCGTTCAATTCATCCGTCATCAGAGACCCCGAAAGCCGACCCAGCGACAGCGAGCCTTGGCTGTGCCCATCTTCAGTCGCTGCAGACGCCTGCGCCATCGGCCAAAAGCGGGTCGGCTTGTAGGACGGGCCCGACAGCCACGCGAGCGGCCTGGCGACTGCTGCCGCGCGCTTTCAGGGCCTGGCCTTGGGCTTGACCGTCACCTGGTTGTCCACGCTGATCACACCCTTGACGCCCAGAGCGATCTCGCGCGCCCGGCCCACGGCGACAAAGTCCGCCACCGTGCCGCGCAAGACCACCCGGCCCTGACTCGCATCGACGTTGATGCTGGCCGCGCTCATCACGCTGTCGGCGGCCAATCTGGCCTTGACCAGGGTGACGATGCCGGCGTCGCCGAGATCGGCGCCGACTTGCTCGCGGATGTCGAGCGAAGCCTGCTTGACGTCGCGCACCGCTGCGCTGGCGGCCAGGGCCGCAGCGGCGGCCTCGCGCTCCATATTGGCCCGCAAGGCGTCGGACTGCCGCTCGACCTTGGCGATGCCGTCATCCAGCTGCTTGCCCGGCGTTCGCCCGGCCTCATCTTCTTTGCTGCAAGCAGCGAGGCTCAGGGCGATGATGGCGGCAGCCAGGGCACGCATCATTTGCGGCGATGGATTTTTGGGAATTTTCATATGAGGCCTTTTTGAATATCAGGCCGAGAGCCTAGCCAGCGCGGCGGCGATCCGATGCAGGCCGAGGCCGCCAGTTCTTGTCGGACGGGTCCGACAAAAACTCCGGCTATGTACGCTGGCGTACAGATTCCGCTTTGAATGTGCGTTATGGTCAACACTCATTTCAAAACAAGCAGGCAGGCGGACAGACAAGCATGCCTGCCTTTGACTCCTTCAGTGACCCGGCCCAACCATGACAAGTTCAGAGAGCGATCACACCTTGGCATTTCTGGCCGAGCATCTGGACGCAGGCGCCGATGCGGCGCAGATCGCCCGGCTGTTTGGCCGGGTGTGCCAGGAGATCAATCTGGCCCTGGTGCCTATCGTGGGCCAGCGCGGTGTGGCGGCGCTGTTTGCCCGCAGCTTGCAGCTGGGCGCCAAAGCCCACCCCTGGATGAGCGACGCCGGGACGCCCGCTAGCACCGGCAGCGGGCCTGTGCCGGTGAACTTCGATACCGCATCTTTTTGTGCCTTGACCGCAAGGCAAACGCGCCCGGAAGCAGCGGCCGCCGCTTGCCTCTTATTGCAAACTTTTTATGAGCTGCTGGGCAAATTGGTCGGGCGCTCGCTCACCGATCGCCTGCTTCGCACCCCTTGGCTTACTTTTTTGAGCGGTTCGGCCGCGCAGGACAACACGCAATGAGCAGCAAAGTAGCCATCCAACGGTTGACCACGGGCGTGCCGGGCCTGGACCAAGTGCTCGGCGGGGGCTTGCCCGAGTTTTCCTTCAATCTGATCGCCGGCCAGCCCGGCTGCGGCAAGACCACCTTGGCGCACCAGATCATGTTCTCGCTCGCCACCACGCAGCGCCCGGCGATTTACTTCACCGTGCTGGGTGAGCCGCCAATGAAGATGCTGCGCTACCAGCAGCAATTCGACTTCTTTGACAGCGAGTTGATCAACGATTCGGTGCGCTTCATCAATCTGTCCGATGACGCGGCCAATGGTGACCTGGAGCGCGTGCTGGCACGCATCAGCGAGGCGGTCGCTACCTACGAGCCGGGCCTGGTGTTTGTCGACTCGTTTCGCTCGGTCATGGTCGCCAGTGAAGCCAGCGACCACCCTCACAGCCCCACCCACCGGCTGCAGCAGTTCGTGCAGCAACTCGGCATGCTGATGACAAGTTGGCAGGCCACGACCTTTTTGATCGGCGAATACTTCATCGAAACCGATGCCAACCCGGTCTTCACCGTCGCCGACGGCCTGATCTGGCTGCGCCAAAGCGTGCAGCGCAATTCCATGGTGCGCAAGATCGAAATCCTGAAAATGCGCGGGCAGGCCACTCTGCCGGGCTTGCACACCTTCCGGATCAATAACAGCGGCATCAATGTTTTTGCCCCGGCCAGCGCGCCCAGCATGGTCCAGCCCGAACACAAGCCCGGCAGCGCGCCTGCAACCGCAAACCGCGCGCTGCTGGGCGTGCCCAAGCTGGATGAGATGTTGGGCGGCGGTCTGCCGCGCGGCTATTCCTTGCTGGTGGCGGGGCCCTCGGGTTCGGGCAAAAGCATTCTGGCGGCGGCCTTTCTGGCCGAAGGCGCGCGCCTTGGCGAGACCGGTGTGCTGGCGGCCTTCGAGCAGCGGCCCAGCCGATCACAAAACCGCATCATTGCCGACCTGGTGGCCAGCGGCCAAGTCGGCTTGGTCGACAGCCGCGCACCGGACCTATCGATCGACGAGGTGATAGGCCTGCTGCTGCACGAGATTGCGCGGCTGGGGGCGACGCGCGTCGTGATTGATTCCCTGTCCGGCTTCGAGCTGGCGGTGGCGCCGAGCTTCCGCGAGGACTTCCGCGAGTCCTTGGCCCGCCTGGTGCTGGCCATGGCAGGGGCCGGCGTGACGATCTTGATGACCTCCGAGCTGGAGGATCGCTACACCGATCTGCGCTTCAGCCCCTATGGCACCGCCTTCCTGACCGACGCCATCATCGTGCAGCGCTATATCGAGATCGACAGCCGCCTGCGCCGCATGCTGGCCGTCGTCAAGGTGCGCGCGAGCGCTCATTCCGACGAGTTGCGCGAGTTTCATATCGATGACGGCGGCCTGCAAATTGGCGACACCTTGGCCGAACAAGAAGGCTTGCTCGGCGGCCGACCCCGCCAAAAAATCAGCCCGCTCAACGCCTGACGCTCAAGCAAGCAAAAGCCGCCGTGGACGCCCTTCACTCCCCCATGACACCGCCTGTGGCCAAAGCCGAGCAGGAGCTGACTCACATCACCGAGCGCGTCGAAGCGATGCGAGCAGTCTTGGTGCGGCTGCTGCAAGACGTGGTGCGGGCGGAGAGCTTTCTCGAACAAAATCAAAGTGTGCAGCTGCTGGAAGCTAACGAGCAATTGGTACTGACTTCGCTGGGGGCACAGGTCGCCAGCGAGTCGGCCCTGCAAGCGCTGGAAGAAGCGGCGCGCGCCAGTGGGCTGGACCCCTTGACGCAGTTGGCCAACCGCAGCTTGGCTTTTGACCGCCTCGAGCGGGCCATTGCGCACGCCAAGCGCCAGGGCACGCAACTGGCCCTGCTGTTCGTGGACCTGGACAAGTTCAAGCAGATCAATGATTCCAAGGGCCATGCCGTCGGCGATCAGGTCTTGCAGCAGGTGGCCAATTGTCTGTTGTCGGCGGTGCGGGAGTCGGACACGGTCAGCCGCCATGGCGGCGATGAGTTCCTGATCCTGCTGGACGATTTGCCACAGGTCAATGACGCCTTGGGCGTGGCCGAAAAGCTCAAAGATATGTTGCAGCTCGCGCGGACCGCGAACGACAACTGGGGCGAGCTGAGTGCCAGCATTGGCATCAGCATCTACCCGCGCGACGCTGGCACGGCCGATGCCCTGATCGCCTGCGCCGACCTCGCCATGTATATGGCCAAGCGCCAAGGACCGGGCGGGATTTCATTTTTTGTCGATGACGCCGACCCCCTGGAGTTGTCTCCGCCGGTGCCGCAGGGCAGCGCTCAAGGGCCGACAGAACCCGCCATGCGGGCGCTGCAGCGTCATTCGGCCGAGCTGGCTCGTGAGCTGGTCAAGCAGGAGCAAAGGCATTTGTTGTTGCGGGAGGCGAACGAGCAGTTGGTGCTGGCCAGCCTCAGCGCGCAAGACCTGCAGGCCGCTGCGGCCGCCGCGCAGGAGCGCAACAGCGAGTTCATGGTCGGTGTGGCGGCCGAGTTGAACGATCCGATGTCGCCGATCCGCATCGCCATGGCGGCGCTGGGTCGCCCGCCGGATGCCACGCCACTGCTGCCGCATGCGAGCAATTTGATGGCGCTGCAGGCCACCTTGATTCGCGGCTTTGTCAGCGATTTGCTGCAACAGGAGCAAGCAGCACCGCCAACTGACGCAGACAAAGCCAGGCTGCTGCTGATGCTGGAGCCGCTGGATCTGGCGGCCCTGCTCGACCATTGCGCTCAAGAATGCCAGCCGCTGCTGGCCCGCCGCGAACAGCAGCTGCAGTTTGAGCCGGCGATCAAAACAGCGCCAACGCTGTGGGTGCAGGGCGACGCCTTGCGCCTGAGCCAGGTGCTGAGCAATTTACTCAGCAATGCAAGCCGCTACTCCCATCGGGGCGGCCTAATTCAACTCAGCTTGCAGCGCTTGGATGCCCAAGCGGTGATCAGCGTCACCGATGCCGGCATCGGCATCAGCCCACAGGCCTTGCAGAGGATTTTCGAGCCCTTTGGGCGCGAATTCCATGCGGTGGGCGTGTATGGCGAGGCCTTGGGGCTGGGCCTGACGGCGGTGCGCGAGATCGTCGAAGCGCATGGCGGCACGGTACGGGCCAGCAGCGCCGGCGTGGGGCTGGGCAGCCAGTTCATGGTGACCCTGCCGCTGTCGGCCTGAGCCCGGACCCGGGCCAGGACCCGGACCCGGCTCCGGCCCTGGCTCCGTTCGCTTGCCCTGTTACTTCTACGTCTACTTTTCCTTCTTCTTGTCCTTTTCGATCTCGTGGCCGATAACGCCGCCGACGACCGCACCGCCAACCGTAGCCGCCGCGCTGCCGCCGGTCAAGACCGCGCCACCGGCCGCGCCGATGCCGGCGCCAATCACCATGCTTTTGTCATGTTCGGACATGCCGGCACAGGCGCCGAGCGCAAGCAGCAAAGCCGCGCTAAGGGTAGTCCGGGTCAAGCCTTGGATTGAAATCATATGGGTAGCCTCTTCTTAGGTTGAAAGACATGCTCAGCCTGGGCCGTCGGGTCGCCGCCGTCTGTGTGCTGGCGCACGGACAGCCGCCCCTGCGCCCCCTAATCTGCAGGCCAACGAGTCCCAAAACTTTTCAAAAAAGGCAATGCAGCGATGAACACAATCAAACTGGGCGCCCTGGCGCTGATAGTGGCGGGGCTCTTGGGCCTGGGTTATGGGGGTTTCAGCTATACCGAGCGCAGCCAGCCCGTCAAGCTGGGGCCGATTGCCCTGACGGTGGACGAAACCCATTCGGTCAATGTGCCGGTCTGGGCCGGTTTGGGCGCCATCCTGCTGGGCGCCGTCTTGCTGGTGTTTGGCAGCAAGCGCTAGGCCTTGGCGGGCGGCACCAAGCTCCCCCGGTTCATGCAAACCGTCGATCCGCGCCTGTTGATGGTGCTGCGGCACCCCGCCGCTTTCGGTCTCAGGGCCTTGCGCAATTTTCATCGCAACCAGGGCCTGTTGCTGGCCGGCGCGGTGGCCTATTACGCGCTGCTGTCGCTGGTGCCCATGCTGATCCTGCTGGTGATCGCGCTGTCGCAGGTGATCAACGAAGCAGAGCTGCTGCTCACCTTGGGCCGTTATCTCGAGTGGTTGGTGCCGGGGCAGGCGCCGGCGTTGGTCGGCGAGCTGGCGCATTTTCTGGACCACAGGCAAGTCATTGGCTGGGCGCTACTGTTGACCATGCTGTTCTCCAGCTCGCTCGCCTTCACCGTGCTGGAGAGTGCGATGTCGGTGATCTTTTTGCACCGCGTGGTGGTGCGGCGGCGGCGCTGGATGATTTCGGCGCTGATTCCCTACGCCTACATCCTCTGCCTGGGCTTAGGCCTGCTGCTCGTCACCTTGATGACGGGCAGCCTGCAGGCCATGGGCGAGGGCGAGATCGAACTGCTGGGCCACGACTGGTCGCTTGGCCGGCCCGCCACCGCCCTGCTCTATCTGCTGGGCCTGATCGGTGAGGTGGCGGTGCTGACCTCGATCTATATGGTGATGCCGGTGGGCCGGCTGTCGCTCAAGCATGCGCTGTTCGGCGCGGTGGTGGCGGCCTGCTTGTGGGAGGTCTCGCGCCGGCTGCTGGTCTGGTACTTCAGCACGCTGGCGCAGATCGGCCTGGTCTATGGCTCGCTGACCACGGCCATCGCCGTGCTGCTGAGCCTGGAGCTGGCGGCTAGCTTGCTCTTGCTGGGCGCGCAGGTGATCGCCGAATTCGAGCGACTTCCCATCCCCAAAATACAAAACAAGCATGACTGAAATGCCCCGGACGCCCAAGCCGCGCCTGCACATCCCCGCCAACGCCGGCAATACCTCACTGGTCATCCTGGCCGCGCTGGCCTTGCTGTTCGCCTTGCGCTGGGCCAGCTCGGTGCTGGTGCCGCTGACCTTGGGCCTGATGTTCAGCTATGCCTTAACGCCCATGGTCGACGGGCTGCAACGCCGCTGCCACCTGCCGCGCGTGCTCGGCGCCGCCTTGCTGCTGCTGAGCCTAGGCGGCAGCCTGGTCTGGACCGCCTACAAGTTCAGCGATGACGCCGTGCAGCTGCTGGAGTCGCTGCCGGAGGTGTCGAAGAAAGTGCAGAGCGCCGTGCGCGCGCACCGCAGCCCGGATGAGTCCACCATCGGCAAGGTGCAAAGGGCGGCGGCGGAGATCGAGCAGGCCGCGCAGCAAAGCGGCCCGCCTGCGCCGGCCCCCGGCCGCGGCGTCACGCGCGTGCGTATCGAGCGGCCGCAATTCAATCTGCAGGACTATCTCTGGAGCGGCACCTTGGGGCTGGCGGCCAGCCTGGGCCAAGCGTTGGTGGTGAGCTTCATCACCTTCTTCTTGCTGGTGTCAGGCCAGACTTTTCGGCGCAAGATGGTCAAAATCGCCGGACCCAGCTTTGCCAGGCGGCGTGTCATGATGCAAGCGCTCAACGAGGTCAACGGGCAAATACAGCGTTATTTGCTGGTACAGCTCTTCACCAGCGTCGTGGCCGGGCTGGCGGTCTGGATTTCGTTCAGCTGGCTTGGCATGGAGTACGCGGGGGTTTGGGGCCTGCTGGCCTTTGGGCTCGATTTCATTCCCTATATCGGCGCCATCATCTTGGCCGTGACGGCCAGCCTCGTCGGCTTTGTGCAGTTCGGCGCGGTCGATATGGCTTTGGCGGTGGGCGTGACGGTGATGACCATCCATATGCTCTCGGGCAATTTGCTCTCGCCCTGGCTGATGAGCCGAGCCGCCAGGATGAACCCGGTGGCGATCTTCGTCGGCCTGCTCTTGTTCGCTTGGCTCTGGGGCTTGTGGGGCTTGCTGCTGGGTGTACCCGTGCTGACCGTGGTCAAGGCCATCTGCGACCGGGTCGACCCGCTGCAGCCGATTGGCGAATTGCTGGGGAGCTGACAGTCCCATCGCGGGCAAGCGAATAGCCGCGCTATGTAACGTAGCGCACAGACGGCGCCTGCCCGCAGACCTAGTCTTCACCCTGGACACCCCACGCAGCCCACGCAGCCCACGCAGCCCAGGAAAAAGCCATGCACAAGGCACAAGAAGCACTCATGATCGACGCGCGCCCGCGCCTGCTCAAGGCTGAGCCGGGCACAGCCGGGCTGAGCGGCGCGCAGGCCATTTACCCGCGCGACAAGGGCGCCGGCGCCAGAAGCGACGAAATTGCCCGGGTGTTGAGCTTGCTGCTGAAGCACCTGCCAGTGCGTCGCCGGCTGGTGCATGCGGGCGATCTGATCTTTGAAGCCGGTCAGCCCTTCAATCATCTCTATGTGATCAATTCGGGCTATGTGAAGGTCGTCAACACGGCCGCCGACGGCCGCAACCAAGTCGTCGGCCTGCTGTTTCGGGGCGACTGGCTAGGGTTTGACGGCATTGCCACGGGCTGCTACGGCTGCACGGCGCAGGCGCTGGAGATCGGCGAAATCTGGGCTTGGCGCTATGACCAGCTGCTGAGCGCGGCCGCCGCAGAGCCTCAGTTGCTGCATGAGCTGCACAGCGAGATGAGCCGCGCCATCACGCGCGGGCGGGATGCCCTGCTGTCTGTTTGCACGCTGCCGGTGGCGGCGCGGGTCGCCGAGTTCTTGCGCCAATGGGCCGAATCCTTGGCCGCCAGAGGGCTGCGCAATGACCAGATCATCTTGCGCATGTCGCGCGCCGAGATCGGCAACTACCTGGGCATGACCTTGGAGTCGGTCAGCCGCGCGCTGTCGAGCCTGGCCCGCGCGCGCGTGATCTGTTTCACCGAAAAGGGCCGGCGCATGATTCAGATTCCCGACCTGCAGGCCTTGAACGATTTCATTCAAGCCGATGCTCAAGCGCCCGGCGCGATTCTGCAGTGAAGCCCGGAGCTACGCGATGAGGCCGACCCGCAGCGAAACCGATAGCTTCGGCACATTGGAAGTGCCGGCCGACGCGCTCTGGGGTGCCCAGACCGCGCGCAGCCTGCTGTTCTTCAATATCGGCCAACAAGAAGGCCAGCGCATGCCGCTGGCATTGATCCATGCGCTGGCCTGGATCAAATGGGCGGCAGCCCTGGTCAACCGGGATCTGGGCCTGCTGGACGCGGTCGAGGCGCAGGCGATCGCGGCGGCCGCGCGTGAGGTGGTCAGCGGCGTGCATGACGGGCAGTTCCCGCTGTCCGTCTGGCAAACCGGCTCGGGCACGCAAAGCCATATGAATGTCAACGAGGTGATCGCCAATCTGGCCTCGCAAGCCTTGGGCGGCGGCTTGGGCGAGCAGCGCTCCATCCACCCGAACGACCATGTCAATCTCGGCCAATCCTCCAATGATGTTTTCCCCAGCGCCATGCACCTCGCGCTGGCTCTGCAGGCCAAACAGCGCCTGCTGCCGGCGCTGAGCGAACTGCAGGCGGCGCTGTTGAACAAATCCGATGCCTGGGCCGGGCTGATCAAGATTGGCCGCACCCATTTGCAAGACGCAACGCCGGTGACGCTGGGCCAGGAGTTTGGAGGCTATGCCACGCAGCTGCAGCTGTGCGAGGGCCATCTGCGTTATGCGCTGCAAGCGGTGCATCGGCTGGCGATTGGCGGCACGGCGGTCGGCACCGGGCTGAACACCCATGCGGAGTTCGGTCCAAGGGTAGCCCTGTTGCTCGCTCAGCAAACGGGGCTGCCGCTGACGCAGGCCAGCAATCTTTTCGCTGCGATGGCCGGCCATGAGGCCTTGGTCGGCCTGCATGCCGGGCTGAAGATGCTGGCCATCGCCTTGACCAAGATTGGCGGCGACATCCGCCTGATGGGCAGCGGCCCGCGCGCCGGCCTGGGCGAGTTGCTGCTGCCGGCCAACGAGCCGGGCAGCTCCATCATGCCGGGCAAAGTCAACCCCACGCAGATCGAAGCGCTGACCATGGTCTGCGCCCAGGTGATGGGCCATGACGCGGCGATTGGCTTCGCCTCCTCGCAGGGGCAGTTCGAGTTGAATGTCTACAAGCCCTTGCTCATCCTGAACTGCCTGGACAGCCTGAGCCTGCTCAGCGACGCGATGCGCAGCTTCACCCAGCATTGCGTGCAGGGCCTGGAAGCCAACCCTGAGCGCATCGAGGGTTTGCTGCAATCCTCGCTGATGCTGGTGACCGCCTTGGTCCCGCATATCGGCTACGACCAAGCGGCGGCTATCGCCAAACAAGCCCATCAAAGCGGGTCGACGCTGCGTGCAGCGGCCTTCGCACTGGGCAGCGTCACAGCAGAAGACTTCGACATCTGGGTCGATCCGACCCAGATGTTGGCACCGCGTCAGTAAGGACTTATTCAAAGACCAGCTGCTCTTTCATTGGTAGCCGATTCCCATCACATAACTGCGCAGCAGCTCCTCCTCATGGTTGCCTGCCTGCAGCAGCGCGCGCAGCCCGTCGCGCATATTCACCACGCCAAGTGGCCTGTTGTCTGCGTCGACCAGCAAGACATGGATCAAGCCCTGTTTGTGCATCATGGTCAGGACATCGGGCAGCAAATCCTGCAGCCCACAAGACCTGATGTCTCGCGTCATCACGGCATCTGCGCGCGTGCTGAAGAAATCGGCCCGCCCCATGCCGAGCTGCTTGACCAACATGGTTTCGGTAATGATGCCCAGCACTTCGCCGGTCTCGCTGCACACCACCACCACACTGATCTGAGCGCTCGACAGCAGCGCGGCCACGTTGACCAGATGGGCGTCAACAGGCACGGTCAACAGACGCGAACGGGCGACCGCCTGGATGGCGCTGACCGCTGGCTGGGCCACGCTGCGCGTCGCCTCCGGCTTGAGTTCGGGGTCATTCATGGTGAATCCTTTCAAACGGAAGAGGCCGGCCTGGGTATGTTTTCATCCAGCTCATGACCGAAACCAAAACATTGGCGAGACTGACTACAACAACTCTTCAACCGTCAGCCTGCGGTAATGCACGGCCACAGTCGCATCGCAACTGCGTGCGATGGCGGCAGCCTCAGCCGCGTGCTCGGCGCTCTTCACCTTGACCAAGAGCCAGCGGTAGCCTTCCTTGCTCAGTTTGACGTAGCGGCGAAGCAGGGTGATTTCATAGCCAAAGCCGGCCATGGCGCCGGCCTTGTCAGCCATCGCTTCCAGTTCCACCTCGGTGTCGCTGGGAGCGAAATGCAGCACGGCAGCGCTGGGCCATTCAGCGGCCTGCAAGGCTTTGCTCAAGCTTTCGGCGAGCGCCTGTGTCGGCAGGCCGACCATCAGCCAGCCCACGGGTTTGAAGGCACCAAAGGAGGTCGGCACTTGCTCGACGGTGGTGAGACTGCTCATGGTGCGGCCCTCATTGGCGGCTGAACGAGAGAAGAGCCTCGCCAGCAGTAGCAAGGCCTGCGGGCCATTCGGGTGGGGTGAGTCGGTGCATGGGGTACTCCATTGGACAAATGCTAAGTGAGGCCGGGCGAATCGGGGGCTCGTTGCTCACAGCTTGCGAGCCGGCAGATCGCCGGTCTGTTCGCTACACCACAGACGTCGGCACTCGGGTGACCCTATAAAGCTATCGAAGGCTGCAAACCAGCTGCCACTACACGCCAGACGAAAGGAACTCCATGCATCACCCGTTGAAGCTGACCGGTCTAGGCCTCCTGGCCCTGCTGCTGTGCGCTTGTGAAAGAACGCCGCCCGTGCCGCTCAGGCCAGCCGAGCCGCAAATTCGGCCCGCAAGTAGCGAGTTAGTCGCGCAGAGCGCAAGCGGCGTATCGAACCCGTCGGTGCCGGCGGCCGATACCGTACTCGGCGCAATGGGCGCAATGGGCGTCACGGGCGCGCCCGCCACGGCCACCAAGCCCGAACCCACTGCGGGCCGCTTCAACGGCAGTATGAGCCGGGCGCAGGAATCCAGCGCAATGCCGATGCCGGGTCAAGCCAACGACCACTCCGCTCCGCCGACACCGCCCAAAGCATCCAGCGGCCCGCGCCGCGACTAAGCCCCAGCCGGCCTACGACCCAACTCAAACCAGCCCAGAAGGAATTCATGATGGATACCAACACAATGCCCCCTCAGCCACCGGCCGACTTGCCGCCCAACTTCGAGCCCCTTGACTTGCCCGCCGAGCCCGTCGAGCCCGGCGATTTGCCCGTCCAACCCGATCAAGGCGCTATGCCCACGCATATCCCGGGCGACCCCGAGGCCAGCGCCTGAGCGCAGCAGGGCAACAAGCCAAGACCCCTCACTTGGGGCGCGGCTTGCTGGTGCGTTGATCGGGCTGAGCCAGCTGCCCGGCGCGCAGCTGCTTGACGGCCTGCACGACGGTGCGGGCCACATTGCGCGCCTCCTCTTGCACCGCCTTGTCCCGGTCCAGCGCCTCATGGCTGTTGTAGTAGGGCTCGAAATAGCCGATATAGCGATCCAGCTTGGCGCTGGGGCCGCTGCCTATCAGTCCCATCCATTCCAGCCAATCACATAGGCTGCGCCGATGATCCTCAATGCCGGCCACATCGCCATGCACGACCACGCCATAGGCTCGGCCGGCCAGATGCTTGGGATAGCTCCAGCCTTGCTGCTCGATGCGCTTGGCTTCGGCGACACGCTTGCCATGGGTGGTGGTCGGGTCGGGGTTGCCGCCATCGGCCGAAACCATGCGGTCAATCATCAGCTTGAGCGGGCTGGGCGACTGGTACCAATAGGTCGGCGCCAGGATGATGACCCCATGGGCCGCCACCCAGCGTTCGTATATTTCGGCCATCCAGTCGTCGGCCTGGTCTAGCGCGTGGTTGGGGTAGCAGCTGCAAGGCCAATGGCAGAGCGGCATCGCGCTCGACACGCAACCCTTGCAGGGGTGGATCGTGCGACCGTACTCGGACGTCACCAGGCTCAGGTCCAGCACGTCAGCCTGCAGCCCGGCCTGTTCGACCACGTCTTGCACCATGCCGGTCAGGCGCCAGGTTTTTGAGACCTCGCCGGGGCAAGTGCCGTCATTGCGCGCGCTGCCGCAGATCAGCAGCAGCCGGCCCGGCGCTTTGCTGTCGCTCCAACGCTTTTGCGCCGCTTGCAGGCGCTGCTGGGTGTCCAACCACTGCACCGAGATCTGGTAGCTCGGATCGGCGAAGTTGCGGCCGGCCGCCTGGGTGATGGGCGCCTTGCGGCCGTCTTGCAATGCCGCCCACGCGATCTCCTCCAGCCGGGCGATGGCCGCATATTCGCCGTCGAAAGCGGGGTCGTAGAAACGCCCCTTGAAGCGCTCGCTGAACTGCGCGCGCGTCAGCGGCAATGGGGCTTGGCCGGTTCTGATCTTGGTCATATGAACTCCCGTTTCTTGAGCCTCGTGCCGGTCTTAGCCAGCAGGTGCTGCGTCAATTTGAATGGCTTTGCTGGCCACATAGCGCTTGTAGTCACCCAGCGGCAGGGCGGCGCTGCCGTGCGAATCAGCGTCGGTCCAGCTGATGGTCACATCAAGTGTTGACTCTTCGACCTCGCATGGACCTTTGCGTATCGTGATGTTGGCGCCGTCGCCTTCTCGGTATTCGACGAGGCCCGTGATGCGTGCTTTCTGACTCATGGCAACTCCTGTGTATGGCTTGGGGCAGCACCTTTCGGTGGAGCTGAGCTCATCCTGCGAGCAGGCCGGCGCAGCGTCCGTGCGCTGGCGCACAGTGCCAGCGCTGCACTTGCCCTAACTTAGCGGCAAGGCGTTGTTTTTCTCGTTGCGGCGCTTGAGTTGAACCCCTAATGAGTTACCCACATGGAGTATCAGATGAACTACGAAGAACGCGACACCTACGGCATCTACCGCACAAATAACGGTACAGGCACCGACCTCAACACGCAGGGCATCGGCGGCTTCGACCCCGAAATTCATCAAGGCCCCGGCCCCCGCCTGATGGGCGCCAACACCTTGATTGGCAATGACGTCTGCAACCAAGAGGGCGAGGACCTGGGCGACATCAAAGAAATCATGCTGGACGTCAGCAGCGGCCGCATCAGCTACGCCGTACTGTCCTTTGGCGGCTTTCTGAGCCTGGGCGAGAAGCTTTTTGCCGTGCCCTGGAGCGCCCTCACGCTCGACACCGTGAACAAGCGCTTCACGCTCAATATCGACAAGACGCGCCTGGAAGGCGCACCCGGCTTTGACAAGGACAAGTGGCCGAATATGGCCGATTCCGAATGGGCGCTAGGCATCCATGCTTTTTATGGCACCCATCCACATGGCGACACTTTAATGAACTGAAGCGGCGCCCAAGCGACCATGCAAAGCGACGCCGCACCTGGTTTCAACGCTCGACTGTGGCGCCGCTTCTTAGCCATCGCGCGGCCCTATTGGCGCAGCGAGCAGCGCTGGCGGGCAGCCAGCCTGCTGGCGCTCTTGATCGTCTTGCTGCTTGGGCAGACCGCCTTCAACGTCTTGTTCAATCACGAAACGGGCGAGTTCACCTCGGCGCTGGCGGCGCGCGACGCCGAGCGCTTTTGGAGCGCGATTGGGCGCTACACCGCGATTCTGGTTGGCGCCGTGCCCATCTATGCCTTGTATTTTTATGTACGCGACACCCTGGGCCTGCGCTGGCGGCGCTGGTTGACCGACCATTTTCTTGCGCGCTACTTTGACCAGCGCGCCTATTACCGCCTGACCGCGGCCTCCGGCATCGACAACCCGGACCAACGCATCGCCGAAGACATCAACGCCTTCACGCAGCAGTCGCTGTATTTCTCGATGATCGTGATCGGCTCGGTGATGCAGCTGATCGCCTTTGCCAGCGTGCTGTGGGCTATCTCGCAAGGTTTGGTTTACTTCTTGGTGGGCTACGCCATCGTCAGCACCTGGTTTGCCGGCTCGGTGTTCGGCCGGCGTTTGATCGCGCTGAACTTTCGCCAACTGCAGCGCGAGGCCGACTTTCGCTACAACCTGGTGCGGGTGCGAGAGCATGCCGAGCCAATCGCCTTTCACGACGGCGAAGCACGCGAGATGGCCGCCTTGCAGCGCGTTTTCGAGGCGCTGTATGGCAACTTTCTGAAGGTGCTGCGCTGGCAGTTCAAACTCAATCTATTCCAGTACGCACACAGTTTTCTGACCGCCGTGCTGCCTATCGTGATCATTGCGCACGAGGTCTTGGCCGGCGAGCTTGAGGTGGGCCGGGCGATCCAGGCGGCCGGCGCCTTTGTGGCCATCCTGAGCGCATTGACCGTGATCGTCGACCACTTCGAAAGCTTGAGCCGCTTCTCGGCCGGCGTCGACCGCCTGCACGCCTTCGCCGCCGCGCTGGATCAGCAGTCCGAAGCCTTGCAGCGCAGCCCCGACGATGGCGTGCAGCAAATCATCACCCAACCCGCCTTTGGACTGAGCGTCGACAAGTTGACGGTGCTGACCCCTAACCGCGAGCATTTGCTGATCCAGAGCCTGGCCCTGAGCGTCAAGCCGGGCGAGGGGCTGTTGATCGCCGGCGCCAGCGGCTCGGGCAAGAGCTCACTCTTGCGCGTCATCGCCGGCCTGTGGACGACCGGCTCGGGCCAGGTGCTGCGCCCGGCCGGAGCGGACATGCTGTTCCTGCCCCAGCAGCCCTATTTGCCGCTGGGCAATCTGCGCGATCAGCTGATCTACCCGCAGTTTGAGCGCGCCATTTCCGACTCCGAGTTGCTGCGCTGGCTGGAGCGCGTCAACCTGCCACTGCTGGCCGACCGCTTTGGCGGGCTCAGCGCTGAGGCCGACTGGGGCCGCGTGCTGTCGGTCGGCGAGCAGCAGCGCCTGGCCTTTGCCCGCGCCTTGCTCGCCAAGCCGCGCTACTTGCTGCTGGACGAATCGACCAGCGCGCTCGATGCCGCCAACGAGGCGCAACTCTACGGCCAGTTGGCCGATCTGAGCATCACGCCAATCAGCGTCAGCCATCACGCCAGCCTGCTGCGCCACCACACCCAGGTGCTGGCCTTGCCGGGCGACGGCAGTTGGAGCCTGCATGCGGCGCAAGGCTATGCCTGGCAATGAGCGAAAAAGACTAGGCCACTGTGTTCGCTAACGCACGGAGTCCCCGGCGCTGCAAGCTTAGGCTGCAGCTCTTCTCTATCTAAAACAAGCCTTAAGGAATGCCATGAAGAACTCACTCTTGATTGCCTCGCTGTTGATGTCTCTGGGCCTTGCGGCCTGCGAGAAGCCGACCGTCGTCAATATGCCGCCCGCCGCCACGCCGGTGCCCGGCCCTGCCGGCCCAACAGGCGCCACCGGCCCACAGGGCGCCAGCGGTGCGCAAGGCAATACCGGCAACCAAGGCAATACGGGCTATACCGGCGACCAAGGTGCACAGGGAGCCACGGGCAAGACCGGCGGCAACACGGTGATCGTGGTCACGCCGCCTGCATCCGGCGCGCAGAACTGACCCCCTCCCCTTACTTCCCCTCACCCTTCAGGAGAACACCATGAGCTTAGGCACGATACTTTTGATCGTTTTGATTTTGATGTTGATCGGCTCCTTTCCTAGCTGGCCACACAGCCGCGGCTGGGGTTACGGGCCCAGCGGCGGCCTGGGCTTCGTGGTGCTGATCATCGTGATCTTGCTGTTCATGGGCCGTATCTAAGACCTTGGTATGCGCGCGGCTGCTTGGTCACTTGCAGGGCTTGGCCTGGGCCTGACTTGCGCTTTGGCGCTGTGCGCCTGCGGCGATCTGGCCGGCCAGCCACTGGCTGCCGGGAGTGGTGCGCGCCCCTTGTTGCCGGAACCGGTGACGAGCTGGGTGCCAACGGTTCATATTGCACCCGCCATTGGGTGGCCTGCGGGCGCTGCGCCTGTCGCAGCGTCGGGCCTGCAAGTAAAAGCTTTTGCGCGCGGACTCGAGCACCCACGCAATCTGCTCTTACTGCCCAATGGCGACGTGCTGGTGGCCGAAAGCAACGCGCCGCCCAAACAGGACAAAGACCTGGGTCCGCTCGAAAGCCTGAAGGCCTGGGTGATGGGCTTGGTGATGCAGCGTGCCGGAGCCGGCGTGCCCAGCGCCAACCGCATCACCCTGCTGCGGGACAGCGATGGCGACGGCGTTGCCGATGTCCGGACCGTGCTGCTGCAAGGCCTGCATTCGCCCTTCGGCATGGCCTTGATCGGCGCGGATCTGTATATAGCCAATACCGATGCGCTACTCAAATTCCCCTACCGGGCCGGTGATACCGAGATCCGAAGTGCGGGCAGCCTGGTGCTTGCCCTGCCGGCCGGCAAGATCAACCACCACTGGACCAAAAACCTAATTGTGAGCCCGGACGGTTCGCGGCTCTACATCACTGTGGGCTCCAACAGCAATGTGGGCGAGCGCGGCATGGCCGCCGAGCTGGGCCGGGCCGCCATTTGGGAGTTGACGCTGAAGACGGGTGTCAGCCGCGTCTTTGCCACCGGCTTGCGCAACCCCAATGGCATGGCCTGGGCGACGCGGAGTTCAGGCGAAGTAGTCTTGTGGACCGTGGTCAACGAGCGTGATGAGCTCGGCAACGATCTGGTGCCTGACTATCTCACCTCGGTCCAGGACGCGGCCTTCTACGGCTGGCCCTTCAGCTATTTTGGCCAGCATGTGGATGCTCGGGTGCAACCGCCCGCGCCCGAGCAGGTGGCGCGCGCCATAGTGCCCGACTACGCGCTGGGCGCACACACCGCGCCATTGGGCTTGGCCGCAGCGGCGGGCAACAGCCTGCCTGCCAGGTTTGCCGAAGGCATGTTCATCGGCCAGCATGGCTCCTGGAACCGGCGCCCGCACAGCGGCTACAAGGTGGTGTTTGTGCCCTTTGCGCAGGGGCAGGCCATGGACGGACCCTGGCTTGATGTGTTGACTGGATTTCTCAGCGACACGGGCCAAGCGTTTGGCCGCCCGGTCGGCGTGGCGCTTGATCAGCGCGGTGCCTTGCTGGTGGCCGATGACGTGGGCAATGTGATCTGGCGCGTCAGCGCGCGCCCTTGAAGGCGGCACCGGCCATGAGGCAAGCGAGGCGACCTTGGACATGGCTTGCGCTCATCGTGCTGGGCCTGCTTGGTGTGCTGAGTCTGGCCTGTTGCTCTGGCCTGCCCACGCTCACCCCCGAGCTCTCACGCCGAGCCCGGCCACCACCCCAGGTGAACGGCCCCACCGGGCCCCTGTCGGCGACACAGGCCAAGGCGGTCTTGCTGCGCCTGAGCGGCCAGGGCCAGCAAACCGGCATTTTTGAACGCCATCTGGCCTTGGAAGAAGCCATCACCGGCAGCCCCTTGAGCGCCGGCAACTCGGTTCAACTGCTGCAAGACGGGCCAGCCACTTACCGAGCGATGTATGCGGCGATCTTGGCAGCCCAGGATCACATCAATATGGAAACCTACATCCTCGACGACGATGAGGTCGGCCAGCGTTTTGCGCAGGCCTTGATCGCCAAGCAGGCCGAGGGCGTGCAGGTCAATTTGCTGCACGACAGCGCCGGCACCATGGCCACGCCAAGCGCCTTCTTCGAGCGCCTGAGCGCGGCAGGCATCCAGGTGCTTGAATTCAACCCACTCAACCCGATCGATGCCTTGGGCAGCAATGGCGAGTGGGCCCTCAACCAGCGCGATCACCGCAAGCTGCTGGTGGTGGATGGCCGCATCGCCTTCCTGGGCGGCATCAATATCAGCAGCGTCTATTCAGGCGGCTCCTTCAAATCGGGCTCACGCGCGGTCAAGAAAGCTAACGCCAAAACTGGTCTGGCCTGGCGTGACACCGATCTGCAATTGCAGGGTCCGGTGGTGGCCGATCTGCAGCGGCTCTTCATGGCCAGCTGGGCGGCGCAAAATGGCCCGGCACTGGCGGGCAAAAAGTACTACCCGCCGCTGCCGGCGATGGGCCGGGAAGTGGTGCGCGCGATCGGCAGCTCGCCGGATGAGCCCTTCAGCCTGATCTACGCCACCCTGCTGTCGGCAATTGCCAGCGCCGAAACCACGGTCCATCTGAGCAATGCCTACTTCGTTCCTGACCCGCAATTGCTGAAGGCACTGAGCGATGCAGCCGAGCGTGGCGTTGACGTCAAGCTGATACTGCCCGGACAGACAGACTCCTGGCTGGTGCTGCAAGCCGGTCACGCCAGCTACGCGCCGCTATTGCGCGCGGGGGTCAAGATCTTCGAGCGCCAAGGCGCCATCATGCACGCCAAAACCGCGTCGATAGACGGCGTCTGGTCAAGCATTGGCTCGACCAATCTCGACTGGCGCAGCTTCTTGCACAACCAGGAGCTGAACGCGGTGGTGCTGGGTGCTGACTTTGGCGGGCAGATGCGCAAGCAATTCGATCGCGACCTGCTGGCCTCCACTCAGATCAGCTGGGCGATGTGGCAGCAGCGGCCTTGGTCGGCGCGGCTGCAAGAGTGGTTTGCCAATGTATGGGCTTACTGGTTGTGAGGCCTGCGCTCGGGAGCAGCCGCAGGGGCTGCTTGAGCAGGCGCGGCTGATGCTTGCGTCATCGCGCCAAAAGCGGCCAAACAAGACTCCAAGGAGGCGCCGCTGAGCGCCTTGGACAAGAGCTGTTGAGCCAAGCCCGCCAGCAAGGCCGGCTTGACCAAGCGCCAGGGCCGCGCCCACACCAACAGCCCGCCGAGCAGCGCTGCGCCACAAACAAGGGCGATCGGATGGCGACGGGCCAAGGGCAGCAAGCTGGCATTGACCGCAGCCGCCAGTGGCTGCTGGCGCCACCAAGTTTTGCTCAGCTCAAATAACAAGGCAGCCCCAGGCAATGACTTCAAGCCTGAAAAGTAGCCCCCGCCGCTGCCCTCGCCAGCAGGCCGCGCGCGCAAGCTATTGCCCAAAATCTCCCGCGACACAGCCAGGCGCGCCAGTGCTGTCGAAGGCGGCTTCATAGCTTGCCGCCCGCAGCAGCAACTGCCGACACTTGGGCGCCCACCAACATGGCTCGGTCGCTCGCCAATTGATGGCGCAAGTTCACGAACATTGCGCCATCGCTGCTACGCGATGCAGCCGCAGCGCGCCAGCAGTACAGCGCCAACACCAGCGGCGGCAATGGCACGCACAAGAGCAGCCATGCAGCGTGGATCTGCGCCGGCGGCGTCACCGCCCACAGCAGCAGCGCCACGCCGCCAAGGCCAACACCCAGGGCGACGCTGCACGTCAGCACCGCATGCAGCACAAATCGCCGCCGCAGTGCCTGCTTGGCCTGCCCGAATTCATCGCCGAACAAGTCGGCATAGGCTTGCGCATGCTCGGCAAGTGCTTGCGGCTGTGTGGAAAACAAATGAAGCAGCGCGTGCAGCATGAGGCGGGCCTTCGAGCAATGCCGACGGTGATCAGCCGCGCGTGCGATTCAGCAGGCTGACCAAGGCCATCAGCGCAGCGCCGGTGGCCGCAGCCATCAACACCGACTTGACCGGCTCGGCGCGGATGTAATGCGTGGTGTTGGCACCAGCGCGCGCCGCTTGGTCGCGCAGTCGCATCGACTGGTCCCGCAGTGCATCGACGGTGTTGTGGGCGAAGTTGCTCGCCCGGTCGCTGGCCTGGTGCAAGATTGGCGAAGCTTGGTCGCGCAATTCCTGCACGCCGCCGGCCAAGCCGTCAAGCGCTTCCTGTGCCAGCACTTGGGTCGCATGCAGCGCTTGCTCGGCTGCGCTGCCGGCGTGATCCATGCTGCTGTTGGAGGGGATTGAAGTCTTGCTGCTACCGAACATGATGGTTCCTTTGTGTAATGAGGCAAGTGAGCTTGGTTAAAGCGTTAGTTCTTTGAGATCAAGCCGAACAAAAAGCTGGCAATCGCCAGCACGGCGAACACCACAAACAAGATCTTGGCGATGCCGACGGCACTGGCCGCGATGCCGCCAAAGCCAAACAGAGCGGCGATCAAGGCGATCACGAAGAAGACGACGGCGTAGTGCAGCATGGTGAACTCCTATCGAGCCGCATGGTGGGCTGGGTGTTTGAGGGGGCGCAGCCTTGAGGCTGCGGCTTGCTCTCAGTGTCTGCCCTGCTGCGCGTGCAAGCGATAGGCGCCCCGGCTGAAGCGGGGTCGGACGATCCAGCTGCAGCCTGTAGGACGAGGCCTTGTTGGCTAAGCCTTGGGTGGCTCGGTGCTGCCCTGAACCGGCAGCTGAAGTTGGATCGAAGTACCTTGACCCGGCTGCGATATCACCGTCAAGCGCCCTCCTTCGGCCTCGATACGCACGCGCATGCCCAGCAAGCCGTAGGCCGTACGAGACGTTTCATCGGCATCAAAGCCGACGCCGTCGTCCCGCAGCGACACTGTCACCCAGCCTGCGTCCTGCTTCATGCTGACCCATAGCTGGCTGGCCTGGGCATATTTCGAAATGTTCGTGATGGCCTCTTGCATCACCCGGTAGACGACGATCTCGGTGCTGCTGGCGAGCGTGACCGGCTGCAAATCGCAATGCGCCTGCACGCCGGTGGCTTCGGTGAATTCGTTCACCAGGATTTCCAAGGTTGGCACCAGGCCCAGATTGCTCAAGGTCGACGGCCGCAAGTCCTCGATGATGGTGCGGCCCAGGGCGATGCTGGCGTTGAGCGTGCCGACCAAATGCGTCAGCCGCTCCAAGGCCTCGCTGACCCCGGGCGCGCCGGGCACGGCCGTGGCGGTCTGAGAAAGCCGCGATTTGATGCGCGCCGCGTCCAGCTTGGCCGAGGTCAGTAGCGCGCCCAGCTCATCGTGCAAATCGCGGGCCAAGCGGCCACGCTCATCTTCGCGGGCGGTCAGCAAATGTTGGGTCAGCTCGGTCATCATCAGCGTGCTGATGCCGGCCTCGTCTTTGAGCTGGTCACGATCGTCTTGCAACGTGCGCCTGGAATCCAGCGTCCTTTGTTTCAGGATCAGGGCTTGGCGCAGATACAAAAACAGCGCCAGCAAGCACACTGCAGTCAGCGTCGCCAGCCCGATACGGTTGATGAGCAGCGTTCTAGCCAGCGACGCTTGTTCCGAAGCCGTACGCTCGGTCTCAATCTGCAACAGCTCTGCGACATTGGCGCGAAACTCGTCCATATGGTCCTTGCCGACGCCGCTCTTGACCAGCAAGCTCGCCTGCTCGCTCTGACCAGCATCGGTCAAACGGATGCCCTGAGCAAGCACGTTTTGCTTGGCATCGAAGTGCAGTTGGGTGTCGGCCAGCAGCGCGACGTAGGCGGGATCACGGACAAAAGCCAAGCCGAGTTCCCGCATGCCTTCCTTGCTCGCCGCCAGGCCGCGCTCATAGGGCTCCAGATAGGCCTTGTCGGCCGTCAGCAAATAGCTTCGCTGGTTGGTTTCAGCGTCCAGCAGGCCGACCAGCATCATGCGGGTGGTCATCCGGATTCTCGTCATCACGGCCAATTCCTCCAAGCTGGACGTGGCCCGGAAATAGGAGCTTTCACTGAGAAAGATAAGCGCCACCGTCGCTGCACAGGCCAAAGGGAAGACCAAGGGACTGCGCTTCGCAACGGATAGAAAATTCATTGGCTGCCTTGGCGGGAAATCGTGGGATCATGGCCCACAGGAGCCCCGTCACACACATGATTCGAATTGCTATTGTTGATGACCATGCCATCGTGCGAGCCGGCCTGCGCCAGTTTTTCGGCGACCAGATTGACTTCCAGGTCGTGGCCGAGGCCGCCACCGGCCGCGAGGCGATGGAAATCGTGCGCAAGGGGGAGGTCGACGTGATCTTGCTCGATATCTCCATGCCCGACCAAAGCGGCGTCGATGCCCTCGCCGCCATCAAGGCGCGAGCGCCCGAGCTGCCGGTTTTGATCTTGAGCGGCTTTCCCGAGACGCATTACGCCACCACTTTGTTGCGCCAAGGCGCCAGCGGTTACTTGAACAAGGACTGTGACCCCGAGGAAATCGTGCGCGCCATCCGCACCGTGGTGCGTGGGCGCAAATACATCAGCGCCGGCGTGGCCGAACAACTGGCCAATGGGCTCAGCAGCGGCGGCGACCGGCCCATGCATGAGAGTTTGTCCGAGCGCGAGCTGCAGGTGTTTTTGCGCCTGGCCAAGGGCGAGACGATTGGCCATATGGCGGACAGCATGTCGCTCAGCGTCAAGACGGTCAGCACCTATCGAACGCGCGTGATGGAAAAAATGAATCTGGCCTCCAACAGCGACCTGACCTATTACGCCTTGAAAAACGGCTTGATTCAGTGACTTGAGCGGGCCGCTGCGAGCGCGCCCGCCGCGCTGCGAATCGACGCTGAGCATCTCAGCCCAGCCCACCGGCACCGGTATCGCCGGCCGCTAAGCGGCAGCAATAGTCCAGCAGATCATCGATTTCATGGGACTTGTCGAAAACCCGCGCCGCCCCTAACTCCAGGCATTTGCGGCGCATTTCGGTGGTGGCGTAGTTACTCAAGACCACCATGGTGCGGCGACCGGGCATGGCGGCCAAGGCGCGCAGCACGCCTATGCCTGAGCCCTGCTTCAAGAAAATATCGACGATCGCCAGATCAAAGCTGTGCGCGTTGTGGCTCATCCATTGCACGGCGGAGCTTTCATCTTCGGCCGTGCCAACGACTTCAATCGGACCGAGCTCTTCCAAAGTCGCAATCAAGTTCTCGCGGATGACCGGGCTGTCTTCGACGATGTAAGTCTTGAGCTTGGCCATAGCGCGTGCGAGTTCGGATGGATCAGGGGCCGAGCGTTCAGCAATCATTTGTGGTGGGCAACGCTCGGCGGGGTTCTGTCAAACCCCGCTGACCTGGAGTCATTCTTGGACACCCCGAGTGTGCCAGCAAAAGCGCCCGCACCGCAGTCCGCTGCGGCGCGGCTGCATGTAGGACAAGGCCTACATGCAGCCCTGTGCGGAGTTGTAGGACGGCAACTACATCCGCCCAAGCCCCAGTCCGCTTCACGCCGAAGAACTATCTCCAGACACTGACGATGCCGCTTAAATTTTGCATTAGACCAAAGTTCAAGACGGACAAAAAGCTCACTTCTGGAGATATCGATGAGTTCGAAACTGAAACTTCTGGCCGCCGCAGCAGGCCTGGTTCTGGCGACCCAAGCGGGCGCACAAATCACCTTCTACGAGCATGACAACTACAGCGGCCGCTCGTTCAAGACGCAGAACAAGGTCAACAATCTGCAACGCTATGGTTTCAATGACATGGCCTCCTCGGCCGTCGTCAGCAGCGAGCGTTGGGAGGTTTGCGACCAACAAAACTTCGGCGGCCGCTGCGTCATCCTGCGTCGGGGCAACTACCTGAGTTTTTCGGCCATGGGCCTGAACGACCGCATCTCTTCAGCTCGCTCGGTGCCTGCCAAGCAGCAATACGAGGAAGAGCGTTATGGGCCGGCGCCGGTGTCGGTCTACGACTCGCGGCGCCGCAACAACGAGCGCCTGTATGAGGCCGAAGTCACCTCGGTGCGCGCCGTCATGGGCCAAGCTCAGCAGCGCTGCTGGACCGAGCAGCAGCAAGTGCAGCAGAACAGCAACGCCAATGTACCCGGTGCAATCGTCGGCGCCGTGCTCGGCGGTGTCTTGGGCCACCAAGTGGGCGGCGGCAGAGGGCGCGATTTGGCCACTGCCGGCGGTGCCGTGGGTGGTGCCGTGCTGGGCTCGCGCATGGGCGGCGACTCGCAGTCCACTCACACGCAAAACGTGCAACGCTGCAGCACAGATGCCGCCAGTGGCCGACCTGACTATTGGGATGTGGGCTACCAGTTCCGCGGCCAGGACCACCATGTTCAGATGAGGTCGCAACCCGGTAAGACGGTCACCGTCAACCGGCAGGGCGAGCCGCGCACCTGATATTCCCAAACACCCAAACTGCCAAACGGCAAACGTAGGACGGGGACTACCTTGATAAGCGATGTAGTCCGCTTTGCCACTGTGCAGCACAGGCTGACACTGCCAGCACGCTAACCCCTTCTCAAGAGGCTGCCCATGAATTTCATTCTGTTGTCGCTGACCGCGCTGGCGTTTGTGGCTTCATGCGGATTGGCCGCGGTGAGCTGGTTTGCCGCAGCGCAGATGCAGGCCGAACTGGGCCTGCAGGCGCTGGACTGTTTACACAAGCCAGACGCCTAGGCGCTCGCTTGAAGAGCGCTGATGTTTTAGTTTTTCAACCACCAAGGAACTTCATGAACACTCAATTCAAGCTCAAGGCCACCCTCGTATTGGCCGCCCTGTTCTGCCTGCCGGTCGCTCAAGCCGCCCTGAGCAGCAACGCGGATTACAAGGCCAGCAAGACCCGCATCGACGCCGACTACAAGGCCGAGAAAGCCGCTTGCGCTGCCATGAGCGGCAATGCCAAGGACGTCTGCCACGAGGAAGCCAAAGCGCATGAAAAGGTCGCCTTGGCCGAAGCTGAGTTTGCCCATACCGGCAGCACCAGCGACAGCAACAAGGTCATCACCGCCAAGGCGGAATCGGCCTATGCAGTCGCCAAGGAAAAGTGCGATGACAAGTCCGGCAACGACAAGGACGTCTGCGTCAAGGAAGCCAAGGCGATCGAAGCCAAGGCCCTGGCCGACGTGAAGTTGAGCAAGAAGATCAACAGCGCCGTCAAGGACGATGTGCAGACCAAGCGCGACGCCGACTACAAAGTCAGCATCGAAAAATGCGACTCCATGTCGGGCGACGCCAAGAGCAACTGTGTGGCCAGCGCCAAAGCAACTTTTGGCAAGAGTTGATGTGTAGCGGGGGCGGCAACTCGCTGCCCCAGCACGATTGACTGCATGACTCGCGCCTGCCTCGATGCAGGCGCTCTTGTTTGAGCACCAACAAGCCGCACTCGGCACTGCGCGGATCACATGCGCAGATTCAACCCCTCGGTGCACCGTGCGTGATAGGGCACGAAGACGTCGGCCGCCTGCGCCGATCGCGCTGCCGCCAGACTCGAAGCCGAACACCCGCCCGGTGCGGAGCAGGCTGGCCAAGCTGGCCGCGCCGCCGACTTGGTGTTCGTTTAGCAAACGGTCCACGATCTCGGCCCACGCGCTTGGCGCCTAGTTTTTCAAGTAAGGTTCAATAGTTTTCAGCTGCCAGCGTCCTGCCACTGGTCGGCGAGACAGCCCGACCCTCTCTACACTTGCTGCCATCAGACCGCTCATGACCAACGCTTCCCAGTACACGACCTTGCCGCAGTGGCCCACCGCTTATCCGGCCAGCGGCGCCAGCGCCACCCTGAAAAGCCTCAACGAGGATTTCATCGTGACCGAACTGCCGCTGCAACTGCCCTCCGGTGCGGGCGAACACATCTGGCTGGACATCGAAAAGAACGGCGCCAACACCGCCTTCGTCGCTAAAGCGCTGGCCTTGGCCGCTGGCGTGCAGGAATGGGACGTGGGCTATGCCGGCCTGAAGGACCGCTACGCCATCACCCGTCAGTGGTTCAGCATCTATTTCCCGAAAGGCGAGACGCCCGATCTGACCCAGCTTCAGCACCCGGAGTTCAAGGTGCTGAGTCAGAGCCGCCACGTGAAGAAGCTGCGCCCCGGTGATCTGCAGGGCAACCGATTCCGCATCGTGCTGCGCGAGCTAGCCGGCAATCGCGATGCCGTCGAGGCCAATCTGCAGGCCGCTGCCTCACAGGGCGTGCCCAACTACTTCGGCGCTCAGCGTTTCGGCCATGACGGGGGCAACGTGGAACAGGGCCGCGCCATGCTGGCGCGCGAAATCCGCGTACGCCACCCGAAGAAAAAGGGCATCTACCTGTCGGCGGTGCGCTCCTTTGTCTTCAATGAGGTGCTGGGGCTGCGCATTCAGCAGGGACTCTGGGGCAAGACTCTGCCCGGTGACGCGATGACTGATGCGGGCCAGCCCACCGGACCACTCTGGGGACGGGGCCGGGTGAGCACTACAGATGAGGCGCATGCCCTGGAAATGGGCGTGGCTGAGCGCCACGCCACCTTGTGCGACGGCATGGAGCACGCCGGTCTGGATCAGCAGCGCCGCGCCCTGGTGGCCAGGCCGATGGACATGTCATGGGAATGGCCGCTAGCCGATCAACTGGTGCTCACCTTCTCTTTGCCCGCCGGGAATTACGCCACGTCCGTGCTGAACGAAATCCTCCGCACCACGGAGCCTGAGCGGCTCACAGAGAACAACGAGCCTGCGGCGGGCGAATGACGCTGTCACCGACGCCGCTCGGTTGCCTTCTTCTTGCTTGTTCGCGCTGGTGCCTCACCGGCAGCCTGCACCAGCTCCAATGCGGCGATCGCGTCCATCTGCGTGAGCAGCCTGTGTAAATAGGCCGGAGCCAGCCCCTGAATTTGCTGGAGCATGCGCGTCGCCAGCGCCTGGCCATTGAGTGGCCCCAGATGCCCGGTGACCGGCGCATGGAGCTCGGCAATGTTTCGCGCCACGCGCAGCTGCCGCCAAGTGCTTTCGTGGAGGCGCACCTGGCGCAACTCTTGGCTCGCATCAAGCTGCAGCAAGGCGTGCAATTCGGCCAAGGGATTGCCGAGGGCAGGATAGGTCTGCTTCTGCTGCGCCAGCGGCTCTCGCGACGCGCGCTCCCTCAGTCTCGCAATCAGTTTGTCTCGCAGAGCGCCCGCTGGCTGAGCTGCCGCACGCAGGGCGAGTGCGTGCAGCATGCGCCGGCGCACCGGGTCAGCACGCTGCGCAGCGACCCAATTGACAGGATCGTCAATGCTGCTCACGGTGCGGACGCTGCAGAAGCTGCAGCCGCTCGCCGTGGCCGCGGTGTGGGTGCGATTTCTACGCGGCGATTGAGCGCACGCCCTGCCGCGGTGTCGTTGGGTGCTACCGGCTGCTGCGCGCCGAATGCAGCAGAAAAGATCGCATCCGGTGGCAGACCGTCCGCCAACAAGGCCCGCGTCACGTTCAGCGCCCGCCTGGCAGACAGATCCCAGTTGTCGGCGAACTGCATGCCCGCCACGACCCCCCGGTCATCGGTGAAGCCGCTGACCATCAGGATTTCGTCGCGTTGCGCGAGGTAGGTGCGCAGCGGCGTTGCCAATGCGCCGAGCAGCGTGCGGCCCTCGGCAAGCAGCTGGTCCGAGCCGGTCGCAAAGAGCACCGCACTGTTGATGCCAATTCGACCTTCCACCAGCGTGATGCGACCATCCGCCAGTGGGCCGGCCAAGGCGCGCTCCAAGGCTTCCCGGCGACTCTGCTCGGCCATGCGCTGCTGCACTTCGGCTTGCAATTGGGTGGCGAGATCCAGCTGCCCAACCAGGGCCGCGGCAAGCACCAGCACAAAGGCGCCCAGCACGCCGGCCATCAAGTCGCCAAAAGCTGCCCAAGCGGGAGCGGCAGTGCTTTCGTGCTCAATCTCCAGCTGGTCATCCATTTGTCGCTGCGCCTTGCAGCGCATCCAGGATTTGCTTTTGCGAGCCCAGGCAGAGGTCGATGACTTCGCGCGCCTGGGCCACGTAGTAACCCAGTTGGTCGTCGCTTCGCGTGATCGATGCCGACAGGCGTTCCTCAAGCGCAGCCAGATGCTGCACGAGTTGGGCATTAGCCCCCTGGAATTGCTCAATGGCCTCGCCAAACCCTTCGCCCACGCTGGCGACGTCGGCGGCGCTGGCCGCCAAATTGGTGGCCGCATCGGCAAGGGCGTGACCAGAGGCTTCTGCAAGCGATGTGAATCGCTGGCCCAAGGCTTCGATCTGAATGGCCGATCTATCCACCAGCGAATCAATCGCGACGCGCTGCTCGCCAGCGGCTTGCTGCAACGAGGCGAGCAGCGTCGATACCGTCCCCATCAGCTCGGCCCGCTCAAGCAGAGCCGCGCGGTCCTGGGCCTGGCTTTGGGCGAGCTGCTCGCGCAGTGCGACGACGACCTCGACGGCAGCGCGTGGCGCTTCACCAGCGGCTTGCAGAACTGCGCCGGCCTCAGCCAGCGTCCGTTGAGAAGTGGCCTCGGCCTGGGTTACCAGACTGCGCGTGTTCGCCAACAGGTCATCGGCCAGCACTTGCTGCTGCTGCAACTGCGTGGCTCCAATCGAGGCCAGCTCATTGCGCCATGCCGCCAGCTGCTGCGCGTCATGGGCTTGCTGGTTTGCCTGCAAGCGCGTGAATGCATCGGCCAGGCAGGTGACGCCGGCCTGCGTCTGCTCGGCGCACAGGCTGGTGATCTCGGTCAGGGCCTGCTGTGCGCGGCTTGCGCTGTCGCGCTGCAATTGCAGGGCTTCTTCGCGCTGCGTGGCCAGCACCTGCTCGACGCCTTCTCGCCGTTGGCTCATGGCATTCGCATCGGCCAAGGCCTCGGCGCGGCGCTGCGCGTCGCGCTCAGCCAGCAAGCTGAGATGATGGGTATGGCCATCCGAGACTCGGTCCAGCAGGGCCTGCGTCTGCGTGGCGAACTGCTGGGCGGCGTGCGCAACAAGCTCTCGTGCGGCAGCCTGTTGCTCGGCGAGCGCACCGAGGTGATCTTGCAGCGAGGCCCAGCGTGCTTGATCGGCATGGGCCTGGGCAGCTTGGTGGCGGGTGGCCATCGTGTCCAGTGCCGTGAGCATCGCTTGCGAATCCGAGGCCCAGCGCTGCCCCTGGAGTTCCACGGCGCGCTGCGACGCCGCGCCGGCGTCTTCCAGCAGCTGCAGCGCGAGCTCTCGCTGCTGGTGCAGTGCCGCGGATTGCGCCTGGGCGGCTTCGACATGCTGATGTGCTATGCGCTCGGCACCCGCCTCGAAGCGGCTGCTGAGTGCGCTCAGTTGATCGCTCACCGTGTTGCCGACCCGCTCATGCAGGGATGCGGCCTCGCGTGCAATGGCTGCCATCGCCGCCGTTGCGGCGGGTTGAATTGCGGCGCCCGCCTCCCGCGCCGCTTCTGCAAGGCTGTTTTATGAGCCCAGCCAAAATCTTAGAACTTAATTAGTTTTAACTGGCGTCGAAAGCGCATTATTTGTTGTCTATCATGCACTTAGGGTAAAAAACGCGACAGGCATTTGGATGACAGAAATTTCTCTCGACCCCAACAAAGGCCAAACAAGCCCGGTCGACATCGACACCGGTTTTTTGACCATTGGGCAGCCTGGGCTAAAAATACCTCCCGAGTTAGTTAGGGTGGCCAAGTCTACAAATTCGGAGCGCGCGCTCGAATCGCTGCTCCAACTGACAGGACACAAAAATAGCCTCACCCATCTTGGTTCGATCGTTAGCCTTCTCTCACAAAAAGAAATAATTCTTATTCTTAGCCGCTGGTCGGATTGCGACCCATACGCCGCGGCCTTAGAGATCTTTGGCCGAGGTACCTGGATGTACCCCGGCCTCGCAGATCAACTTCGCCCATTCGAAGACGACCAAAAGGCAACTCGCCGCCTTCAAGGCGACCTAACCGAACAGTACCTCGCGGCAATGGCTGCAGCGCGCCGTCCGGTCCAAAAGGACCAAGCCATGGTTCTATTCATCCAACGGTTGCGCTCACTTTGTGTCGTCCGCGCATTCTCCGCGCAGGATCAATTTCAGATTTCCCGAGAAAAGTCGCTCCAGCAAGTTTGCGCGGCCCTCAGGTTAGCCTGCGACCACCCGGTCAGCGACCAACTCGACTGGCTAAGGTCAATATTGAGTTTGGAGACTCAACTAGATGATCTAGCTTCAGACGTCCAAATTCGCTGTACCGAAAGACTAAAGCAGACGACGGGGACCAGCAGCCAAAAACAGTTCTACAGGGCACTAATCAAGGTAGCGGCCGATGGTCCCTGGCGCTCCACACATGATTTTGATTCGTCTTCCAGTTTGCCGGCAAATTTGCAGCTCCGGCCTCCACTGACTTTTCGAGGTGAAGTCTCGCACCAGCCTTTTTTGGACCTTCTAGATCCAGTCTACGAGGAAAGCGACGATGGTGAGGCCGGACCAATCCAGCCCTATCTGACGGATCAGAAGAACACTGCCGCCAGAAACACGCAGCGCGGCCGAGGATTGATGCTGGAACACATTGAGGATGTCCAGTTCCTTCGACAAACTTGGCATCACTTGAGCGTTGAGGAAGAACATTTGTTCTTGCGCCGGATAGAAGCCCTCCTCGCTAGTAACCGCCGCTTGGATCGGATTGGCGCGACCATGGTGCTGATTGGCTGCATCACCAGCAGATCAATGACCTCCGTCGGCCAACTGCAGATTTGCAAGCAACCTTCTGATGATTGGGCTATCGACCCCCACTCTTGTGAGCTCCACCGACGCCCGCCGAGGTTCATGCGCCGATGGCGGGCTGAGTCGCTGGGGCAAGATCAATTGCATTGGTTGAATCCTATGGCCGGGGAATACCGAATACGCCTCTGCGAACGCGCGGCCAGTGAACTGGCAAAAATTCTGCCCGGGGCCGACAGATCAGATATCTCCGAAATTTGGAATGCTGTGTCAAACAGCGTTCGCCTTGAGACTTGGTTCAATGAGTGCTTTTTGGGCGATTCGAAACTAGTCCACTTAGGCGCGCCAAGCTCAGCGAGAGTTTTGCAAGTGCACGCCTTTGACAAGACTTTCAACCACTCGTTTGTTCGCTTGCTTGGTGCACAGAATCGGACGGCGCTGCCTTCAGCCTGCACGTATGGCGCATATGGGCCGTCGGACATACACAACGGCCTTTCCATCGGCACCGCCCAAACCCTATTCACTATCGTTGAGCCGCCGACGGACCGATATCTGAATTGCTGTGGCAGCGAGCTAGATGTTCTTCCCCATCGTATTCACGAAGCAATCTCAGGCCTCATTGCGCGTGTAAATGCGGCGGCAATAGATCAAGCCAATTGGGTGGAATCTCACAATCTGCTAACCAGTCTGTGTGTGATCTCTTTGCTCGCCAGCACTGGTGCTCGACCGGTGCACTCGCCTTTTGAGTCCTTGGCGGGCATCGATATGGAGCGGCGCCTCCTCCTGGTTGAAGACAAGGTTAGTGGCCCCACCCGCGGGAGTCGGCTCTGTGTTCTCAGTGACTTCGCGCACGATTTGCTGAATCGGACATACCTGCCGCATTTGAGAATGCTTGCGGAGAGCCTGAGTCATGCTGTGCCCATCTTCGCTGGCCAACTGCGTCGAGTACTCGCCCAGGATACCGAGGCTCAAGTCCCCCTATTCCTTTTTCTTCGCGATACGCCAACCCTGGAGTGGCTCGAAGTTACCGAAACGCAGTTACAACTCGAAAGCGGCGTGGATTGGCCGTTGCCCTGGAACGTCTTTCGTCATCTGCACTCAACAGAGCTAGTGCGACGAGGCATAGATCAAGAGGTCGTTGATGCCATGCTGGCTCATGCTGATGGACAGTCACAGAGCCATGGAAACTATTCTGTACGAGTTCCGTTGGACGATCTGAAGTCGGCGCGCGCTGCTGTAAATGCGCTTCAAATGGAATGGGGGCTTGACTCCTTCCAAGTAATGGGCGCACCGAGTCCACCCAGAGTTCAATCCGTCCCAGAGCCTTCCATGATGGCAAGCCGCGCCTTCGGCAGAACTGCTCGGGCTCTGGATCGAGCCGCGAAAAGAGATGCTGCAATCTTTCGGGCTGAAACCGAGATCAAGTCCATGGTGGGGGCACGTCCACCCTCGACGCTCTCTCCTGACGACTGGCATGCCGTCGCCCTAACGATGCTGTTTCGAGAGGACAAAGTTCGTCACCCCTTTGCGTCGCTGCGGTACGAAGTATTTGAAAAGTACTTGAATTCGATCTGGCAGGAACAACGCGTCCTCACACGCATGCGGCGCGGCTTCAACGTCAATCCGCCCTGCGAAGCTTTCTTTAATGAAGATGTGATTGGGGCACAAAGAAAGCTGGAGGAATTGCAGGCCGCTTTCGAAGTTGCGCAGGCAGCACTCGACGGGCCACGAATCGGGGCGAGGCATGCAGGGATGCTCGCCGCCATCGAACTTATCTTGCATTGCGGTGTGGCGCACATTAGGGCGTTGCTTGATGTCCTTTGCCTAAGACCCTCAGTGAAATTGGTGAAATTCCAAAACAAGTACTGGCTGGAGCGCTCCTACAGTGAAACTTGGAAGGACGGACGGCCCGTATTCAGGGTTCAGGTTTCCGGGCGTGCTGCGCGTTGGCTAGCCATTTCAACTCAAGGCCCCAATCAACTTAAGACAATTCCAGACATTCCGGCCGAGCTCGAGCAACTTCTGACCCAGCAGGCTGGCCGTTCAATGAAGCAACTGATCGCGCCAATTGCGGCGCTTCAAGATCAGTTGAATGCCCTCACGTTGCCCGGGACAGATGCCGCCTATTTGGGAGGCCGCCTGATCTTTTCCGCGATTCCGCATCGCGACTGGTATCGACTTCACAGCGGGAAAGCACCGATCTGCGATAGCGGACCGGGCGCAGAGAAGGGAGAAGACGATCAAGGCCCACCAGACGAAGTGCCCTATGTGATCGCTATCGAAAGCAAGGCGAAGCAGGCAGCTACCTCCGGAACCTCCACACCGGAAAAGTGCGCTGAGCTGTTCGAGGCAATTCGAAGTGCGATTTCAAAAGACACCGACCATCCAAAGACGTCAATCACCGCCATTGAGGCTGCAACTGCGACCTCTATCTACGGTCACGGCGATTTTCCATACGTAGCGGCAAGCTTCATCTGCCACCTTTTGGCCCGGCGCCCTAAGAAGGGTCAGAGGGACAATTTGCGAACCAGCACGGTGCGGCGGATTTGGTATGCGCTGTTTCAACCAATCTGCGATCTAGCTCACGATAAAAACATCTACGACCTTGAAGACGATGAGTGGACAGACTTGTACAGCGAAATGGTCGAATGGTGGCAGAAGTACTTTCAGCGGAGCAAAGAAGTGCTCGACGCAAAGCATCAACTGGATCAATTCGAGAACGCGGGCTCTGCGAGACTTTCAGATGAAGAGCGCGCTGCAGGGGCTGGCAAGAGAACCCTAGATGCGCTACGCGAGTTTCACGCGTACTTGGAACTAGCATTTGGTGCAGATTCCCCGGAGTGGTCCGAAATCTCAGATGAGGCGTCCGGAATTGTCGGGCGGCCTGGACTGGTCCTACTGCGCGACTACCTGTTTGGCCTCGATGGCCTGGTCGGCGGACTCCCCATGAGTGAGGTTTCAGACGACTCCCTACGGAGCGCGTTTGTTTGGTTTCTTTGCGCAAGATTTGGAGTGCGGCTTGGCGAAGCCGTTGGGCTGTACCGGCAGGACTGGATTGAAATCGATGGGGCAATAGTGATAGTGATCCAGGCCAACCACGTTCGGCCGCTGAAAACGCCTCGCTCAAGAAGGAAGATCCCGCTTTTAGAAACCTTAACAGCTCTTGAACGTAGCCTCATCGGTGAGGTGCTGCGCCGCTGGCTGATCGCCGGCAAAGGAGATCAACGGACCCCCCTTTTTGAGGGCCTTGATCGAAACAGTTATCGAAAGTTCAGGTCTGCAATCGGACAGGAACTGGGTGCACGTGTTAAGGACGCGACCCGCAATATCACTGCATCCTTGCACATGCTGCGACACAGCTATGCCAGCCGCGTGTTTGGGCTGCTGCGCGGGCAGTCTTTGGGGAGCGCAGATAGCTATACGCTGGGAGGAAGCGAACACGTGCGACGGCTACTCTTGGGTCGCAATGAATCGGATCGAAGGGTACTTTGGTCAATCAGCCGACTCCTCGGACATTCCAGTCCTGCGGTGTCCGCTCGCTGCTACCTTCATGGACTTGACCAATGGACGCATTTGGTGGGTGCCACAGAATTCAGAGACATCCACATCCGCAAGTTCAGCCGCGTAATTGATCTTGACGTAGTTGACGTGGATGGCACCTATGGTGAGGTCCGACTGAATGCCCACTCAGTCCAGCAGGAAGCACAGGAAGGCATAGGTAAGTTAATCACCTATGTACGCTTGCGAGTTCAGGGACATCGGGCTGATTCGGCCTTCAGTAATTCAATGGCGGGACCAGACTCTGTGACCGCCTTTGAAGGCCTCCTCAACCGCGTTTGCGCGAAGACTGGCAATTCAATAAGGAAATCAGACCCCTATGAAATTCCAAACTCAATTTCGATCAATCAGTGGTTAGCGCTACAAAAGAGAGTCAAACATATACAAATATCACAACATCCAACGCTAGCTTTTGATGCACTTGAGACAGTCGGCCGGCGGCGACAAATCGTATTATTTCGTGCTGTTCATTTTGAAGAATTCGCCAAGTTCTTAAGCAGCACGAATATATTTCAAGACGACATAGGACTAATTGAAAGCCGCAATCTAAGCAAAAAATTAGCCGACTGGGTTCAGGAATCAAAGCTTATCAACTATAAGGCGCCAGCATCGGAATTTGGACCCACTTTTCAGTTGGATAAGGCCGAATTTGGCGATCCTCTAGCTTGCCAAAAAGATCGGGTAATTGCCGTACCTCGCCGCCAAGGCGGCAGCATTCACACGACTCAGGTACTCTTAGTTTTATGGCTTGGCTGGATGGCTATTCGCTCGACAGCACCAATAAATATGGCGAAAGAGCCTATTTACACCCCATTTCATTGATCGTCACCAATCATATCCTCCTGAAACAATAACAATTCCGTCATTTTTGAATATTCAGGCTTACCAATTGGGAATTTAGTTTTGAACTTCACCGCGTACAAATTATGCCTATTTTTTCGAGCCGACTCCACTTTATCGCCAAATTCTTCCTCGTCGTAATTAATGAATATTGGTCGGCGGCGCCCTTTCAGTAGCACAAAGCAAGTTCGGTCGTACCAATCGCTGCCAGTGACCCGACCTACACCTTCCCCTTCGGCATCTGGAATTGGCTCGCGCGGCTCCTCTCCTATTTTTTTTGGGAGTGCTACTTCAGTATTCCACTCATCACAACATATTCGCGCTCCGCTTGGCATCTCTCTATTATTTGATGACGTAGTTCGCATAAGCCTGCCGATACTCAGATGCGGAGGCTCGTCTTCGCCGCCAATTGGGGGCCCAATTGGACGATCCGATGAAATAGCCTGCATAAGTTCATCGATTCCCAGCAAAAATTCCGCTGATTTTATTTTTTCGAGACAGGAAACTGGAAGGACAATGTGCAATTCCAATTGAGCCAACCCGCTGGCACGATCAATATTTAGGACACGCTCAATTAAAACTTGCTCAGGCGGCAATTTTATTAACACGACACAAAGCTGACGAATTCCATGAGAAGTCTGGTCAAGTAGCTTAGATGACAGCTTCGAAAGATCGCCTTTTATTTTTATTGAATCGCCACCCAAACTCGCTTGTACTTGGGCTGAGATCGAAGAAATGATGCGCAAAGTTAAATTATTTGTCATGGCTAAAATTTCGTCCGGTGGGAAAATTAGTCAACGCAAGAAACATCACGCCTAAGCACAAAAGAGGAATTTAGGTAGTGAACGCTTGGCGCGCCGAGATTCAAAAAATCAACACTGCCAAATTTATTTTCTGCGAGGAATCGCGGCCTTGAAGACGAAACACCGCCATTTTTTGGCCAAGAATAATGTCTTGAGCAATTTATTTTCGAACTCGATGTAGGCGCCAACCCAAGACTTATGCTGGTCTAATCTTCCCGGACACGAGACCCCTGCATAACTTCCCTAATGCGCGCAACTCGAAGATGCGACAGTTTCTTCCTGATGGGTGCCAAGCCCCTGGTTTAAGACTCGCCGACGATGAAGTTGTACAAGTTGCTGAACAGGGCCGAGATCGCGCGAAAGCTCAAAGGCCTTTACAAACGGGAATCCAGCAATGGCGGCGGGCCTGAGCCCTCCTTTGGCGGTGCAGGCGGGCCGGCATCTGCACGGGAACGAAGCTTGGGCAGTTGCTTGCCAGCGTCGTCGCGCTCTTTGCGACGACGCGCTGACCAAGGGCCGCCGCAGACGGGGCCACACGCCCAGCCTCAACAATCCAGCGTCTGAGCATGTTCGCGTTCAGGCCATTGACCAGCGCCAGCCCAGCGACCGACACGCCCGGGTGACGGCAAGCCAGGACAACTAGCGCCTTGAAATCTGCGCCGTGGTGCCTGTTTGTACGCCGTCCGGGCGACTCGACAATAACCGAATTGTCCATGTGTCCGCGATGAAGTTACGTGGACGCGCGCTTCTTATGCCGGCCGCTTAGATTCAAGATGCCACGGCTGGACGCTTAGCGGCAACGCATTCAGCTCCTTGAGCGCCTCCCGCCACTGCGGCCAATGCAGATCCAGCAATGCCACGAACTGGTCGCTGTACCCTCATCATTCGTCAATAGAGGTCAAGCCCAACTCTCCCCCAACGCCTGCGCCTGCTGCAACACCAGTTCCACCGCCGCGTCCTGCAAGTCAGGTGGGTACTTGTACTTGCGCAAAATCCGCTTAACCATCAGCCGCAGGCTGGCACGCACACTCTCCCGCTCCGACCAGTCCACGCTCAGGTTCTTGCGCAAGTTCTCGGTCAGCTCATGGGCGATCTTCTTGAGGATTTCGTCACTCAGCTCCCGCACGGCTGACTCGTTATTTGCCAGCGCGTCGTAAAAGCGCACCTCGTCCTCGCTCAGCCCCAGCTTCTCACCGCGCCCCGCCGCCTCACGGAACTTCTTGGCCATCTCGATCAGCTCCTCCATCACCTGCGCCGTCTCAATTGAACGGTTCTGGTAGCGGCTGATCACCTGGCTGAGCATGTCCGAAAACTTCTTTTGCTGGACGATATTGGTCCCGAACTTTGCCTTGACCTCGCCCTCCAGCAGCCGCTCCAACAGCTCCACCGCCAGGTTGCGCTCCGGCATGTTTTTGACCTGTGCCAGGAACTCATCGTCCAGCAGGCCGATATTGGGCTTGTCCAGGCCGACCGCATCAAAGATATCGACCACGCTGTCCGACACTACCGCCTGGTTGATGATGGTCCGGATCGCCTGCTCGCGCTGCTCGTCGGTCTTCTTCTGCTGCGAGATTTCGCGCTTGGTCAGAATGACTTTGACCGCCTGCATAAAGGCCACTTCCTCGCGCACGGCCTTGGCTTCGTCGAGCGTGCAGCAAAGGCTGAATGCCTTGCTCATCGCCAGCGCTGCATCGGCAAAGCGCTGCTTGCCATCCCGCTTGCCCTCGGACTTCAGCCCGAGCACATGGTTAGCAGCGCCAGCTAGGGTCTTGTGCCCGCCGGTCAAAAAGTTGCTGTAGTCATAGCCATGCAGCAGCGCACGCAGCACGTCGAGCTTCTCGGCCAGCAGGCTGTAGGCCTCATGCGCATCCACCGTCGGCCGGCCACGGCCTTGTGAGGCCGAGTACTCCTTCATCGCTGCCTTCAACTCGCTGCCGATGCCGATGTAATCCACCACCAGGCCGCCCTGCTTGTCCTTGAAGACCCGGTTCACCCGTGCGATGGCCTGCATCAGGTTGTGGCCCTTCATGGGCTTGTCCACGTACATCGTGTGTACACAGGGCGCGTCAAAGCCGGTCAACCACATATCCCGCACGATCACCAGCTTCAACTCATCGGCCGGGTCCTTGAAGCGCTTCTCCAGCCGTTTCTTGACCTGGCCGCTGTAGATGTGCGGGATCAGCAAGGCCTTGTCGCTGGCCGAGCCGGTCATCACCACTTTGATCGCGCCGCGCTCGGGATCCTCGTCATGCCAGTCTGGCCTGAGCTTGACGATCTCGTTATACAGATGCACACAGATGTCGCGGCTCATCGCCACGACCATCGCCTTGCCGGCCTGTGCCGCCTCGCGCGCCTCGAAATGCGCCACCAAGTCGGCCGCCACGCTGGCCACCCTCGGCTCGGAGCCCACCACCTTTTCAAGCGCCGCCCAGCGGCTCTTCAGCTTGGCCTGGGTACTCTCTTCTTCGTCCTCGGCCAACTCGTCCACTTCATCGTCGATGCTGGCCAGCTCTTCGTCCTTCAAACGCAGCTTGGCCAGCCGGCTCTCGTAGTAGATGGCCACGGTGGCGCCATCTTCCTTGGCCTGCTGCATGTCATAGACATGGATGTAATCGCCAAACACTGCCCGTGTGTCACGGTCGGTCGCCGACACCGGCGTGCCGGTGAAGGCCACAAAGGTCGCATGCGGCAGCGCATCGCGCAAGTGTTGCGCATAGCCGACCTGGTACTTGGTCTGATACTCCGCTTCGCTGTCGGCCACCAACAAGGCTGGCGATGCTACCGAGTCTTCGGCGTGAACCAGGCCCTTGGCCGGCGCCGCTGACTTGAACTTCACCGTCTTCAGCTTCGCCTCAAAGCCGTACTGCGTGCGGTGCGCTTCATCGGCGATCACGACAATATTGCGCCGGTCCGACAACACTGGGAAGAAGTCCTCATCCTCCCCCGGCATGAACTTCTGGATGGTCGCGAACACGATGCCGCCCGACGGCCTGTTACTCAGCAAGGCGCGCAACTCTTGCCGCGTCGTCGCCTGTGCCGGTTGCTCGCGCAAGAGGTCTTGCGCCAGGCAGAACACGCCGAACAACTGCCCGTCCAGGTCATTGCGGTCGGTGATCACAACAATCGTCGGGTTCTGCATCAAAGGCTCTTGCATCACCCGCGCTGCAAAGCAGGTCATCGTGATGCTCTTACCGCTGCCCTGCGTGTGCCAAACCACCCCACCCTTGCCGCGCACGTTGTCTGCGCTGTCCGGGCGCGAGGCCAGCACCACATGCTCAATCGCCGAACGCACCGCATGGAACTGGTGATAGCCGGCAATCTTCTTGATCAGCGCACCGTCATCCTCGAAGAGTACAAAGTAGCGCAGGTAATCAAGCAGATAAGCGGGTGACAACGCACCGCGCACCAGCGTCTCCAACTCATTGAACTGGCCCAGCGGGTCCAGGTCCACGCCGTTGATGGTGCGCCATTGCTGGAAGCGCTCACCGTTGGCCGACAGCGAGCCCATGCGCGCCTCGCTGCCGTCCGAAATCACCAGCACCTCGTTGTACTGGAAAAGGTCAGGGATCTGCGCCTTGTAAGTCTGAATCTGGTCGTAGGCCTTCCAGATGTCGGCCTGCGTGTCGGCCGGGTTCTTCAGCTCAATCAGCGCCAGCGGCAGCCCGTTTACGAACAAGATGATGTCCGGCCGGCGCGTGTGGTGCGCGCCCTTGACGGTGAACTGATTGACCGCCCACCATTCGTTATTGGCCGGCTCGGCCCAATCCAGCAGACGCACAAAGTCGCCCCGGGTCTCACCGTCCTTTTGATACTGGACCGGCACGCCCGCCACCAATAACTTGTGAAACGCACGGTTGGCCGACAGCAAGGACGGGATGCCCAGATTGAGCACCTGCTGCAGCCCATCCTCTCGGGCCGCCGCCGGGATGCCGGGGTTCAGCTTGTGGATGGCCTGAGCCAGCCGCTCACGCAGCAGCACTTGGCGGTAGTCGCTGCGCTGAGGTGCGCCGCTCTCGGGCGCGATATTGGCGCCATGGTGGTGCTCGTAGCCCACATCTACCAGCCAGCCCAGCGCTTCACTTTCGAGTTGATCTTCTGTCATCACAGCAGCCTCCCCAGGCACTTTGTTTGTTCTTGCTAAAGCGCCAGCAGCTCGATGTAGCGCTGATAGCTGAAACTGCGGTTCGTCTTCTGGCCCGTGATCTCGGTCACGATGCCCAAGGACTCCAATACCTTCACCGCCGCATTGGCCGTCGGGAAGGTAGTGTCCAGGCTTTGCCGCACTCGCTCAATAGTAAAGCGCGGCATCATCGGCAGCATCTCAAAAAGCCGGTAGCTGGCGGGGCCGGCCTTCGGGTTCGCCAACAAGCGCCGCCGATCTGCTGCCACCAGGCTGGCAATCGCCACGATGCCCCGCTCCGCCTGTGTCGCCGCCGCTTCCACGCCTTCAAGAAAGAACGCCACCCAGCCCTCCCAGTCGCCATCAGTGCGAACGCAGGACAAGCGCCGGTAATACTCGGACTGGTGCTGCTTCAAATAGCCGCTGACGTACATCAAGGGCTCGGGCAACAAACCCCAATGCTCTAGCAAGGCGGCGATCAGCAAGCGCCCGATGCGCCCGTTGCCATCCAGAAAAGGGTGGATGGTCTCGAACTGCACATGAGCCAAGGCAATCTTCACCAGCGGCGGCAAGTTCTGCCCTTGCGCTGCAGGCTCATGGATAAAGCGCTCCAGGTCCGCCAGCAAGGCGGCCACCTGCTCGGGCGGCGGCGGCACAAACGCGGCATTGCCCGGCCGCGTACCACCTATCCAGTTCTGCGAGCGGCGCAGCTCCCCAGGCTGCTTGCCCGTCCCACGCGCGCCATTCAGCAGCAGCCGGTGGGCATCGCACAGCAGGCGTACGCTGATGGGCAGGCCGCCCGGGTCACGCAGATTCTCTTGAACCAACCGAAAGGCGCCCAGGTAGTTCGTTACTTCCTCAACGTCATCGGTATTGCTGACCGCGAAGCCCGCCTCGTTGTCGAACAGATCTGTCAGCGTGGCTTGCGTGCCTTCGATCTGCGAAGTCAGCAAAGCCTCCTTGCGGATGGCGCTGTACAGCAGCCAGTCCACCGAGGGCACCAGGCCCGAAACCCCTGACAGCCGAGCCAACGCCAGCTCGGCGGCGTGGTTCAGCGCCGCGAGTGATTCAGCCGCCAGGTCGGGGCTGCGAGGCGGCAAGGGATGCGGCACAAAGGCCTGGACGACTTCGCCCAGGGTGCTTGAGTTGATGTAAGTGCCCGTGCTGCGCATCATGGGTATGAAAGCGGACTTGAATTGAAAACAGGCTTATTAAAGCATTCTTTAATGGCAATGCGGAGGATAAAGGTGTTCTTTCATCGATGCGTCTGCTTCAGCGCCGTCCGCGTCACCAACTCGGCGGCCTAAGGTAGGAAGGGCAAGTCGTTAAACGGCTGATCTCGCTCAAATGGCATGACTGAGGCACCGTTCAAGTTGCTCACTTTCATCATTCAGCGTGGCTGCACCGGCCAGCCGTACCGTCCGATGCGGGAGCCCCAGTCTCTCTGCCCCCAGCAACCGTTCCTGGTCCAGATCAAACGGCAAGACCTCCAAGCTCAGCCCCCCACCAAATTCAAAGCGGTCAAGCGGCAACTGAAAAACTTCCGTTCTTGGATAGATCAGCGCCATGCGCCCCTTGCCGTCCAAGTACTTCTGTCCATAGGCAAAGAGTTGGTAGAAGTCGGACTGACTCAGACCGTACTTTTCTGCGCGATTGGTCGCGTCCAGCAACTTCCACTTGGTGTCCAGCACCCAGCGCTGCTGCCCGTTTGCGACGTAGATATCCGGCTCCAAGCGGAAGATCGGCCGCCCCTGGTGCTCGGCCAGCGACTTGCTTCGCGCCGGTGTTCGCATGTCCACACCGGGTGCCAACGATGAACGCAACCACCTCGCCACGAAACGCTCAAACAGCTTCTCCATCGGGAACAGCAAGCTCATCCCTTGATGGTCGCCCGCCACCGCCATCGGCATATGCTGGTTCAAGATCAGCTCGCACCAAGGCTTCACGCCTCGGTAATGGGCCATCAAGCGATCTTGCCCCCACGCTCTGAAGTCATCAGCAACCTTGTTGCTCAGCGGAACTTCCGCCAAGCGAAAGCTCAATTCCTGCGCCAGGCGCCAGCTCTCTGGCTGCTGAGTGGCCCGACGAACTTTATCCAGCGCCAGCCTGAGTAACCGGTTCTCCGCACGGTCCGGCAAGTACACATCGTGCCGAACGTGGAAGCGATGCCCCTTTCCCGGTGGCTGCTGCAGCTGTGCCTTCAGATTCAACTGCCCACGCAAGAAAGGCAGTTCTTCTTCGACGCGGTGATAGTCAAAGCGCAGGCCTCGCTTCACCACGCTGTCCAGCTCAGCTAAAAACCGACTCATCACCCATTCCGACAAGGGTGCATCGAACAACTGCAACGGCGCCTGGCCAACATTCCGGGTTGGCAGATCCAACATCGACTTGATCAATTTGCACAGCAGCGCTCGCGCCTCACCGAGGCTGCCGCCAATGGCGTGATGCTTGGGCACGATCTCCAACACCGTGCCGCAAGGTGTTTGCACCACGCCCACAAAGCCATCGAGCTTCAAGCTGCGCCGCCCCTCTACTTGGGCCAAGCGTGCGCCACCGCGCGAGAAGGTTTCGCTCAAGCGGCACAAATGGTCAAACGCCGACTCACTGACCTGCGCTCGGTCCAACGACGGCGCCACTGCCTCCGTCGTCAGCCAGGCATGCTCGCGCACGCTGACCAGAACGCGGCCCTTTCCATGGCGCATTGCTTGAACCATTACTCGGCGGCATCCAGATGGTCGATCACCCCCAGATAGCTTTCCTCGCAGCGGAAGGCATCTTCATTGACGCGCCATGTCTGCGGCTTGAGGCTGACATTGACCTCATTGCCGAACAGCGCATCGCTCTCCAATGGATCCGCCGACACGAACTGAAAGTCTTCCGGCTTGCGGTGATCATTCAACACCCACTGAATGCGCTGCCAGTCCTCGAAGAAATACTCCTGCAGCAGCGGCAGCACTTGGTGGCGGAATATCTCAGCCAGCTTCGCCAAGGTCGGCGTCGCACGCAAGGGCATGAAATAAGCATGGCCCAAGCTGTGGTCGCGGTCCAGCAGCGCTTCAATGCGCTGGTTCATGACCGTCAGCAATTCGTCGATAGCGATCCCGCCCACCCGAATGCCGGCCAGCAGTTGAGGCTGAGGTGACATTTCCTTGAACACGAAACGCCGCCGCAGCGCCACATCCATGCCTGTCAATGAGCGATCCGCAGTATTCATCGTGCCAATCAAATACACATTGCTCGGCACACTGAACCGCCCCTTTGAATAAGGTAGCACCGCCTCTAGCGCTTCGTCTGCGCCGGCCCGTTTAGATGGCTCGATCAGCGTGATCAGCTCGCCGAAAATTCTTGAGACATTGCCACGATTGATCTCGTCGATGATGAGCACTCGCGCAGCATTAGACTGACCTGGCCCAAACCCAGCTCCAGCGCCAGCCTCCGGCGTAGCTTTCGTCGCTGCCCCCACATCGCCAAGCAAGGCCTGCAACTTTTCTAAATTGACCACGGCCGGCTGCAATTGATACAGCGTCATCTGGCTAAACTTGCTATTGAGCACCTCGCCATGAGGCAATGACGGTTGATACCGCCGCAGCCATTTCATCGGCCGCATCTGGGAGAAATCGTCGTCGTAATCCTGGTGCTTTTTGAATTGGTAGTCCCCAGCCACCTCACCAATGGCACGGAACTTCAGATTGCCATCGCTGACCACCATCAAGTCGCCGGCCTTCATCTTGGTCACGAAGTTGGTGACGCTGGTCACGCTGTATTCGTTGCCCGGATTTGGGAACGTAATGCCCTCCGAAGTAAATCGGTCAATAACATCCTGCCGAGTTTTGCAGCCACCAAAATCAACGCCCCCCCCATAGCCTAGCAAGGCGTAGTTCTGCGTCATGCACTCCTCGAAAACGTCCGCCTCACTCTGCGCATTGCCCAGCGACATCTTCCAAATGCTGCGCCCCTTGATGTCGATAGGCGCGGCCTCGCTTCGTGTCACCTTGACCGCAGCCGTCTGGCAAATGGTTTTGAACACGCCATCCGTAACGTCGTACCTCAGCTGACCCGTTGCGGCGTCCGTGTCCGCACGAAGACCCTCGACAAAATCCTCGTAACTGAAGCTTTGATGGAAGGTCACGAATTGCACTCGGCCTTCATGCGCCAAGGCGTCGAAGCGTCGCTTCAGAGCTGCGCGGTCGACACGGTGCGCGGCTAAGTGCAATGGATCCAATATCTCCAGCGCCGCCTCAATCGTGCCGTAGGTCTTTCCTGTGCCCGGCGGCCCGTAAAGGATCTGATTCAAAGGCAACTCAACGCGGTTTGCCTCCACAGTTACGACAGGTACGGCAAGGGTCGTAGATGCAAGTAATTCCATCGGGTATTCCACGCCCTCGTCATAGGCCTCGCAGAGTTCTACCAACTGCGCCAGGTTTCTAACCGTGACAGAAACAGCATGATGCGGTATGTCCAAGGATGGCGCGTTAGCCGCGAGGCCAGCGCTGCGATTTTTTTCCGGACCATAGGCCTGGTGCTTCAAAGCAGCTCTTGACACGCGGGCCTCCCAGTCGCCCGGGGACAAAAACAGCACCGGCTTTTCTCTGCGCCGAATCAGAGCTAGTTCTTGGCCGTTACGACAACGGAAACCGGCCACGGCTATCGTCGGTGGCTTGATGGCCTCTAACTGGCCGCAGGTCTGCAAATAGCGCAACGCATCATCATTGCTAAGTGGCGCTGTTTCCCTTTCCGCATCCAGCACCTGGTTCCATAGCTGCTCTCCGTACTGCATCAAATCCACATCGCCGCGCTGGGCCATCAGTTTTTGATGCATTGCAGAACAAGGTGTCTTCGCATCCATGCAGGAAAGCTGATTGAGCCACTGCCGTTTGTAGACAGGCATGATGGTAGGCGCAGTACGGTCCTGGTACAGGAAAGCAATCTTCCACTTCACTGCGTCACCCAAGTCGGCAGCATCGATGGCTTGTAAATTGCCGGTTCGCGCTGCCTGCGCCACACCAACGATGATCGAGCGGACCAACTCAAACGCTGAAGCGGCGCTATTCCCATACTTTCGCAACCAGGCATGCGTGCCACTGTACTGAGCACTTCCGGCCGAGTCCTTCTCGCTTTGGTCTTTGCGCGAGTAGACGCCAAACTTAAAGGCCGAGCCGCCCCAAATCGAGCCCAAGTCGTCAGTCATAGACTCCAACCAATAGACGAAGCAGTCCTTGTTTCCGGCTGTCGCGTATTCATCTAATGTCATCGTTGGCAAGGCCTCAATAGGCCACCGGGCGACAAAGCTGTCCCAAATCTGGGTAGTGCGGGCAAGGGTCATAGCAATAGTCAAATTCAAATGTTTATTAAGGGCGGGATTTGCACCGGGAGCACGTCAGACAGGCAATTAGCTCTGCTAGCCAAACGCCGGGTGCACCGCCATGCTTGCCCCGCTCCCCAACAAAAGTCCGTCTTGAAAACGATCCTTGATCGCACACCATTGAACAATTTCAAGCATTGGGTGCCTCCATTTCAGGCAGCCGCAGTTGGCCGGAGATCAGGCGGGGGAGCAAGGTGTCGCGAAGGGTAGACAGGGTCAATTCCTTCTCCCGATTGGCCTGGACCCGGTCGAAAAGCACTCTTGTCACTGATTCAAATGCTTTGGCGACCGAAGATGAAGGCACCACGGCATTCATCAAGGCGACCTGATCCGGCTTGATTCTCTGATGGCTATTCGACGTACCAGTGACCAACTGTTGGAGCCGGGATACGAAGTCCGGTGAACTAAATAGCGAATAGATTAGCTCTCTGGAGCCAACACCAATAGACTGAAAGACCAAGAACTCGGTTGAACATACAGCCGTCGGCCCGCAAGCCCCTGGAAGCCAAACGCGCGGAATGTGCGGATTGAGCTTAGAAAGAAGCACCGCATCGGGAGGCACCGGTGTCTTGTTGCTCTTTATCATTTCGCCACGCTCCAGCATCGGACGTTGCCCCTTGTCAAAAGCGGGAAGGCTGTAGTGATCGAACAGCTTGTCGGGGTGATTCCCGGGATTGACCGTGCCTTTTGTCAGTTGAGCAAAGTCGCCAATCGAACCAGCCCGCCACCCCTTCGGCACCAAGCCCAGCGCCGACTCCTCGAAGCTGTCCGGGAACAGCGCGGCGGTTGCTTCATCCAGGCCTTCGGGCACGAGGCCTTGGCTCTTGGCGCGCACGGGGTCGAAGTCCACAAACCAGGACTTGAACAACGCTTGGGAGATGGCTTCCAACGTGACGTTGGTTTCGCGCAGGAGGGTGATGCGGTCGTCGAGCGAACCAAGGAACTTTGCTATTGCAACCTGCTCTTCCAAATCGCCAGGCCAAGAGACCGCAATGGGGTGAACATGATTCCTATTCAGGGTTGGGTTTGCCGATCCGACATCCAATGCGCTGAGTACTTTTGCATGGGCAAGAAAGAAGTAGTAGACGAATGATTCATCGTTTCCGTGAAAGTCTTTGACCCAAAGCGATGTGTCGTGCGGCCAGTAGTCTTGCCTTACGAAATGGACACTACCTACGACCCCTTTTCGACCAAGCACAACGCCTGGTCCACGAACCATTGCCGTGTCGTGCCAACTACTTATGCCCGCCGATGAAACTACAGGGACCTGGCCTGCCCGCTGAGCAGCCTTTGTAATATCGAATCCCCTTTGAAGCGTGGCCTGTTCACCGACTGTCGTTTGCTTCCACTCAGAACTCATACCCAAGCCCCCCCAGCTTGGCCCGAATCAAGGCGTCCAGCTCCGCGCCCTTGGCCATCTGCTCGCCCAGCCTCTCGGTGAGCTTGCTCATCTTTTCGGCAAAGGCCTCGTCGTCGTCCTCGACTTCTTCGGCGCCTACATAGCGCCCCGGCGTCAGCACATGGCCGTGCTGGGCGATCTCAGCCAGAGGCACGCTGCGGCAAAAGCCCGGCACATCGGCATATTCACCCACCACCTCGCCCACGGAAACCGCTTCACCACGCCAAGCCGCCACCACAGCCGCGATCCGCTCAATCTCTTCGTCAGCAAACTCGCATTGCACCCGCGAGATCATGCGACTGGACTTGCGGGCGTCAATGAACAAGACCCGACCCTTGCGCTCCGCAGGCTTGCGCTTGACCAGGAACCACAGACAAGCGGGGATTTGCGTATTGAAGAACAGTTGGCCCGGCAGGGCAATCATCACCTCCACCACATCGGCCTCGACCATGGCGGCGCGGATCACGCCTTCGTTGTTCTGGCTGCTGGACATGGAACCATTGGCCAGCACGATGCCGGCGCGGCCGCTGGGCTTCAAGTGGTGCAGCATGTGCTGCAGCCAGGCGTAGTTGGCATTACCTTGCGGCGGGTCGCCGTATTGCCAGCGGGCATCGCCTTCCAGGCTGCCATGCCACCAGTCGCTGATATTGAAGGGCGGGTTGGCAAGGATGAAATCGGCGCGGAGGTCGGGATGCTGATTGCGTGTAAAAGTGTCGCCGGGCTCGCGGCCAAGGTTGAAGTCGATGCCGCGAATAGCCAGGTTCATCGCTGCCAAGCGCCAAGTGGTGGGGTTGGCTTCCTGGCCGTAGATGGACACATCGCCGAGCTTGCCGCCGTGGGCCTCGATGAAGCGCTCGGACTGCACGAACATGCCGCCCGAGCCGCAGCAGGGGTCATAGACCTGGCCCTGGTGCGGGCTGAGCACGGCGACCAAGGTTTTGACAATGCTGGCCGGAGTGTAGAACTGCCCGCCCCGCTTGCCCTCGGCGCTGGCGAACATGCCGAGGAAGTATTCGTACACCTGGCCCAGCACATCGCGGGCGCTGCTCGGGTTCTCGCCAAAGCCCATGGTGGAGACCAAGTCCACCAGCTCGCCCAGCTTGCCGTCAGGCAGCTGCGCACGGGCATAGCGCTTGTCCAGAATGCCCTTGAGCTTGGGGTTCTCGGCCTCGATCAGGCTCAAGGCCTCGTCGATCAGCTTGCCGATCTCCGGCTTCTTGGCCTGGGCTCGCAGGCTCTCCCAGCGGGCGTCTTCCGGCACCCAGAACACATTGACGGCGGTGTAGTAGTCGCGGTCATCGGCCTCGGCGGCCAAGTCCTCGGCACTGGCATCGCCATAGAAATACTCGTCATCCGGATCGGCCAGCCGGGCCACAACCTCGGCGCGGCGTGCGGCAAAGGTGTCGGAGATGTACTTCACGAAGATCAGGCCGAGCACCAAGTGCTTGTATTCGGCCGCGTCCATATTGGCGCGCAGCTTGTCGGCCGTGGCCCAGAGGGTCTTCTTGATGTCGTCGAGCATGGTGAGTGGCTTTTGAATTCTGTTGTTCTTGTGTTTTTGGACCTAGGCTCAGGCGTCAGGCGTCAGGCGTCAGGCTTCGGCTTAAGCCCTACCCAGAAGGCGCCGCCCTCTTTCACCATCAGCAGTTCAGGGTAGGTGCCCACCATATCCGACAAGCCCGAATGACCGAAAGACTTGGGAGTGAATGCCGGGTTGGTACGTTTCAAGTACTGACCCAAAGCACCTAAGCCCACCCGACCATCGGTGGTGTCCCCCGCCAGCATGCTGACTGCGCCGATCACTGCCTTGGGGCGACTTTTCTTGACGGCGGGCTTTGGCGCAGCGGCCGGCTTGGGCTTAGCGGGAGTGGTGGCGTCCACAGGCTCGGCCGGCAGCTCGGGCGGCAGCCATTCAAAAAACTGATCGCTCGCATTGCGCAGAGCATCCGGCGTCTTGGCTTCGCCAACGATGCACACCGTAGCGCCTCGCTCCCGAAGCTTGCGGCAAAGATACGAAAAGTCGGAATCGCTGGTGACCAGGCAAAACGTGTCGGCGCGCTGATCGAACAAGGACTCGAAAGCATCCAAGGCCAGCGCGATATCGGCAGTGTTCTTGCCGGCTGCGTACTGATACTGCAGATGCGGCGTAAACGCCAAGCGCACAAGTGCCTCTTGCCACTTGTTGGCCAGAGTGCTGTGGTTGCCATAGCCCCGGCGCACGACCACGCGCCCGAACTGAGCGACTACGCGGAGTGCGTATTCAAGAATTTCAGGCGTTGTGTTGTCGCAGTCAACCAGCACCGCGACCCGAGAGTCAGTGCCCGAATCGTTAGGAATCATTTTTTATCTCTCCCTTTTGGGTAGGGATGATATGCGGGCCTGGGCGCCGGTCTAGGCCCCTCATCTTCCATCACTTCTTGACCGTGCCATCAGAATCCCCAGGCCAGTTCCGCATCGCACACCCGCATCTGGCCGGATAGTGCGCCGATAGCTTTTTCGCCGAGCAACTGCATTAAATACTGAGATGCCTTCTGGCGCAGCCGTTGGAGGACAAGTGCCGCAAGCTCTGCGGCCGCACGCGCTATGACAAGTATTTGCCCATCCCTGCGATTCTGCTTCAGCGCCATGACGACTGGGAGCCGGCCTATGAGGTGCTCAATCTCGACGGATTGATCTGGGCTGTAGAGTAGACGCCGGCTCTCGGCAGCCCCCCCAAAAAAGAGATCGCGAGCCGGCTGAAGGCTTCGTCAGCGGATGAGTCTTTTCTAAAGAACTCGATCAACATGAAGACGATCTTTGGCCTAGGATCAAACTCATGAAGGGTTTGCCAACCAGGCCTCGAACATCAACCGGCGCTACTCTCCGCGCTCAATGCGATCCGCTAAACGGTCCAGAGCTGACCCTGCAAGCCATGCCAGCACCACGATGATGGTGATTCCAATTGGCCAGATGTATGCCCAGATATCCATTTCAGTCGGATTCAAGTTTTTTCAGATCTTGCTCGTGCGTTTGACAAATCTGGCAGTCCCGAGACCCCTCGGTCACTTTGGCCTCGTTGTCCACTTGGTCCCGCAGGTAACTTCCCAGGAGCCACATCAGCACTATTGCGGCAGAAACAATCCACCAAAATGGGTGGGTCCAGATTGATGCATCGTCCATTGTTGAATGCTACTGCCCTAATCTCGCTGTTGCAACGAAAAGCATTCCTCACAACTTCATCGTTACTCTGCAAGCTGGAAACGCCGAGCAGCCCAAAAACTGCGTGCCTGCATGGCTACCCTTCTTCGCAGTTCTGAGAACCATGGGTGACCCACAGTCTGGGCAAGTGCTTCCAGTGGCCGAAGTAGGCGCTGCGGTCGCTTGTGCACTTGGCGACGAACTTGAACCAGCTACAGCCAGCGACTGTTTAGCTTGCTTGAGCAAACCAAAGAGCCGTTCACCGTCAACGAGCTTCACGTTCCTGCCATCTGAAAACGCCACTGCATCCGCCGTAAATCGCCCGGATGTCACAACGAAGCCGCCAGCAGCGCCCTGGGCTGCCATGACGCCATAGAGTTCACGCACCACATCCACGCCAACTTTCAGAGCCTTCCATTGCTTGCATTGCACCAGGAACTTTTCCTAGCCTTTGGACAGGACCAAGTCAACGCCGCCGTCGGGCCCGCCGCCGCCAACCTCCGAGACAAAGAACCCCTGGAGGCGAAATGCCTCGCCGACAAGTACTTCGAACTCACGCCAAGACATGCCGCTCAAGGCGTCAGCACTTCGTGACTGGGTCACATTGGTCACCAGCCCTTGCCTGCGACGACGCTGCAAAAGCGAGATTAAGGCGCCGGCACCGAATATCAAGGGCAACAAGTACTGTCCGAAGTTTGCGGCAGTCATGACCAACGAAGCTGTCACCATTGCGCCAAGGTGCTCCGGTGCGGCTGAGACCCCTACCGGGGGTGCAGCAAATCGGTGAAGCACGAAGTAGCTGGAAACGCCAAGTGCCAAACAGGCCCACCACGGCAGTTTCGCCGCCAACAACATCAGCTCTTCGCCAGCACTTGTTTTCTTCTTAGCCATTGGTCAAACTCCCCGGGATACATAGTCTTTCCATCGATGATACTGAGAGGAATGAGGCGCTATCCTACGCCGACCTAACTTCAAGGTCGATTGGCTTTGCCAGTCTCAAGAACTGCCAACTACGTCATGATCTGCGCTTGCTATTTCATGCGCAGCGCAAGCGTTGCCCTCGCCTCTATGGGAGCCGCCGCACGGATTCAGAGTACCTGAGTGCAAAGTCACCCATCGATAGAGCGCAAAGAACCCCTCCGAGTTGACCTCAGATTTGATCCGTTGGGGGCAACTTCAGTCTCTGTGCAAGTTTGGACATGATCCAATCTAGTTCGGCAGGTGTTACATCCCAGCCTTTTTGACCAACGGACTTGCGCACGCCCGACAAAAGAGCGCTGAGCTCCATTTGCGGCCGTGTCAACAGCTTACGGCAACAGTACGCGTCGAGTTGCTCCACCAAATCGCGGCAGTTGTCGAACCGCTCAAATAATTCGTCATTTGTTTCGCCTTCAATGTACTTGCCATCGATCAGTCGGACACAAATTTTTGATTGCGCCCCGCTCACAGATCCGAGAGATGGGTGTCGAGGAAAGTCGTCAGGGATCGAATTGAAGTCATGCATCATGTGGGTCCTGGTGAGGGATGCTGCGGATGAAGAAGTCCTTGTAGTGCCGTCGTCAAGTCTCACATAACGCCATCCAAATACGCATGCAAGGACTCCAGGTCTTCCATTCGTCCCGAGCGCATCAACTCAAGTGCTGAGCGCCCGCCAAAAATAGGTGCGTTGTTTGGCAACTTGATCCAGCTATCGGCAGCTTCACGATCTGGCAAGAGCGTTTGCAAGATTTGGAAGATGTTCAGCAAATGCGAAAGCCGGAACTGCGCTTCTGAGCTGAGGCCAAGCTCGGGGTCAGGGGTCTCAAACCCCAGCAGGCAGTGCCGGTCAGCGGCATCGAGCCCCCAAACGTCGGCCAGGCGGTTAAAGATTTTCACGCCCGTGACTGCGGAGGCCACTGGAGGATCTCCGGTGGAGGTTGAGGATATAGGCTTAGTGTTTTCCATCTTGAGTCCTCATTTGATCGACAATGGCTCGCCATGCCGCAGTAGCCAATGGGGTCGGCGAACCCAGCCGACTCCAGCCGCGATTACGCTTCTCTCACTCTCCCGCCCGTCACGGTTCAAGCAGCAACCAAGTTTGTATCGAGTTGCCCGGGTCGGTGATGGTCCAATCTCTAAGCAAGTGAGGCTGAGCAAAGTGCCGCAGTGCGTAGCGCAGCAGGTTGCGTGTCTCTTCACTACCCACGTTTGGCGATTGCAACTGCAAGAACAACAGATGCGCTTCAAAAATGGCCTTCGCCCAGGTCAAAGGCATGGTCGGTGCGTTTTCCAGCACAAGCTCAATCAGTTGCGAAGGCTCGGGATAGCTGCCCCGAAGTAGCGCCGCGCGTTGCCTAAGTTCGGCCGGCACCAATCCGTCTTGCTCGATCAGGGGCAGCAGCTCCGCGCCCCAGCGCAGCGCGCGCATTCGTTCGTGCGGCACGGTCATGGGTGGGTCTCCCTGGTCGGGGCAATAGCGCAACCTATTGGAATGCGTTGGTACATTTGGATTTCTCTTTAGGTGATGCAAAGATTCGAGAGGCGACAGGTGTCAATACGATTTCGAATTCATGCGCAATGCAATCCTTTTCACACTGACCTTGCAGTACTCAGGCGGAAGGCGGGCTCTCTTTCGATTCTGCTCACCAGGTGACCAGCCGAGGAAGAGGCCGGCTTCACCTTAATGACTGCCTGGCGCTGCTCGGCGGTCCAGTCCAGTGGTTGAACTCAGTTGAGTTCATGGTGTTATGAACGTTTTACCTTCGAACTAGCTCATAGCATGAGCTAGTTCGTGGCTAGCAGTCAACTATGCCGACTAGAGAAAGCTCCAACGCCAGGGCTTGATCCAACAACAGCGCAAAGGCACGCCTCAGTCAAGGATAGGGATCGGCGATGTGGCTGCTGCGGAGCGTGGTGGTAACTTCTTGAGCAAGACTAAGCTCTCGTGCAACATATAGGAAAGTAGTTTTTCACCAGGGTTTTCGTCATTCGAAGACGTCAGTTCTATTTCCAATTTAATTACGTTATCACAGGAGTTGGAAATCAAATATAGATTACGTTGCATGCAACCATCAATCGTCTCTACTCTAATGCTCCGGTAGCGATGAAGGGCGGAAATCAAAGATTTTATCTGACACCAGCTTTTATCCGGCATGCTGAGACGGAAATACACAAATCTCTCGTCGATATTGTACGAGTACGCGATACTAGCCTGTCTTCTGAGTAATATTATAAGAAGGCGATTAAGCCATGAAAACGTTTCTGAAATTTGCAGAACACTCTGTGTGACACTATTCGCCTTTCGAGCCAATTTTGCATATTTATTGCAACGGCGAGGAGTCGGCGATTTTATCAAAGGAAGTGGAATACCCCTCCTTATCTCCAGAACTTCAGCAGCCGACGAACAATACAGATCAATGTACCTGAGGGCGATCTCGAGGGCGTTTACGGTGAATACTTCCGTCCATCCATCCCCCTCCCGAAACGGAGCCGCATATTTCGAAAGCGAGAATTTAAGCCAGCTCTCGATTTTAAATACAACGTCTTCTGATGCCAAAACGTAATAAGAGGCGTCATAATCAACCCTCCCCCATGATAGCCGAAGCGCTGCAATTCTATTTGCGATATCGTTTGCCTTACCAACCTTGATAATTCCTTTTTGCGGAAAAAGTAAAATGTATAAATTCGTCATGCCGATTATCTATTTTATATATTTACGAACCTATTGACCGATGAAATACCTACGTCGGCTTGTAGAAGTAAAAAATTTTCGGGTCTTCGGATTAGCGCGTTGAATCTGCAGCCGAGCTTGTGCCGGTCTCAGTCGGCAGCAGGCCGAGCTCGCGTGCTACTCCACGCGGCAGCACTACGGCTACGGACGCACCGCCGCTGTCCATCGTTTGCAGCGTGGCTGCAACCCCGTCAAGGCAAAGATAAACAGGCGACTCACATTTATCATCGGAACAGAAGCCGTCAAGCAAATCGTTGTAAAGATGAAACCCTGGCTGCCCTGCGCTCTGGTGTCGATATTTGATGGTTTCCTTGGCACTCACTCTCGAGTTCCTTTCAACACGTTGCTCCGGATAGCCCCATTGAATCTTGCGCTCGGGATTAGGCTATCCGACGGTTTTATTGATGCGCTTTTAAACTGACAGATTCTTGGGCGGGGAGTGCTCTGTTTCAGCCGCTGTCGGAAACTCGCCCCCATGCTGAGTTGGATCGAATCGCTCAAGTTGCAAGGGATCGACGATCCGAAGCCATCGGCCGAGCGTTAGATATAGGCAATGCTGGCAGAGGTCTATCTGCACCTTCTTGCCATCTCCAAAAATAGATCCATATCCTGCCGTCACTTCAATGGATACGGTTTCGTGGAACTCCACCTCTCCGTCCTGAGTCAAGCGATCACATCGATCACATCGGATTTGTTTCACGAAGGACTGCGGACGAACATCTTTGATTTTCATTAGATTTGGGCCTTAAAATTCGTATTTACCGCTGAAAGTCTAGATGTTCTTTTGGGCTACGGTCAAGAGATTTTTGTGTCTTCCATTATTTCCGGAAAACATTCCTCTCTTGGTGCCATATTTAGCGAACGCATTACTAAGATATTCCGAAAGAGTGACGGAGTAACAATAATTGGTGCGCCTACAGGAATGATTTTGTTTTTTATCGGAATTTTCACCATAAATACCCCTTAACGTACCCAACTTTAAAAGTCAACTAATAGTTGACTAGCTTTCAAATTCGACGTATGGGAGCAGTTTTCCCAGCACAGCTGCTCAGCCACAGGACCCCTGCCGTTTCATTGGTACGGCGAAAGGGAGCAGGTCACCCAAGCGCAGCGCGCGCATTCGTTCATGCGGCACGGTCGCGGTTGGACCTCCCCAATCGGGGCATGAGAGCAGTCCATTGGGGTGAATTAATTCATCTGAATTTCTTGCTAGGTGATGTTCTGACTCGAGATTCGACCGACCTCAATGTGCGTTCGAATTCCCACACCTGCGCCATTCATTCATCAATTCCTTGATCAAACAATTGAGCGCATCGCCCTGCGGTGCCCGAGCAATTTGCCGGTAAGGCGTCAGAGTCAGCTTCATGCTGTCGCCCTCGTAATCCAGTAGACGGACCAGCGAACCTCGGGCGGCAGGACGATAGCCACATTCGCCACTTCCGCTGACTTGCCAGGCATAAAGTTCGGTGTCAAAAAGTCGCTGGCGGAGTTCGCTTGCATCGTGGCCAACCCAATGCCTGAATTTGTGAAATAGCAGTTGCGAGTCGCCACTTTCGTCAACGCGGACCTCAACAGCGAGGTGCTGCCTTATTCGCCGCCAGAGGTCCTCGATTGCCCACCAAGCGTCCAGCGGCGCCAAGTCGGAAGGATGGGTCTTCGCTGTCACGGGCTGCATCTGGGGTCGGGCAAGCTCAGCAAGTGAGCGTCTCGATGGGCAGCTGATGCGCAGGCGTCTTTGAATGCGGCCGCAATCCGACTTGACGAGCCCGTGAGCGTTGATGGCCGAACGATGACCCGCATCGCTTGCAGGTAGGTTTCGCGATGAACGTGTTTGCATGCAGCCTCCTATTGATGAACTTGGGTGACGGCGCCGCGCGCCAGAATCCGGAAGAACATGCCAGCGTCTATGCGGTCCCAGCGGTACAGCCAGTTGATTGCCGCCACCGCCAAGTCCTGCCGGTTTGCCAGCAGCCAGGCACTGTCCTCGTTCAGATCGTCGGCCACGCAGCGGGTCAACGGGCTGATGGCGGCCGACGCACCGATTTCGTCTTCGAGAATCCAGTTCAGGATTTCGACCTGGTCGGCCACGGTGAGATCACGGCTGTCCGAGCGCACGACGAAGAGCCAGGGGCTGCCACCGAAGTACAAGTCGGCTTGCGCCAAGAATTCATCGAAGCGTCCGACGAACTGGCGCATGACTGCTGCGTCGGCACCCCGGGTCGGTGTGATGCGGACCGCGAAGCGAAGAAACGGCTGCGCGGCTTGGGTTGTCGTGGGCAACTTACTCATGAGCGTCCTCCTTCACGCAAGTCCACAGGGTTTGCCAGCGATACAGGGTCTGCAACAGGACGCCTTCAATCACCCGACGCAACAAAGCTTGGCCACTGCACTTTTGGCCGCGCTCATCACTGCTTTTGCCCTCTTCGCCCGCTTTGCCCGCCTTGTCATCCTCGCCCTTGACTGAGTCGGTCATGGAAGACTCAAGCAGTTGCCCATGCAGGCTTGGGTTGAATTCACCAAAAATTAGCCCTTTAAGTTCTATAGGTGAGAAAACTCTGGCGCGAATGTCCGTGTCCTGATCCAACAGCCAATTGACCACTTCGTGTCGGGCCAGACGGGACCCCTGTCCTTTGAGCGGAATGACGGCACAGATGCCGCTGCTGTGGCCCATCAAATAGCCTGCGTTCACCAAATGCCGCCGCATTCGCCGAAAGAAGCGACGGCGTTCGCCGCGCGATGGGGCGCCGTTGAGACGGATAAGAAAAGCCAAAGCGTGCTGCGCTTGGAGGTTAGTCAGCACGGTTCGCAGTGCGGGGATGTCGGTCATGGGAATTCCTTGTGAATTGGTTTCGCTGACCGTTGGCAAGAAGCGCGGGCGGAGTTCGGCCCTGCCCTGGCCAACGGGGCATTGACGGTCTTTGCTGGCGCCGGTACTTGGATGCAGCCAGGCCAACAAACGGTGTAGTGGGGTCGATCAGTTCAATGCGGCCCGGCGCGGACCGGCGGGCGCAAGCGCAGTTGCGGGCGCAGGCTTGACGCTTTGGCGCTCATGGCGTGGCCCCTTCTCCCTCGCCGCCCTTGCGCGACAAAGTGCCCAGGACATGGCGCCGATGCAGCAGGGCACCGACCAAAGCTTGGCGCACGGCATTGCGGCAGTCCGCAGCGAGCTCCGCCTCTAATGGTTTGTCATCGTCCGCGTCATGGACGGGGAACTCAGTGAGGTAGTCGTGCAGTGGCCTGGGCACGTGCATGTGAACTTGGCTGAGTTCTTGCTGGTCAATCAACCAGTTCAGCGTTGCATGGCGGGCTGCGGTGCTTTGAGCTGGGTCACTGGCCACCAGGCACAGGCCGTACCTGCTGCCGCTCCAGTAACCCTTGGGGCGCAGAGCTCGGCGCATCTGGCCGAAGAATCGGCGCTGCTGCGCTTTGCTCAGCTGCGGGCGCAGCTCAACCGCGACCAAGAAGGCGTGGAGGCCCGTCGGAACAACAATTGGGGTCCATGTCATGACGCTGTCCTTTGTGTTTTTGGGCGTGGCTCCGCCCTGCCCTGCTTGCGGGCATATTTCAGATTTATCGGGATTTACTGGGGGGCTTGCTCAGGGGTTGAGCTGCACGCCCGGTGACTTGGTTGACGGCACAAGGCCTGCTGAGCCTGGTGATGTCTTTGGCGGCGCAGAGTTGCTGGGTGCCGCCGGCTCACTTGCCACGCCCCCGGTCGCAAAGCGCGAGGCCAGCAAGCGCTCGATCGCTGAGCCGTCCTGCCGGGTCAGGTTGGGCACATAGCGGCTGTAAACCCGAAACAGCATCTCGGTGCTGCTGTGGCCGAGCTGACGCGCGATCCACTCGGGCGCTTCGCCGGAGGCCAGCCACAGGGTGGCGGCGGTATGGCGCATTTGGTACGGCCTTCGCAGCTCAAGCCCCAGGTTGCGCAGCAAGGGGTACCAAATTCGGTCCGTGAAGTTCTTGTTGTCGAGTGGCTTGCCTTCACGGTTGCAGAACACGTACTCGGACAATTTGAAGGTGGCCGCATGCATACGCTGCAAGGCTTCGACCACGGGTTGGCTCATCTGGATCTCGCGTTGTGAGCCATCGGTTTTGGTGTATTCATCTTCACCGAGGACAAAGGTCTCGCGGATCAGAATCAAGCGATTGGCGAAGTCCACATACTTCCACTTGAGGCCATGGGCCTCGCCGGTGCGCATGCCGGTGAAAAATCGGATCAGAAAGTAATCATGGAAATCCGGCCGTGCATTGCTCAAAATGGCCTGGACCTGATCAAGCGTGAACGGATTGACGTCCGTCTTGCGAATGCGCAGAGGCTTGTAGTTCTGCATCGGCGAGGGAAAGCCAAAACGATCCGCCGCCTCCTCCATGATCTGACGCAGCGGCTGCAAGATGCCGTTGATGCGCTTGTTTGACAAGACGGATTTTTCGCACTTGCCGGGCATTGATGCGAGGTGATTCCGGAATGCCAGGATGTCGGCCTTGCTGATTGAGCCCACCGGCTTGGCGGCGAAGTACTTGATGATGTGGCCGTCAAGCGTCGACCTCAACACCGCAATGTGTGACCGCCGCCATTCAACCTTGTGCTCGGTGAACCATTGCTCGGCGAAGGTGCTGAAGGCGGAGGTGGCTTCAGACGATGCAGTCACCGCCTGTTCCTTCGCTACTTGAACCGGGCTGGTCGGGCTAGGCGGCGCCTTTGAATTTGGAAAGTATTTGGCGTAGTCAAACAAACCACTTGCGATCTCCTGCTCCAAGTTCTGGAGCAGTTTTTCTAGCCGTTTTCTATTTGCAGGACTGTCCTCAAGGAGAGTTTGCTCCCGGCACCGTTGCCCTCGAAATCTAAAGTCGAGAAACAGGAGGCCATTTTCCTTTCTTGCACGAATGCTACCCATGGAGAACACCTCCATTTGCCATAGGGATTGCGATGCGATCGACACTGGACTTCAAACCCATGTCACGACAGATGGCCTCCCAGATAAAAAGGATCTTGCGACCACCAAACGGGCGGATGTAGTGCGTTCCTTCCAGCAGCACGCTGTCCTTCAGGCGTTCGCGAATAGTCCGTACGTCGTACTTGATGCGAGCCGAAAGCTCGTCCGTTGTTAGAAAGGTTGTTTCAGACACTTCTCTCTCCTTGCGATATTTGTGACAATGAGAGCGACAAATGTTCGATCTAGTCGTCTATTTGTCGTCCTGAATGAATATTAGCGTAATTTTTGCTAGATGCAAGCGTTTTTTGTCGTTCTAAATGACTTTTCTTCTTTGGGGAACGATTTGATCAAGTGCCACCTATCCCGCCTCATGGGGGAGCGCAAGTTGAAAGTGATAGACGTAGCCCGTGCAACCGGTTTGCACCGGAACACGATTACGCTGCTTTACGACGAAACGGCCGTCCGTGTGGAGCTAGAAGCCATGGACAAGTTGTGCGAGTTTTTTGGCGTTGAGGTAGGTGGTTTGTTCGAGAGAACGGCAGACTCAAGCGGCGTCGCGAAAACTGGCCCGCAGCCTTGACTCAAATGAGGAACTCCCCGAACAGGCCTAGTGTTCTTGCACCGACCATCGCCGATTCAAATTTCTAGCCATAAGAAAGGAGCAGCATCAATGGCACTGTCGAAGAAAGGCGAGTTCTGGTACGGGACGACGTCCGGCGACACCCAAGCCGAGCTGCGCAGCTATAACGTTGCGAATCGCCACAAGGCCGTCCGGTTTGCCTCGTCCAAATGCGATTGCGGGTGTCGGACCTTTTCGCTGCAGTCCGATGAAGAAGCCGGCGTGGCGATCCGCACCTGCACCGACTGCGGGCAGGAACACCTGATGGGCGACAGCGCGGACCACGTTGAAGAAGCTGCGCCCGAGGCGCACGAGTGCGAGTGCGAGAACGAGGTGTTCGAGCTGATGTCCGGCGTCTCCGTGTATGAGGGCACACATGACGTGCGCAGGTACTACATCGCTTGCCGCTGCGTGGAATGCAATCTGGTCGGGGTCTTCGCAGACTGGAAGTGTGAAGCGGGTGATGCGGCGGCCTTCCTCGCCAAGGTATGAGTGGCCGAGCCCCTCAGAGATCAGGCTCGCAGGCTCGGGGTCACGCAAAGCTCAGAGCCAGGGGCTCAAGTTCCAGGTGAGCTCAGGCAATCCACGTGGCGCTGATAGAGCGCGGCTCAATGTCTGCTGCTCGATCGGTCGAATAGTGCTGCCGACCCTATAGGCGTCGCTCGATCCTTCATCGTCAGCGGCAGCAGCGTGCCCGAAGCGGAAGTTCACTTACAGGCTGTCTGCGGCCATTCTCCTTTGCCTGAAGCGGCAATACCAACAGGCGGACCTGGCGTTCAAACGCACGGGAATGATCACAGCCGGCCATTGGCCGTGACCAATGATCTTGGCGCTCGGCCCCTTCAAGTATTTACAGCCCAACCTACCAAAGATTGATCCGCGCATGCTCGGATGTTTGCGGCGAGGGTTCAGCAATCGGTATCAACGCCACAATTTCGGAAGTTTTCCTGCCCGTTCCACTTCGGACACTTAAAACCGCTTGTTCAGAAGCCCAGCACCTTGAAGCCAAGCTCAACACCCCATTTGCCGGGTCGGTCGCCGCCAGCAAAGACTGTAGGCTTGATGCTGATGATGCCATTGCCCCCGAACATAGGACCAATCACCCGGCCTGCGGTAATGGCCAGACTGCCAAAGCGCTTCTTGCTCTCCCAATCGAAACTCAAGGCCGGGTCGATGGTGATCAGGTTGCGAGAATCGGCCAATTTGGGCACGTAGTAAAAGTCGAACACGGTGGCGTTGACCCTGGCGCGATTCGAATCACCGCCCAAGCTCAGGCTTTGCTTGATCGCCGGAGCAAAGATGGCACCGCCTTCCAAGAAGCGGGCATAGATCAAGGTCGGGCTGAGTACATGCTTGCCAGCGCCCAACTCGGGCCGAGCAGCGGTGTTGAAGCTAAGTTCGGCCTGCCAGACAAAGGCTTGCTGCCTTGTCAGACCAAACACATGTTGCAGCATGAGCGACACATCGCCCAAGGCATGGCTCTTGCGGCCAAAGGCATCGTTCATGACCACCGGCGCACGCAACCTCAAGCTGTAGTCCTTGTCCTGACCCAAAGGGGTGAGGTAATTCAATCGAAGCGTGCCGCTTTGAACGCCATGATGAAGATCGAGATACTCATAGGTCGCAAATGCTGCAGTCGAGAACTTGGTCGGATCGGTGCCGTTGTCCACGGCCGCCTCGGCGGTCTGCTGGGCTTGGGCATTCGCGCTCAGCATCAGCAGCGCCAAAAGCACCACGCCAGCCGCGGCGCGGCCTGTGCCTGAATCATGGTTTTGCTTCAAATTCAAACTTTCAATCTTTAACGAATACATTCGTCTTGAAGCCCTGGTTCGAGGGCTCGTCAGCGGAGGGCCAGCGTCAGGCTAGGGGGAACGCCGCCCTCCGCCAGCGCATCAGCGTGCGCTCTCGCCAGCCGCCATCAGTGACACCATGCGGAACATGGCGTCATGGGCACAGGCTTCGCCCTCTTGTCCGCGATGCGCGCCATGCCCGCCGAAGGCCGCCACCAAGGGGCTGATATCGGGCGCCGTCCCAGCAGTCTTGGCACCAGATTCCAGGCGGAAGATGCTCTTGCCTTCCTTGATGGTCTCGGTCACTTTGATCTCCGCAATCGTCGCGGGCTTGACGGCCGTCGGGTCCTTGGAAAGTACGGCAAAGTCCGCCAGCTTGCCCACTTCCAGGCTGCCCTTAGTTTTCTCTTCAAAGTGATGGTAAGCCGGCCAAATCGTCATGGCCTTCAGCGCAGTGATGACGTCTACGCGCTGATCGGGACCGACGATCCGACCGGTGCCGCGAGCCCGGCGCGTGACGGTGGCGTCCAGCACTCGCATCGAATCCGGGAAGGCCACCGGCGCATCGTGGTGGCTGGAGAAGATCATGCCGCGCTTCCTGGCCCAGCCGGTGGGCGAGATATTCAAACCCGCCTGTGGGCCAACCGTGTGGTCCAAATGCCAGTCACCCCAATAAAAGGTGTGCATGGGGAAGAGGGAGGGAATCACACCCAAGGACTTGTAGCTATCGAGCTGGTCCTCGCGCAGGAATTGGCCATGGATGAGCACCGGACGTAAAGCCTTGGCTTGTGGGAAGCGAGCCTGCGCAGAGCGGTGCGCTGCGATCAAAAGGTCGGACGCGCGCTCGCCATTGGAGTGGGTGATGACCTGAATGCCGTTCTCCGCCGCCCACTGCACTGCCCCCATCACATCCTCAGCCGATGCCGCCGCATAACCCGAATAACCCTCGGGATAGTTGCCAACCGGCTTGTAGTAGGGCTGGTCGCGCCAGGCTGTGAAACCCTGCGGGCTGCCGTCGATGGTGAGCTTGGCGCCAGCCACGCGAAAACGGTTCGTATAGGTCTGACTCTGATTGGCCTTGATGAAAGCGCGGTCCACCAGCACATCGGCGTAGGTGTTGACGTCGTTGGCGAAGCCGCCTTCGGCCGCCACTTGCTTCATGATTGCAACCACCTGTGGCGTCGAGCGGCCTTCTTCGGCCGTCGTGTAGCCAAAGCGGGCCCAGAGTTTGGCGCCTTCACGTGCAAAAGTCTTCATGCCCTCTTGCCCGATGCGCCCCAACACTGCCGGCATGCCATTGAAAAACGCAGTTTCTTCCAGCGTGCCATTCGGCTCGTTGGTGCCCGGCTTGCGCTGGATCACGCCGCCGGCTGGGTTTTTGCTGTTGGCGTCATAGCCCATCGCCTTCAGCATCGCTGAATTGACGGTTGCCAGATGCCCGGACTGGTGAACAATCAGCACCGGAATGTCCTTGGAAATCTCGTCCAACTCTTCCTTGCTCGGGTGACGCAGTTCCTTCAGTTGGGCGTTGTCATAGCCGAAGCCGACGATGAGTTGCGTCTTTTGAACAGCGGCTGCATTCTTCTCCATCCAATCGCGCAAAGTCTGCTGCAGCGAGGCAATGTCCTTGACCTCGCCATCAGGCGGGGCCAGCAAATTGGCGGAGAGCGCCTGCAAACCGCCAACCACGATATGGCCGTGGGCATCAACGAATCCAGGGACGAGGGTTTGACCTTTGAGATCCAGCAACTGCGAGTTCGGACCCTTGAACTTCATCACCTCACGGCTCTTGCCCACGGCAATGATCTTGCCGCCCGCCACCGCCACCGCCTCGGCCCGCATGGCCTTGTCATTCATGGTCAGGATGGGGCCGCCCGACCAAATGAAGTCGGCACTTTGGGGGGCTGCCATCGCTGACCCAGAGATCGCAAGAGCTGCCAAAACGGCGGCTGTAACTAAGGAGTCGCGGCGTGCCGCGAACGGCAACGCTTGAAAACTTGCTTGATTCACTGTGTTTCTCCTTGCTTGGGTGCGCGGTTGATTCGCTTGAGTTTGGCCCAAGCATCCCTCACTGGTGAGCTGTATTCACCAAAGTTTAAACCCTACAGATTCGCAGATATGTATAACAAAGGCGCGGCAACGAATTGGAATGCGGTGCCGCTTGCCCAGTCACAGCGCGGGCCTACTGCTGAACGAATGGATGATGGTCCCGAAGCCGCGCAAGGCAGCCGCAATAGTCAGGAGCATTTAGACGATTGGCCAACGGGGCACCACGATGACAATGCTCAGCGCCCTGACCAGCAGCACGCCCGCGCCGCAACCCGGTGCAGTCAGCCCAATCGAGCAGTAACCTGGGGCAATCACGTAAACCTCGGCGCCATTTCAGATCAAGGGCTGGATGGCCCAGGCCAAGGTGCCACGTAGCGAATCCGTCATCCATCCCGGGCTGTGGGCGGGCTGCCAACGAGCTAGACCCACTTCACATCATCAATGCTCATGCTTGTGCGCGATTAACTCGACGAGGCGCTCACTCGCAATCCGGGTCAATTCCGAATCCGCCGACAGCGCCGACGTAGCGCGCATTTCAGCGGTACTGACAGGTGCTTTTATTGCCTCGACTTTCTTGACCGGCAGCACCCGACCTTCGTGAACCGTGCCCCACACGGCGATGTCCTTGATCTTCAGCGGATCGGAGGTCAGCGGGTTCTCCGCGAGGATGGTGAAGTTCGCCAGCTTGCCCGGAACGATGCTGCCCACGTCCTTCTCCTGCTGCAGCGAATAGGCGGCATCCAGCGTGACAGCCTTCAGCGCACCAAGCCGACTGACACGCTGCTCTGGCCCACGGACATTGCCGTCATTGGTGACGCGGTTGACACCCGCCCACATCAGCAAGAGCGGTTGCCCGGGGGCCATGGGCATGTCGGAGTGATACGAGAACGAGATGCCGGCTCTTTCAACGTCGCCCATTCGCACCAGGTTGTCGGCACGCGCAGGGTCCAGGCCATTGCCTCGGTAGTTGTCAGCCAATGCGACCGGGTAGTACGGGTTCCCGCTCACAATCGCCCCCAAACGCTTGATACGCGCCACCTGATCCGGCATTGAGACCGCGAAATGGATGATGACGGTACGGTGATCCGCGCGCGGATGGCGCCGCATATTGAGCTCCAACTGGTCAAGCACCATGTCCAGCCCGGCGTCGCCGTTGACGTGAACGTGCAACTGGTAACCCGCTTCCCAATAGACCTTCATCGTGCGGGCAAAGAAGTCGGGGTCCATCATCCACTCGCCCTTGTGGCCGTCCTTGTAGCCGTCACGCACCTGCATGGCCTGCGAGAAGATGGCACCGTCAGCAAAGAGTTTGACCTGCTTCGGCAAATAGGCAGTCATGCCCTGACCCCAGGACAGGAACTTCTCGCTTTCGGCAATCACTTGTTCGTCTTTGAACGCACCGGTCACCGACTTGCCGTCAACGATGAAATAGAAGCGAAAAGGCGACGAGGGGTCACTCAGCACTGCGTTCTGCGCGTCCTGCAGCTTCTTAGATGCCAGACCGCCGGGCTCACTGCCCAGCGTCACGCCGTTAGCGTGGTAGTAGTTTCTGACGAACTCCAAGCCCGCCCGCAGACGCTCAGGCGTTGCGATGGCCGAAGCGATCAGGGGCATCACGCCGAAAGCCCCTTGCTCCCAGTAGTGGGCATTGGCGAAGTCTGATTGCTTCTTGACGCTGTCGCTTTGTTTGTCAAACCAAGCCTTGGTGATGCCGTACTTCTTTTCTGCCGCCGAGTTGAGATAGAACTCATGTGCGGAACGGTGCCAAACGATGATGGGCCGAGTCAGACTGATCTTGTCGAGATCGGCCTTCTTAAGCCGTATTGGTGATAGCCCCAGGTCAGCAAGACTTCATTCGGGTCCTTCAGGTTCGCGTGAGCCTCGGCCAGCCGCTTGAGGTAGTCTTCACGACTTTTCGCGGCTTTCGACGTGCCTTGGGGAAGTACCCAGTCCTCGATGGCAATGATCGTCGAAGTCATTGTCAGCGCGGCCAACAGCGGGTGATCGTGCTGGGCAACAAAGCCCGGCACGATGACCTGATTGGTAAAGGTTGGATTCACCGAGTACGGCTGCTTGCCGGCGGCAGCTTTGAGTTCTTCGAGGTCGCCAACGGCGAGGATTCGGTCGCCCACGACGGCTACGGCTTGGGCGGTGGGCTTAGCTGGGTCCAGGGTGACGATTTCCCGGGCGGGATAAATCACAATCTCAGGAAGGCCGCGCATGGCAGACGCAATGTCTTGCAGCGAAGCTTCCTGAGCGCAAGCGCTGCCGACGAGCAGAGCCATCGCGCTTGAAACCTGAAAGGCCGCCGTAGCAAGCCCACGCAAATTCATCGTCATGTTTTCTCCCTATGGGCGCAGCGCCCTAACCAAAATTCGGGCGAGTGCATTGTCAGCGTGCATTGTTATTGTGACAAGCGAGCCAACCTCAGCGTCATCCCCGAATCGCTCTACGTCAAACACGATACGTCGTGCTGCAATCGAATCGGCCAAATGGTCTATGAGTTGCAAGCCGGAAGGAACCTTAGCCCTCTAGGACCCCTCGCATTCTGGAGTGTAAGGTTGCCCTTCGACACGCCAGCCGACATCGTGCTGTTAAGTATTTGACCTGCCCCCTTTCGCCGTACCAATGAATCGGCAGGGGTCCAGGGTTGAAGGTTAATGGATTTCTGTGGGGATCAGATGTCGCGCAGCGTCTCCAGTACTTCGGCGATGCTGCTCAGCGAACTGAGCGGGTGGCATTCGCCCAATGCTGCTGTGCGGTCTGACCTCGTTGTAGTCACGCCGCCAAGCGGCAATCTCAGTCCTGGCTTGAGGCAAGGTTTGGAACCAGTGTTCGTTCAAGCACTCGTCCCTGAACTTGCCGTTGAAGCTCTCGATATAGCCGTTCTGCATGAGGCGGCCTGGCTCGATCAAGATGTGCTTGATGCCATGCTCCTGCGCCCATGCGATGAACACGCGGCTTGTGAACTCCGGGCCGTTGTCGGTTCGCACCGCAGCGGGATACCTGCAGCGACGTGTCTGACCCTTGTGTGGGTTAGCGTACAGACGCTGAGTGTCGAAAGTGCCAACATGGTTTCATGAAAAAAGTCCCGTCTGAGATCAGCAAGTTGATTCAACCGGCTCTGGCTGACTGGTCAGTTGCAGTTGATGCCCTCTTGCAAGACGTTGAACGGATTGCGGAGGGTGGGCAGCTAGACCCGACGGAGACGGTCCAATTGATTGCCGCACTTGAATCAGCACGCCTGCGATGCGAAGCGGCACTACCGTTGAAAGCTCAGGCCCAGACGGGCCCACATGACACATAGCAACAGGTTGCAACGCCAAACAAAGCTGCCAACGACTTTCCGCTTTGGGCACCCTGTTGCCGCTCACTTTGGGCACCTGAATGACCGGAACTGACCCGCAGGGTGAATCCGAGGTCGATCCAGCTGGCTGACTCGCGAAGCATCGGGGCACGTCCCCCGTCAAATTCAGCTGTCATCGGCGGCGGTGAAGTGCAAATGCTGGCCAAGATTAATTCATCTCGACGGGCCGCCCTATCGCCGCTCGTCAAAGTCGCATGATGTTGGATCCGCGCAGCCTGGACGTTGCAAACCCCGATATATGGCCTTCGCGCTGTTGACGAAGACGACCGCACCAACAGTCGCAGCTGAGCTGCTGCGATATGGCCCTTCAGTCGTGCAAGGTCCGGCGATCCTGGTACGAATCTAGCCTTCGGCTGACCGAGAACGGGCAATGCAGAGGTCCTTCTCTAAAATCCCCCCTTTTTCGCAACAAAAGCACAGGCGTCGGCTTCACCGAATGCAAGCTATTTCCAAGCCCGTACCTCCTTTCTCGCCAGTCCCGCCATTCCCGCCCGAGTCGCTGTCTCGCTTGCTGCGGCAATGGTGCATCGCGCCAGGCTCCCCGCCGCCGGCAGCTGCACGTCTGGGGGCTTGGTTCGGCTGGGCGGATGCCATCGAGATTGCCCAAGTTTTGACCACGACCCCTGGTAAAGCCGCATCTGAGGTCGCTCGAATCGAGTCAATGCATTGGGCGAGTACTGAACTGCAGCGGCTCCAGGCCGAATTGGCGTCAAGCTTCCTTCACACCGAGCTGGCAGGCAAGTCCAATTCGATCTCCGATGGCGCAACGCTCAAGGATTTGCTGGTTCCCTATTTGCAGCATTTCGGGCAGCAGCAGCGCGTGATCGAGAGTCGCACCTCCACGTTCCGAGCGCTCCTGCGGGCCCGCCTCACGCGCGCCTCCGACGAACTCGCACGGTTGGCAAAGTTGGACGAGTACATCGAACGAGCGATGGCCGCGCCCCAATTGCGCGCCATGGCTGGAGTCTCTGCCTTGCTGGAGGCCCGAGCGCAGAAACACTACGCCGCCGATCCACGTCAATGGCGCGCCCGCCTCTGCTCAGACCTGCAGCGATTGCTGCGCGCCGAGCTGGACCACAAACTTCAAGCTGTGCTGGGCCTCATCGAGGCCTTGAGCACCCACAATCCCCCATGAACCGATCTCTCAACGCCCTCTACCCCATTGCCATGGCTGCCGGCCTGGCCGGCATCGCCGGCGCCGGCATGGCCGCCTCCAGGAATCACCCCGTTGCGCTGGCCATGGCGGGGCTGATTGCTGTCTTCTTTGCCATCGGCGTGTGGGAGCTGGCGACTTTTCGCCGGGACAGCCGTGGTTTGGCCGTGGCCACAGAGCGCGAACTGCCCGAAGGTCCTGACGTTCCCGACGATTGGATTGCCTCAGTGCCGGCCGCTTTGCGCGGCGCTGTGCAGATGCGTCTGGATGGCCAGCGCGTCGGCCTCCCAGGCTTGGCATTGGCGCCGGCGCTTGCAGGTTTGCTGGTGCTGCTGGGCATGCTCGGCACTTTCATTGGCTTGGTCATCACCTTGAGCAGCACGGCCAGCGCGCTTGGCGCCTCCGCTGACCTGGCCGCTTTGCGCAATGCGCTGGGGGCCCCGATCCAGGGCCTTGGCCTGGCCTTCAGTGCCAGCGTGGCAGGGGTCGCCGGCTCAGCCATGTTGGGTCTGATGGTGGCCCTCGCCCGCAGGGAACGTTCGGCCGCCGGCGCTCTCCTGGATGCCGCAATTTTGGGGCGGCTGCGCCATCTGACGGCTGCCCATCGGCGGGAGATCGAGCAGCAGGCTATTGCTTCGGCTGCGATCGAGCGCGACAAGGCAAAGCAGCTGGAGATGGTCGCCCAGCTCCAGCAATTCACCGAGCGCATTGCGGAACAACTGACCGCACAAAACAGCCAATTCCACGGCGAAACCAGCAAAGCCTATGCCGCCTTGGCCAGCAGCGTCGACGACACCCTGCGCAACAGTCTTGCAGACGCTGCGCGGGAGGCAGGTGCCGCCATTCAACCCGCCGCAACGGCGGCGATGGGGGCAATAGCCCGCGAGGCCGCAGCCCTGCATGAGCGCGTCGGCAACACGGTGACCGATCAGCTGAGCGCGCTCAGCAGCCGCTTCGAGGCGGGGGCAGAGCGCATCGCACTTCAGCATGTCGAAGCTTCCCAGGCGCAATCCGCGGCACTGCACCAGCAGCGCGAGCTTGCTCTACAACTCCTCGAAGACGCCGGCGCGGCCTCACAGCGCGCCATGGAACTCCAGGGGCGGCGCTCGGCCTCGGATTCGCAAGCGATGCTCACAGCGCTGGACACGATGGCCTCCCGCCATCAGGCTGCGCAGGCCCATGCAGATCAAGCACGCTGGGCCTCGCTGCAAGATCACCTCGGCGCGCTCGCCGAGCAACAGGCCTCTGCTCGAGAGCTTGTTGCGCAAGCTGCACAGCAGTTCGCCATGCAGACGCAGGTCCTGCTGGAGCAAGTCTCGGATGGCCATACCCGTCATCTCAGCTTGCTGGCTGAGCGCGACGCGCAGCGCCGCGCCGAGGCCTTGGCCGATGCGAATGCCATGAGCCAACGGCGAGAAGGCGTCGAGCAGTTGCTGGCCACGCAGCGCGAAGAAGCCCTGCAATTGCAGCGCGACAGCGCAAGCCGCGCACAGCAGGCCCTGACCGAGATCACCAGCCTGTGCGGCGAGCAGACGCAGGCCGGCGTCACCTGCCTGGCCGATGCATTCACGCGCTTGCAGGCAAACCAGGCGGCCCATGACGCGCAGCAGCTTGCGGCATGGCGCAATGAGCTGGCCTCGATTGGAGCCACGCAGTTGCAGCAGCAGCAATTGCTGGCAGATGACCTGTTGGCGAACACGCGCAGTCTGGTGGCACAGGCCGAGGCCACTTCTCAACGGACGCTGGCTGAGGCCGGCGCTGTTCTGCAAGCCGCTGGTGAAGCGCCACGTGCTGCCGTCGAGGTCGTAGTCGCACTGCGAGAACAGCTCGCCCAAAGCCAGGCTCAGGACGGCGCGGCTCTGCTTGAGCGGGCCGAGCTGATGGGGACGGTATCGACGCTGCTCGCCTCGCTGCAGCAAGCCGCGGGCGAGCAGCGCGTCGCGATTGATTCGCTGGTGGATAGATCTGCATTGCAGATCGAGGCCTTGGGCCAGCGCTTCACAAGGCTTGCTGAAGCGTCCGGTCACGCCCTTGCCGATGCGGCCACCAATTTGGCAGCCAGCGCCGCCGACGTCGCCAGCGTGGGCGAAGGCTTCGGCGCGGCCATTGAGCAGTTCCAGGGGGCCAACGCCCAACTCGTACAGCACTTGGCTGCGCTGGAAGAACGACTGTCCGCGTCGATAACGCGGAGCGATGACCAACTCGGCTACTACGTGGCCCAGGCGCGCGAAGTCATCGACCTCTGCCTGGGCTCGCAGAAGCAAATCCTGGATGCGCTGCAAGGCGCCGCGACAAATGGATGAGCAACTGGAGATTGAGCACGAAGGCACTGCCGCTCCCGCTTGGGCGGCTTTTGGCGACTTGATGGCCGGCGTGTTGGGCGCGTTTGTGCTGGTGCTTGCCGCGGCCCTGGTGGGGCAGCTGGATCTCGCCACCCAATTGCAAGCCGAAGTGCAGCAGCGCATGGCCGAGCAGAGTCGCCGGGAAGCCTTGGAGCGCGCCCTGGCAGGCCCGCTTGCGGATGGCCGGATCACGCTGGTGGAAGGTCGAATTGGCATCAACAGTGCGGTGCTCTTTGCGACGGGCTCGGACCAGCTGCTCGCCGAGGGCCGTGCGCTGCTCGGGGCATTGGCAACGCCGCTGCGCACCTACCTCGCGCAACGCGATGAGATCTTGATGGTCAGCGGCTTCACCGATGACCGGGGGGTCGTGGCGGGCATGCAGTTCGCCGACAACTGGGATCTGTCTGCCAAGCGGGCGCTGAACGTGACGCGGGCCTTGTTGGCGGACGGACTTCCACCCGACGCGGTTTTTTCTGCTGCATTCGGCGCGCAGCAGCCGGTAGCACCCAACGATACCGCGGCAGGGCGTGCGCTCAATCGCCGGGTAGAAATCGCACCAACACCGCGGCCACGGCGAGCGGCTGCGGCTTCTGCAGCGTCCGCACCGTGAGCAGCATTGACGATCCTGTCAATTGGGTCGCTGCGCAGCGTGCTGACCCGGTGCGCCGGCGCATGCTGCACGCACTCGCCCTGCGTGCGGCAGCTCAGCCTGCGGGCGCTCTGCGAGACAAACTGATTGCGAGACTGAGGGAGCGCGCGTCGCAAGAGCCACTGGCGCAGCAGAAGCAGGACTATCCGGCCCTAGTCAATCCGCTGGGCGAATTGCTCGCCTTGCTGCAGCTTGATGCGAGCCAAGAGTTGCGCCAGGTGCGCCTCCACGAAAGCACTTGGCGGCAGCTGCGCGTGGCACGAAACATTGCCGAGCTCCATGCGCCGGTCACCGGGCATCTGGGGCCACTCAATGGTCAGGCGCTGGCGACGCGCATGCTCCAGCAAATTCAGGGGCTGGCTCCGGCCTATTTACACAGGCTGCTCACGCAGATGGACGCGATCGCCGCCTTGGAGCTGGTGCAGGCTGCCGGTGAGGCCTCAGCCCGAACAAGCAAGAAGAAGGCAACCGAGCGGCGTCGGTGACAGAGTCATTCGCCCGCCGCAGGCTCGTTGTTCTCTGTGAGCCGCTCAGGCTCCGTGGTGCGGAGGATTTCGTTCAGCACGGACGTGGCGTAATTCCCGGCGGGCAAAGAGAAGGTGAGCACCAGTTGATCGGCTAGGGGCCATTCCCATGACATGTCCACCGGCCTGGCCACCAGGGCGCGGCGCTGCTGATCCAAACCGGCGTGCTCCATGCCGTCGCACAAGGTGGCGTGGCGCTCAGCCACGCCCATTTCCAGGGCATGCGCCTCATCTGTAGTGCTCACCCGGCCCCGTCCCCAGAGTGGTCCGGTGGGCTGGCCCGCATCAGTCATCGCGTCACCGGGCAGAGTCTTGCCCCAGAGTCCCTGCTGAATGCGCAGTCCCAGCACCTCATTGAAGACAAAGGAGCGCACCGCCGACAGGTAGATGCCCTTTTTCTTCGGGTGGCGTACGCGGATTTCGCGCGCCAGCATGGCGCGGCCCTGTTCCACGTTGCCCCCGTCATGGCCGAAACGCTGAGCGCCGAAGTAGTTGGGCACGCCCTGTGAGGCAGCGGCCTGCAGATTGGCCTCGACGGCATCGCGATTGCCGGCTAGCTCACGCAGCACGATGCGGAATCGGTTGCCCTGCAGATCACCGGGGCGCAGCTTCTTCACGTGGCGGCTCTGACTCAGCACCTTGAACTCCGGGTGCTGAAGCTGGGTCAGATCGGGCGTCTCGCCTTTCGGGAAATAGATGCTGAACCACTGACGGGTGATGGCGTAGCGGTCCTTCAGGCCGGCATAGCCCACGTCCCATTCCTGCACGCCGGCGGCCGCGGCCAGCTCTTTAGCGACGAAGGCGGTGTTAGCGCCGTTCTTTTCGATGTCCATCCAGTGGCTGGCGCGCGCGCGGCGCGCATCAACTTCCTACTGGGCGCCGCCTGTTTGAAGAAAACGAGCCCAGCGAGTGCAGTGAGTTCGGCGCCGGCCCCAAGTTACGAGCAGCGCAAGGCAGGCGGCCCGCCAGGGCCGGCCTCCGAACCTTGAGCCCGGCCGACGGCTCGGGCTGCCGTGCTTCAGCGGACAAGCCAAGGTCAGCTGCGGGCACCGAGTTGCCACGCAGTAAGTCCCCTCGAAATGTCCGGGCTTGCTCCAGGCCGACAGTTCGAACAGGCGCCGCAACGCTGAAGTTCGGTTCGCCGACCGTTTCGGTCAAGGTCGGGTTACGGGCGATGATGCGGCCTCACGGTCACGGCCAGTTCTTACCATTCGGATGCGTAGAGCGGGCGCCGGCACGGTGCCCATAGCCCGCAGACGCTGCAATCCTGTCACGGCGCGCATTCCGATTGGATTGCAAATGGTTTGGCAACGGATGGCACAAATCTACAGACCTGTTTAACCCTCGATTAGCCAATCAAGCACTACAAAAAGTAGCCCAATGGTCAAAAGCCGCCTTTAGCAAAAGAGAGCGGGCACAAGATGGGCACGATTTGGGCACAGGATGGGCACAAACGAAAAAAGCCGCTCAAGCTGAGCGGCTTTTCAAGGACTTGGTTGCGGGGGCAGGATTTGAACCTACGACCTTCGGGTTATGAGCCCGACGAGCTACCAGACTGCTCCACCCCGCGCCAGATATGGTGTTCCGGGCGATCTCGTCACAGCGAGCCCGAAAGGAAAGTGGTCATTCAGACCGGCGACAACTTCCCAAATTTTTGGTTGCGGGGGCAGGATTTGAACCTACGACCTTTGGGTTATGAGCCCAACGAGCTACCAGACTGCTCCACCCCGCGACTGAAGCTAGCAGTATAGCGCACTTTTGACTGTACCGTCAAAGTCCCGCAGCAGTGAGGGATGATTGGAAGCGCTCGGCGTCTTGAAATCCGATCACCCGCGCGCCATTCAGCTCCTGACCCGCAGGATCAAAAAAGATCGTGCCAGGGGGACCGAATAGCTTGAAACGCTTGAGTAATTCACGATCGGCCGGGCTGTTTGCTGTGACATCGGCCTTCAGCAACAAGGCGCCTGCCAGCCGGCGCCGAACCTGCGGATCGGTGAAGGTGTAGCGTTCCATTTCTTTACAGGACACACACCAGTCCGCGTAGAAGTCGAGCATCACCGGGCGCCCCGCTTGCGCCAGGGCGGCATCCAGTTCGGCGACGCTGGCAATACGCTGAAAAGACAGGCCCGCAGCGGTGCTGCCGCCACTGGAGGCTACCGTGCCGGCCTCCACGCGAAAGAGCCCTGCCAGGGGCTTGAGTGTGTCGGTGCCGCCGCTGGCAGCCCCCACAAGCTGCAACAAGCCATAGCTGACCGCCAGCAAGGCTGCGGTCTTGCGCAGCCAGGTGCGCGGCCTATGGACGGCATGAGGTGCTTGGAACAAGCCCAGCATGGCCGCAGTCCCGATTAACAATGCGCCCCATAGGAATTGCGCCAACGCTGGCGGCAAGACCGGCTGCACTGTCCACAGTGCGACGCCAAGCAAGAGCATGCCAAACAGGTGTTTGACGCCGTCCATCCAAGCGCCGGCCCTGGGCAGCAAGCTACCCGCTGAGATCCCCAGCAGCAGCAAGGGAACACTCATGCCGGTGGCCAAGGCGAACAAGGCGCTACCGCCCAGCACAACATCCCGGGTTTGGCTGAGGTAGACCAAAGCGCCTGCGAGCGGCGCTGCCACGCAAGGGCTGACGATCAGGGCGGACACCCCTCCCATGGCGAACACGCCAAGCAAATGACCGCCAGGCAACTTCTGGGATGCTTGCGAAAGCCCCCCGCTCATGCCCGATGGCAGACTCAACTCATACGCGCCAAACATGGACAAAGCGAACAGCACCAGAGCCAAGGCGAAACTGGCCAGTACCCAGGGCTTTTGCAGAACCGCCGCAAGTCCTTCGCCCGCCAACCCGGCAGCCACACCCAAAGCGGTGTAGACCAGTGCCATGCCCAACGAATAGCTTAGAGCGAGCATGAAACCACGGCCACGCGTAGCCTTCTTGGATGCGTCGCCCACAATGATGGACGACAGTATGGGCAACATGGGCAGCACGCAGGGCGTCAGCGAGAGCAAGAGACCGGCGACAAAAAACACGCCAACCACGGTCCAAAACCGTCCGGTCTGAAGCGCTGCATCTAAACGCCCCATCTCGCTCGCTGCTGCCGCTGTTTGCGAACCCGCCCCTGTGACCGAGCTAGCAGGCTCTAGGCGTGGACTGCTGCTCAGTGACTGCGCCGCAGGATCGGCCCCATCCACGCGCCTGACCGTGGTCGGCGTGGCGCCAAGCCCTGGATTGACGTCGAAGGTCGCCGTCATGGGCGGATAGCACAAGCCTTTGTCCGCGCAACCCTGACCGGCCACCGTCAACTTGAAGGAGCCGTCGGCCGCCTTTATGGGCACCACGGCGCTGAGGGCCTCCCGATGGACCTCAACCTCTTTCTGAAAGGTCTCATCAAACTTGACCTTGCCCTTGGGCACCACGATGTCGCCAAGAGTTGCGCCTTCTGCTTCGATCTTGAACTGCTCCCGGTACATATAGTAGCCAGGGGCAATTTCAAAGCGAACTTGCAAAGTCTTGCCGTCCAGCGCACTGACCGCTAACTTGAAAGCCTGCTCGGGATCCAAAAAGTCAACCGCCCACGCCGTGGCCAATGGGTTCAGGAGACAAACGAGAGTTAGAAAAAAGAAGGTCGCTGACCGTAGAGCTCGTGACATAGGCTAGTAGCGTTAGGACTGATACCGCATTGCGGACAAAAACATGACCAAGGCGGCGCGAAGCGTAATCGCAATCACGAACCGGCGCTCAAGCATGTGCAAAAGACGTAAAGAATGGAATGTACAAACAAAAGTACAGACGAAAAAAAGGCCAGCAAAAAGCTGGCCATTCGAGAGCAATGCCTAAGCTGCGTGCAGCTCAAACAAGGTTGCCTCTTTACTCGACTGTTTCGCCAGCAGTCTCGCCTTCGGCGCGATCAACCAGCTCAACATAGGCCATAGGCGCGTTGTCGCCAACACGGAAACCCATCTTCAAGATGCGTGTGTAGCCGCCTGGACGAGCCAGGAAACGTGGGCCCAGCTCATTGAAGAGCTTGGTGACGATGTCACGGTCGCGCAGGCGATCGAATGCCAGGCGACGGTTTGCCAACGTAGGCACCTTGGCCAAGGTGATCAAAGGCTCAACCACGCGGCGCAGCTCTTTGGCCTTAGGCACGGTGGTCTTGATCGCTTCGTGTTGCAGCAACGAAACGCACATATTGCGCAGCATTGCCTTACGGTGAGCGCTGGTACGGTTCAGCTTACGGAGGCCGTTACGGTGACGCATGGTGCTTATCCTTTCTTTGATTAATCGCCAGTGGCCGTATCAGGTACCACCGGGTGCACCGGACGACGCAATGAAAAAGCGCCGTCCATTTCTTTCTAAACTAATTAACGCTTGTCCAGCCCTTGAGGGGGCCAGTTTTCGAGGCGGGCGCCGAGGGTCAAGCCACGCGAAGCCAGCACTTCTTTGATCTCGTTGAGCGACTTGCGGCCCAAGTTCGGAGTCTTCAGAAGTTCTGTTTCGGTGCGCTGGATCAGGTCGCCGATGTAATAGATGTTCTCGGCCTTCAAGCAATTGGCCGAACGCACCGTCAACTCAAGCTCATCAACCGGACGCAGGAGAATCGGGTCGAAGGACGAGCTGCGTTGTTGCTGCTGCGGGTTGTCGAACATGTCGCCCACATCGGTGCCTTGCAACTGTGCGAACACGGCGAGCTGTTCGACCAAGATTTTGGCCGATGCACGGATCGCTTCCTCGGGCGAAATAGCGCCGTTGGTTTCGATTTCCATGACCAGCTTGTCCAAGTCGGTACGCTGTTCAACGCGAGCGTTTTCAACGGCGTAGCTGACGCGACGAACAGGCGCAAACGACGCGTCCAGCACGATACGGCCAATCGACTTGGTCGGCTCATCGCCATAACGGCGCATGGAGCCAGGCACATAGCCGCGACCCTTTTCGACCTTGATCTGCATATCCAGCTTGCCGCCTTGCGACAGGTGCGCAATGACGTGATCTGGATTGATGATCTCAACATCGTGAGGCGTTTGGATGTCCGCTGCAGTGACGGGACCTTCGCCCTCTTTGCGCAAGACCAGCGTAACTTCTTCGCGATTGTGCAGGCGGAAAACCACGCCCTTCAGGTTCAGCATGATGTGAACCACATCTTCCTGAACGCCGTCGATGGCCGAGTACTCGTGCAGCACACCAGCGATCGTCACTTCTGTCGGCGCATAACCCACCATCGAAGACAACAGCACCCGGCGCAGAGCATTGCCCAGCGTGTGGCCATAGCCACGCTCGAAGGGCTCCAAGGTCACCTTGGCACGGTGGCCGCCGAGCGGCTCCACATTGATCGATTTGGGTTTGAGCAGATTGGTTTGCATGAAGTCTTTCTTTCAATACCCTCGGTTCGTTACACCGATAAGGCTGAGGGACCAACCGGGCGTCGCCGCGAGAGGGCCAACCCAGACGAGGGAAAGCCGACGGCACCCGCAGGGGGTGCAGCCGGCAACTGCAAAACGATTAACGCGAGTACAACTCAACGATCAGCGATTCGTTGATCTCAGCGCCGAACTCGTCACGATCAGGAGCCTTCTTGAAGACACCTTCCAACTTAGCTGTATCAACAGTCACCCAAGCTGGCAAGCCAATCGACTCAGCCAACTTCATCGCGTCGATGATGCGCAACTGCTTCTTGGACTTCTCGCGCACGGCGACGATGTCACCGGCCTTCACCAGGTAAGAAGCAATATTGACGACTTCACCGTTGACCGTGATGCCCTTGTGCGAAACCAACTGACGGCTTTCGGCACGTGTGGAACCGAAGCCCATACGGTAAACCACGTTGTCCAGGCGCGACTCGAGCAAGGACAGCAAATTGGTGCCGGTCGAGCCCTTACGACGCTCGGCTTCAGCAAAGTAGCGACGGAACTGACGCTCCAGAATGCCGTACATGCGCTTGACCTTCTGCTTTTCACGCAGTTGCAGGCCGAAGTCGGATGTGCGCTGACCGGAGGTGCGGCCATGCTGGCCTGGCTTGGAATCAAACTTCGCCTTGTCCCCAATGGCGCGGCGTGCGCTCTTCAGGAACAGGTCCGTGCCTTCGCGACGGGAGAGTTTGCACTTGGGGCCTAGATAACGTGCCACTTTAGATGTCCTTTTTCATTCTGACGCACGGCCCGTCGGCACATGCGCGAGTCTGGCCCAATTTTTTTGTCGGCTCAGACGGTGGTGTTGAAGATCTCCATCGCAACAATGGAAATCAACGAAACGGCCGGCGCGGCACTTACGTGCCCGCCGGCGCGGGGTAACTCGCGATTATCGCATCTTTCGCATCTTTGGCAAAAGCCTTAGATACGACGACGCTTCTGGGGACGGCAACCGTTGTGCGGAACCGGAGTCACATCAGAGATCGAATTGATCCGGATGCCAAGAGCACCCAGTGCACGAACCGACGACTCGCGGCCTGGGCCTGGGCCCTTGATCTTGACATCAAGATTTTTGATGCCTTGATCTTGAGCGGCACGGCCGGCTACTTCAGCCGCGACCTGGGCTGCGAAGGGCGTCGATTTACGCGAACCCTTGAAGCCCTGACCGCCGCTGGAAGCCCAGGACAGTGCGCCGCCTTGGCGGTCAGTGATCGTAATGATCGTATTGTTGAACGACGCGTGTACGTGAGCGATGCCATCGGCAACGTTCTTACGAACCTTCTTACGGACGCGTTGTGCAGCCGAGTTATTGGGTGCTTTTGCCATCTTGATCTTCTTTCTGTGCTAGCCGCAGATCACTTTTTACCCGTAGCAGCCGACTTGCGCGGGCCTTTACGAGTGCGAGCGTTCGTACGGGTGCGCTGACCGCGCATTGGCAAACCACGACGATGACGGAAACCACGGTAGCAACCGAGATCCATCAAACGCTTGATGTTGATAGACATCTCGCGGCGCAGATCGCCTTCGATGGTCATCAAACCCACTGTTTCACGAATCTTCTCGAGATCGGAATCGGTGAGGTCTTTGACCTTCTTGTCGAATGGAATACCGCAAGAAGTACAGATCTTCTGTGCCGTCGTACGGCCAACGCCGTAGATGGAAGTCAGACCGATCTCTGTGTGCTTATGCGGCGGAATGTTAATACCAGCAATGCGTGCCATGTGGTTCCTCTAAATCGCTCGTGTCGTGCTGCAATCAGCCCTGGCGCTGTTTGTGGCGGGGATCTGTACAGATCACACGCACCACGCCCTTGCGGCGGATGATCTTGCAATTGCGGCACATCTGCTTGACGGATGCCGAAACTTTCATGGTCTACTCCTTGACCTACAAAAATGCGCTCAATGCGCGTAACCGGGGAATAGAAATGCTCACTTCGCCCGGAACACGATGCGAGCACGACTCAAGTCGTACGGGGTTAATTCAACGGTGACTTTGTCGCCGGGCAAAATGCGGATGTAATGCATACGCATCTTGCCGGAGATGTGGCCGAGAACAACATGCCCGTTCTCCAGCTTCACACGAAACGTGGCATTGGGCAGATTCTCAAGAATCTCGCCTTGCATTTGAATGACGTCGTCTTTCGCCATGCCTTCGTTTCTGTTCTGATGGATCTTGGTTAAACAATGGTTCAGCTTTTCAGCTGGCCTTGAAATTTGCCTTCTTCAGCAGCGAATCGTACTGCTGGCTCATCACGTAAGACTGTACTTGGGCCCAGAAGTCCATGGTGACCACAACAATGATCAGCAAAGATGTACCGCCAAAATAGAAAGGTACGTTGTACTTCAAGGTCAAGAACTCTGGCAACAAGCACACACCCGTAATATAGATGGCGCCAGCCAGGGTCAAACGCGACAAGATCTTGTCAATATGCTTTGCAGTTTGCTCGCCTGGTCGGATACCAGGAATGAACGCACCACTCTTCTTCAGGTTATCTGCGGTTTCGCGGCTATTGAAAACAAGCGCCGTGTAGAAAAAGCAGAAGAAGACGATAGCACTGGCGTAGAGCAACACATAAATCGGCTGCCCCGGACTGACCATACCTGCGAGGTCTTTCAACCAGCGAAGGCTATCACCCGTCGCAAACCAACTCACCACGGTTGTGGGTAGCAGGATGATGGACGAAGCGAAGATCGGTGGAATCACTCCGGACATGTTCAACTTCAGTGGCAAATGCGAGCTTTGCCCACCATAAACCTTGTTACCGACCTGCCGCTTGGCGTAATTCACCAAGATTTTCCGCTGACCGCGTTCGACAAACACCACCAAATAGGTGACGGCTACGACCACAGCCACGATAAACAGGGAAGAAACAGGGCCCATAGCGCCAGTCCGAACCAGCTCCAGCAAGCCACCAATCGCACCAGGCAATCCGGAAGCAATGCCGCCGAAGATCAGAATCGAAATTCCGTTGCCCAAGCCACGCTCGGTAATTTGCTCACCCAACCACATCAAGAACATCGTGCCGGCCACCAAGCTGGACACCGCTGTGAGGCGGAAACCAAAACCAGGGTTAATCACCAAGCCCGCCGAACTTTCCAGTGCCAGAGCAATGCTCAGGGACTGAAAGAGCGCCAAACCCAACGTGCCGTAACGCGTGTACTGCGTAATCTTGCGACGACCGGCCTCACCTTCCTTCTTCAACGACTCCAAAGCGGGCACCACATACGTCATCAACTGAATAACGATGGAGGCCGAAATGTAGGGCGTGATGCCCAGCGCGAAAACGGTGAAGCGCGAGAGCGCGCCGCCAGAGAACATATTGAACAGGCTCAGGATGCCACCTTCCTGACCCTTGAAGAACTGCTGCAACTGAGCCGGATCTATGCCCGGAACAGGGATATGAGCCCCAATCCGAAACACGACCAAGGCCAGCAACAAGAACACAAGCCGGCGACGCAAGTCGCCAAACTTGCCGCTCTTGGCCAGTTGGTTTGCGTTCGTAGCCACTGTGCCTAGTTCCTGCTTATTAGGCGACCGAGCCGCCAGCGGCCTCAATCGCTGCCTTGGCGCCAGCAGTCGCGGCAACACCCTTGAGTGTTACCTTGCGGCTGATAGAACCCGACAGAATCACCTTGACGTTCTTTGCCAGCTCAGGCACGAGACCTACAGCCTTCAAAGTCAAAACGTCGATTTCGTCGGCCACCAGCGTTTGCAGGTCGTCGAGATTGATTTCGGCATTGAACTTCAATGTCTGCGACTTGAAGCCGCGCTTTGGCAAGCGGCGCTGCAAAGGCATTTGACCGCCTTCGAAACCTACCTTGTGGTAGCCGCCAGCACGGGACTTTTGACCCTTGTGGCCGCGACCGGCAGTCTTACCAATGCCAGAACCGATGCCACGACCCACGCGACGCTTGTAGTGCGTAGCGCCGGCTGCGGGCTTAATGGTATTGAGTTGCATCTTTTTGTCCTCGGTTCGTGAAAGCGCTTAAAGCACCTGCACGAGATAGGCGATCTTATTGATCATGCCGCGAACCGCCGGCGTGTCTTCCAACACGCTGGTGCTGTTCATACGGCGCAGGCCCAGACCCACAACCGTAGCGCGGTGCGAAGTCCGCGTACCGATGGGGCTGCGAACCAGCTTGACGGTCAGAGTTTTCTTTTCAGACATATGTGTCTCCAGTGCAGCTTCAGTTGAAGATGTCTTCAACGTTCTTGCCGCGCTTGGCTGCAACTTGTGCTGCCGTCGTGGAACGCTTCAGAGCGTCCAGCGTGGCGCGAACCAAGTTGTACGGATTGGTCGAGCCATGGCTCTTTGTCACGATGTCAGTCACGCCCATCACTTCAAAGACTGCGCGCATCGGGCCGCCGGCAATGACGCCAGTACCAGGTTGCGCAGGAACCATCATGACTCGCGACGCGCCATGCTCACCCACCACATTGTGGTGAATGGAACCGTTGCGCAGATCGACCTTGACCATATTGCGGCGGGCCGACTCCATAGCCTTCTGCACGGCGACAGGCACTTCCTTGGCCTTGCCTTTGCCCATGCCGATACGGCCTGCGCCATCACCGACCACCGTCAGCGCTGCGAAACTGAGCGTACGACCGCCCTTCACAACCTTGGTGACGCGGTTGATCGCGATCATCTTTTCTTTCAGGCCGTCGTCATTTGCTTCGGTCTGGACGCGGGGTTGAAACTTTGCCATTTCGAAATCCTTTTAGCGTCAGAACTGCAAACCAGCTTCGCGAGCTGCTTCGGCGAGAGCCTTAACCCGACCGTGATAGGCAAAGCCGGCACGATCAAAGGCAACTTTCTCAACACCAGCTGCTTTCGCCTTTTCGGCGATACGCTTGCCAATCAAAGTAGCCGCAGCTACGTTGCCACCCTTGCCCGAGCCGCCGAGCTGCTCGCGGACAGCCTTTTCGGCTGTCGAGGCGCTGGCCAGGACACGAGTGCCGTCGTCTGAAATGACGCTGGCGTAGATGTGAAGGTTGGATCGGAACACCGACAAGCGCACGACGCGCTGGACTGCAATCCGAGCACGGGTCTGACGCGAGCGACGGATGCGCTGTTCTTTTTTGGTCAACATTGCGCTGCTCCTTACTTCTTCTTGGTCTCTTTGATGGAGACCTTTTCGCCGGTATAGCGGATGCCCTTGCCCTTATAGGGCTCCGGCGGACGGAAGGCGCGCACTTCAGCGGCCAACTGACCCACCACTTGGCGATCCACACCCTTGATCAGAATTTCCGTCTGGGTGGGGCACTCAATCTTGATGCCTTCGGGCATGTCTTTCACCACGGGGTGAGAGAAGCCGATTTGCAGGTTGAGCTTTTGACCCGTGGCTTGCGCCCGGAAACCCACGCCGACCAGACTCAGCTTGCGCTCGAAGCCCTTGCTCACGCCGTTGACCATATTGGCCACCAGTGCTCGCACGGTGCCGCTCATGGCGCCAGCTGCAGTCGAATCATCGGACGGAGCGAAAGACAGCTTGCCGCCTTCGCTCGTGATTTTCACCAAGGCGTTCATTGGACGCACGAGTGTGCCCAAAGTGCCCTTGACGCTGATCTTGTCAGCTGTAACGGTAACGTCCACACCTTGCGGGATGGCGACCGGCATTTTTCCTACGCGGGACATTGTTTGTCTCTCCTTGCGCTTAGGCGACGTAGCAAAGCACTTCGCCGCCGATGCCGGCTTGACGTGCTTTACGGTCGGTCATCACACCTTGCGGCGTAGTGACGATCGCCACACCCAGGCCATTCATGACCTGAGGGATATCGTGGCGGCCCTTGTAGATGCGCAGGCCGGGACGGCTCACGCGCTCGATGCGCTCAATCACCGGCTTACCGGCGTAGTACTTCAGCGCGATCTCCAACTCTGGACGGGCGGCTTCGCCACGCACAGCAAAACTGTCGATGTAGCCTTCGTCCTTGAGGACTTTGGCAATCGCCACTTTCAATTTCGAGGAAGGCATCACGACGCTGACCTTCTCAACGCTTTGGGCGTTTCGAATGCGGGTCAACATGTCGGCGATAGGATCACTCATGCTCATTTGCGATTTCTCCTAATCGTGCCGATTACCAGCTAGCCTTGACGACACCAGGGATGTCGCCTTTGAAGGCCAGCTCACGAATTTTGTTACGGCCCAAGCCGAACTTGCGGAACGTACCGCGGGGACGACCAGTCAACGCGCAGCGGTTACGCTGGCGAGTTGGATAGGCGTTGCGTGGGAGCTTTTGCAGCTCCAGGCGCGCCAAGTAACGCTCTTCGTCAGACTTCTTAGCGTCGTTGATGATGGCCTTCAGATTCGCATACTTAGTAGCGAATTTGGCAACCAGCGCATCACGCTTGAGTTCACGTTGAATGAGAGAAGTTTTAGCCACAAGTCACCTCAGTTCTTGAACGGAAACTTGAATGCTGCCAGCAAGGCCTTGCACTCATCGTCCGTCTTGGCAGAGGTGGTGATGCTGATGTTCAGCCCACGCAGCGCATCCACCTTGTCGTAATCGATCTCGGGGAAGATGATTTGTTCTTTGACGCCGATGTTGTAGTTACCACGGCCGTCGAACGAGCGGCCGGAGATACCCCGGAAGTCACGCACACGCGGCAAGGCGATAGTTACAAAACGATCCAAGAACTCATACATCTGAACGCCACGCAGCGTCACCATGCAACCGATAGGCACCGAGTCACGGATCTTGAAACCCGCAATCGCCTTCTTAGACTTGGTGACAACTGGCTTTTGACCAGCGATCTTAGTCAGGTCACTGACTGCGTGATCCATAACCTTCTTGTCGGCTACGGCCTCGCTCACACCCATATTGAGTGTGATCTTGGTGATGCGTGGCACCTCCATGACCGACGTGTAGCCAAACTTTTCAGTCAGGCCGGGCACAACTTTTTCGCGATAAAACGCTTGCAAACGAGCCATGTCGAACCCCTTAGGCCTTGATCTCTTCGCCGGTCGACTTATAGACGCGCACCTTCTTGCCGTCGGCTAGCAACTTAATGCCCACGCGATCGGCCTTACCGGATGCAGCGTTAAAAATCGCCACGTTGGATTGATGGATAGGCATCGTCTTGTCGACCACGCCGCCAGTAGTACCCTTCATTGGGTTTGGCTTGACGTGCTTCTTGACCATATTCACACCGTCAACAACGATGTGATCTTGGTCAATACGCTGCGCTACTGCGCCGCGTTTGCCCTTGTCGCGACCGGTCAAAACAATGACCTCGTCGCCTTTGCGAATCTTGTTCATGGCAATACCTTTTACTGTGGCCGCGCTCAGAGCACTTCAGGCGCCAGCGACACGATCTTCATAAACCGCTCGGTACGCAATTCACGCGTCACGGGGCCAAAGATGCGAGTGCCGATTGGCTCCAGCTTGGCGTTCAGCAGCACAGCAGCATTGCCGTCGAACTTGACCAGCGAGCCGTCCTGACGACGAACACCCTTGGCGGTACGAACGACCACTGCACTGTAAACCTCGCCCTTTTTAACTCGGGACCGAGGCGCAGCTTCTTTGATGCTGACCTTGATAATGTCACCAATCCCTGCATACCGGCGCCTGGAACCACCAAGCACTTTGATGCACATGACGGATTTAGCGCCAGTGTTGTCCGCGACGTCGAGTCGCGATTGCATTTGAATCATGTCTATCCCCAACTTTTCCCAAATCACCACCAAGCCTAGGCCAGGGAGTTCATCGGTCAGTCTTGGGCCCGTTGACCAAGTGAAAACCCATCACACCCGTGATGACCTTGCACCCAGCAGTAGAGGGCGGATCCGAGGCCTTAACGCATCATGAAATGCGCCTTGCGTTCGGCGAAGCTTTAGATTGTGCATCAAAAGCTAAGCGACCGTCAAGCCTCGGCGTGAAATAACTTTTAAAAGAGTGACGGAGATACTTCCGCCACTCAGTACCAATCAGGACTTAGAGAGCAGCCGCTTGCGCCAACATCGTGTTCGCGTCACTGACTTCAAATTTACCCGCCGCTTCGATGTTGAGCGTTTTGACCTGGCCATTCACCAACAACATCGAGTAACGCTGTGAACGTAGGCCCATGCCGCGAGTGGCGAGATCAAGTGTCAAACCCGTCGCCTTGGTGAAGTCCGCACTGCCATCGGCCATCATGCGCACTTTGCCTGCCGCTGCCAGATCCCGGCCCCAAGCACCCATGACAAACACGTCATTGACCGACACGCACCAGATCTCGTCCACCCCTGCTGCCTTTAGCGCGGCCGTTTGAGCGATATAGCCAGGCACATGCTGAGCGGAGCAGGTCGGCGTAAAAGCGCCAGGCAGAGCAAACACAGCAATTGTCTTTCCAGCGGTTGCCGCAGCAACGTCCACTGCGTTTGGACCGATAGAACAAGCACCGCCCTCGACGTCGACAAACTCTTGAAGAGTGCCAGCCGGGACTTGATCACCAATTTTCAGCATGAAAGTTCTCCAAAAACGAATTGCACACACGCAGACTCAAAGAAAAAACGGCCGGGCGCCGGTTCCCCAGCACTCCGACCGTTCTGCACAATCAGGCTTGAGGCCGTCTTGCGTCTTTACCGTCAGTCCAAATCAAACGATTTGAGCCTTCTCGACCAAGCGGGTCACAACCCAGCTCTTGGTCTTCGAAATTGGACGGCCTTCAGCGATTTCAACGACATCGCCCATCTTGTACTCGCCATTTTCATCATGAGCGTGGTACTTGCGGGACAGCGCGACGATCTTGCCATAGAGCTCGTGCTTGGCACGGCGCTCAACGAGCACGGTCACAGTCTTGGAACGCTTGTCGCTGACCACACGGCCCACCAGGGTCCGTGTGTTCTTCTCTTGAGCTTGCGTCATTTCGCGGCTCCCTTCTTCTTCTCGGCCAAAACAGTCTTGACGCGAGCAATGTCACGGCGCGTGTTGCCCAACACAGTGTGGTTGGTCAACTGTTGCGTCGCTTTTTGCATGCGCAGACCGAAATGGGCCTTCAGCAGATCGGTCACTTCCTTCTCCAAGGCAGCGACATCTTTGCTACGCAGTTCAGATGCATTCATGGTGTTCTCCGCTTCAGGTGCCGACCTGGCGAGTCACGAAGGTGCAACGCAATGGCAGCTTTGCAGCAGCCAACGTGAACGCTTCGCGAGCCAAGGCTTCTGGCACACCGTTGATCTCGTAGAGCACCTTGCCTGGCTGAATCTCAGCGACGTAGTACTCTGGATTGCCCTTGCCGTTACCCATCCGGACTTCAGCAGGCTTCTGGGAGATCGGCTTGTCAGGGAAGATGCGGATGAAGATGCGACCACCGCGCTTGATATGGCGCGAGATAGCACGACGTGCAGCTTCAATTTGACGAGCCGTCAGACGGCCGCGTTCGGTAGCCTTCAGGCCGAAGTCACCGAAAGACACGGCGGCGCCGCGGGTTGCAACACCAGTGTTACGACCCTTTTGCTCCTTGCGGTATTTGCGACGAGCTGGTTGCAGCATTGTTATTCTCCTTTGGCCTCGCCACCAACGGGCGCGGCCTTGCGGACCACGCGCTTGGCAGCGGGCTGGGCTGCGTCACCTGTTGCGGCCGGCTTGTCGCCGCCCTCACCAGGAGCGCCACTCGAACGCGGACCACCACGGCTGTCACCAGGACGGCCACGGCCGGCAGGAGCGCCTGGGCGAGCATTGCGACGTGGGCGACGATCGTCGTCACCTGCATCGCTCTTGATCACCGGCGCATCGCCATTGGCCAAACGGTCACCGCGGTAAACCCAGACCTTCACGCCAATAATGCCGTAAGTGGTGCTGGCTTCCGAGAAGCCGTAGTCAATGTCAGCCTTCAGCGTATGAAGAGGCACGCGTCCTTCGCGATACCACTCGCAACGAGCGATTTCGATACCGTTCAAACGGCCCGAAGACATGATCTTGATGCCCAGGGCGCCAAGACGCATCGCGTTCTGCATCGCACGCTTCATGGCGCGGCGGAACATGATGCGCTTTTCCAGCTGCTGAGTGATCGAGTCAGCGATCAGTTGAGCATCGATTTCAGGCTTGCGCACTTCTTCGATGTTCACTGCCACTGGCACGCCCAGACGCTTGGTCAGTTCGGCCTTCAGGTGTTCGATGTCCTCGCCCTTTTTGCCGATCACCACACCCGGACGAGCCGAGTAAATAGTGATGCGTGCATTCTTGGCTGGACGCTCAATCAGAATGCGCGAAACCGCAGCATTCTTCAGCTTCGCCTTCAGGTATTCGCGAACTTGCAGATCTTCAGCCAACATGGTGGCGAAGTTCTTGTTCGACGCATACCAGCGCGACGCCCAGTTACGAGTGACAGGCAGGCGAAAACCGGTCGGATGTATTTTCTGTCCCATAGTCTTCCTTCAGCCTTCAGTTGCCGACCGACACGAAGATGTGGCAAGTAGGCTTGCTGATGCGGTTGCCACGGCCTTTGGCCCGGGCAGAAAAACGCTTCAGCGTAGCACCTTGCTCCACATAGATCGTGGTGACTTTAAGCTCATCAATATCGGCGCCGTCGTTATGCTCGGCGTTGGCGATCGCAGATTCGAGCGCCTTCTTGATGATGCCAGCGGCCTTTTTCTGGGTGAATTCCAGGATGTTGAGAGCCTGGTCCACCTTCTTGCCGCGGATGAGGTCCGCCACGAGCCTGCCCTTATAGGCAGACAAGCGGACTCCGCGAACGATTGCACGGGTTTCCATCGTCTCAGTCCTTATTTCTTCCCGGCCTTCTTGTCGGCCGGATGGCCTTTGAAGGTGCGGGTCAGCGCGAATTCGCCCAGTTTGTGGCCGACCATTTGGTCAGAAACATAAACCGGCACGTGTTGCTTGCCGTTGTGCACAGCGATCGTCAACCCGATGAATTCGGGCAAGATCGTCGAGCGACGCGACCAAGTCTTGATAGGCTTCTTGTCCTTGATGGCAACCGCTTTCTCGACCTTAGCCAAGAGGTGGTGATCAATGAACGGGCCCTTCTTCAGTGAACGAGTCATGGCCTACCCTTTACTTCTTGCGACGCGAAACGATGAACGTCTGCGTGCGCTTGTTGCTACGAGTGCGGAAGCCCTTCGTGAGGGTGTTCCACGGCGACACAGGCGCCTGGCCTTCACCGGTACGACCTTCACCACCACCGTGCGGGTGATCCACCGGGTTCATCGCTGTACCGCGAACGGTTGGGCGAATACCCTTCCAACGGATCGCACCGGCCTTGCCGTACTGGCGCAGTTGGTGTTCTTCGTTGCTGACTTCGCCAATGGTTGCGCGGCAGTCGATATGGATCTTGCGGACTTCACCGGAGCGCAAGCGCAACTGGGCGTAAACGCCTTCGCGCGCCATCAGCACCACAGACACGCCAGCCGAACGCGCAATTTGCGCACCCTTGCCAGGCTGCATCTCGACGCAGTGAATGGTCGAACCCACCGGGATGTTGCGGATTGGCAATGTGTTACCGGCCTTGATGGGAGCCTCGGCTCCGCTCAAAACGGTTGAACCCACTTCCAAGCCACGCGGTGCAATGATGTAGCTGCGCAAGCCGTCGGCATAACACACCAAAGCGATGTGAGCCGTGCGGTTTGGGTCGTACTCAATGCGCTCAACCTTGGCCGGAATACCGTCCTTGTTGCGCTTGAAGTCGACAAGCCGATAGTGCTGCTTGTGACCGCCGCCCCGATGGCGAACCGTGATGTGACCGTTGTTATTACGGCCGGAATTTTGCTTTTGTGGCTCAAGCAACGATGCTTCGGGCGCGCCCTTATGCAGATGCTTGTGCACCACCTTCACGACGGCACGGCGGCCAGGTGAAGTAGGTTTGACTTTAACGACAGCCATTACGCAGCCTCCCCGGTGAAGTTGAGCTCTTGGCCCGCCTTCAGCGAAACATAAGCCTTCTTGATGTGGTCACGGCGACCGATCGAGCGGCCAAATTTCTTGACCTTGCCCTTCACGTTCACCACGTTCACCGCCTCAACCTCGACCTTGAACATCAGTTCAACAGCGGCCTTGATTTCTGGCTTGGTGGCGTCGCGCATCACCTTGAACAAGACTTGATTGTGCTTTTCAGCAACCGCCGTGGCCTTTTCGGACACGATGGGAGCGAGCAACACCTGGGCCAAACGGCCTTCAGAATACTTTACGGCGCTCATGCCAGCATCTCCGTCAGTTGTTCCATTGCAGCCTTAGTCACCAGGACCTTCTTGTAGAAGACCAGCGACAACGGATCGGCGTAGCGTGGCTCGCAAACCAGCACATTGGCCAGGTTGCGCGATGCCAACAGCAAGTTGTCGTCCACTTGGTCAGCAATGACCATCACCGATTCGAGGCCCATGGCCTTGAATTTAGCGGCCAAGAGCTTGGTCTTCGGGGCTTCGAGAGTGATCGAATCCACCACAGCCAGGCGACCTTCACGAGCCAACTGCGAGAGGATCGCAGCCATACCGGCGCGATACATCTTCTTGTTGAGCTTGTGTGTGAAGTTCTCGTCGGGCATGTTCGGGAAAATCCGACCACCTCCGCGCCACAAAGGCGAGGAAGTCATACCAGCACGAGCACGGCCAGTTCCCTTTTGACGGAAAGGCTTCTTCGTCGAGTGCTTAACTTGTTCGCGATCCTTCTGGGCGCGGGTACCTTGGCGGGCGTTGGCCTGGAAGGCCACGACCACCTGGTGAACCAGGGCTTCGTTGTAGTCGCGAGCAAACAGCGTGTCAGGAGCGTCCACCTTAGCGGTGGCCTGACCTTGTTCATTCAGGAGCTCGAGCTGCATCAGATGGCTCCCTTCTTGAGCTTGACCTTGACGGCAGGGCGAACGACAACGTGGCCGTTCTTGGAGCCCGGCACAGCACCACGGACCAGCAGCAGTTGACGAGCCTCGTCAATGCGCACGATGTCCAGGTTTTGTGTTGTCACGGACTCATCACCCATGTGACCGCACATCTTCTTGCCGGGGAAAACCCGACCAGGATCCTGAGCCATCGAAATGGAACCAGGAACATTGTGCGACCGACTGTTACCGTGCGAAGCACGCTGCGAGTGGAAGTTGTGACGCTTGATGGTACCGGCAAAGCCTTTACCGATCGAAGTTCCTTGAACGTCAACCAACTGACCAATTGCAAACAAGGAGATTGGCACTTGCACGCCAGCCTTGTATTCAGCTGCAACATCAGCGGTAACGCGGAATTCGCTCATGACTTCACCAGCCTCAACACCCGCCTTGGCGAGGTGTCCGGCTTCCGGCTTGGTGACGCGCGATGCTATGCGCGTACCGAACGCCACCTGAATGGCGGTGTAGCCGTCGGTCTCTACGGTCTTGATCTGGGTCACGCGGTTGTTGGACACATCCAGCACCGTCACAGGAACGGCGTCGCCGTCGTCTGTGAAGATGCGCATCATGCCCACCTTGCGGCCCAGCAATCCGAGACGATTGCTTAGACTCATGTTTTTCTCCAGCCCCTCAGGTTGACCCTGGAAGCCATTTACATACACCCGACATCGATTGGCCGGGCTGACCAGTGCAACACATGAATGACCTAACCCTTGCGGGCCAAACCTGTGCTGCGCCAAATTCCGCGCAGGAAATTCCTCCGCGGAAAAGCTGGCGAGTATAGCGTGAAAGTTGCGACTAGCGCAAGTGCCACCTATCTCGCCAACAAAAAAGGGCCGCCTTGGCGGCTGCCCTGGCCATCAATCCACCGAAGTGGATCGATGTTTTTACTGCAACTTGATCTCGACGTCGACGCCGGCAGGCAGGTCGAGCTTCATCAAAGCATCAACTGTCTTGTCGGTAGGATCAACGATGTCCATCAAACGCTGGTGCGTACGGATTTCGAACTGGTCGCGCGATGTCTTGTTGACGTGCGGCGAACGCAGGATATCGAAGCGCTGCATGCGTGTCGGCAATGGCACTGGGCCCTTGACGATGGCGCCAGTGCGCTTGGCGGTTTCAACGATTTCAGCTGCCGATTGATCGATCAACTTGTAGTCAAACGCCTTCAGGCGGATGCGGATCTTTTGCTTTTGCATGACGATTCCTTCAAAGAGCGAGCGGCACAGAGCCGCGAAGTGGGTGAAGCCCTGCTTGCTACCACTCGCGGCAAGCAGGACCGGTCACGCAAAAGTCTTAGGCGATGATCGTAGCAACCACGCCCGAACCAACGGTACGGCCACCTTCGCGAATCGCGAAGCGCAGACCAGTTTCCATCGCGATCGGAGCGATCAACTTGATCGTCATACCGACGTTATCGCCAGGCATAACCATTTCCTTGTCCGCTGGCAGCTCAACAGCACCGGTCACGTCAGTTGTACGGAAGTAGAACTGTGGACGGTAGTTGTTGAAGAACGGCGTGTGACGGCCGCCCTCTTCCTTCGACAAGACATACACCTCAGCCGTGAAGTGGGTGTGTGGCTTGATCGAACCCGGCTTGCTCAGCACTTGGCCGCGCTCAACATCTTCACGCTTGGTGCCGCGCAGCAAGATGCCGACGTTGTCACCAGCTTGACCTTGATCGAGCAACTTGCGGAACATTTCCACGCCGGTCACGGTTGTCTTCTGGACATCACGGATACCAACGATTTCGATTTCTTCGCCGACCTTGATGATGCCGCGCTCGATACGACCAGTCACCACGGTGCCGCGGCCAGAGATCGAGAACACGTCTTCAACCGGCAGCAAGAAGGCGCCGTCCATGGCACGCTCAGGCTGGGGAATGTAGCTGTCCAGCGCTTCGGCCAGAGCCATGATCGCGCCTTCGCCCAAGGGGCCTGTGTCGCCTTCCAGCGCCAACTTGGCCGAACCCTTGATGATCGGTGTGTCGTCGCCAGGGAAGTCGTACTTGGACAAGAGCTCGCGCACTTCCATTTCGACCAGTTCCAGCAACTCAGCGTCGTCCACCATGTCGCACTTGTTCAGGAAGACGATGATGTACTTCACGCCCACCTGACGAGCCAACAAGATGTGCTCGCGGGTCTGTGGCATCGGGCCGTCAGCGGCCGAGCAAACCAGAATCGCGCCGTCCATCTGCGCCGCGCCGGTGATCATGTTCTTCACATAGTCAGCGTGGCCTGGGCAGTCCACGTGTGCGTAGTGACGGCCGGCCGTCTCGTACTCAACGTGAGCAGTGTTGATCGTGATGCCGCGGGCTTTTTCTTCCGGTGCTGCGTCGATCTGGTCGTAAGCCTTGGCCTCGCCGCCAAACTTCTTCGACAGCACGGTCGCGATAGCAGCCGTCAGCGTGGTCTTGCCATGGTCAACGTGACCGATCGTGCCCACATTGACGTGCGGCTTGGTACGTTCAAATTTGCTTTTTGCCATTTGTATTCTCCGAAAAGAGCATTTTGCCAATCTACTGGTTTAGCGTTTCCACAGCACCTTGAACCCCCAACGATTGGCAATTGGGGTAGCGACTGCAAAGACGAACTTGAAATGCAAAAAGAGGTCAGCCCAAAGGCCAACCTCTCCAAAGACTCTTACTTACCGCGGGCGGTAATGATCGCCTCGGCCACGTTCTTAGGAGCTTCGCTGTAATGCTTGAACTCCATCGTGTACGTGGCACGACCCTGGGTCGCAGAACGCAGTGTGGTCGAGTAGCCGAACATTTCCGACAACGGAACTTCGGCCTTGATGACCTTGCCGCCACCGACCATGTCGTCCATGCCTTGAACCATACCGCGACGGCTGGACAGATCGCCCATCACGTTACCGGCGTAGTCTTCAGGCGTTTCGACTTCCACAGCCATCATTGGCTCCAGAATCACCGGCGAAGCGCGGCGGCAGCCTTCCTTGAAGCCCAAGGAAGCAGCCATCTTGAACGCGTTTTCGTTCGAGTCAACTTCGTGGTAGGAACCGAAAGTCAATGTGACCTTCACGTCCACAACCGGGAAGCCGGCCAACACGCCGTTAGGCAGCGACTCAAGCACACCCTTCTCAACCGCAGGGATGAATTCACGTGGAACCACACCGCCCTTGATCGCGTCGACGAACTCGAAGCCCTTGCCCGGCTCTTGCGGCTCAACCGTCAGCACCACGTGACCGTATTGACCCTTACCGCCCGACTGACGAACGAACTTGCCGTCGACATCCGCAACCGACTTGCGAATGGTTTCGCGGTAGGCCACTTGCGGCTTGCCGACGTTGGCCTCAACACCGAACTCGCGCTTCATGCGATCGACAATAATTTCCAGGTGCAACTCGCCCATGCCGGAAATGATGGTCTGGCCCGACTCTTCGTCGGTACGCAGACGGAACGATGGATCTTCCTTGGCCAAACGGCCCAGAGCGATACCCATCTTTTCCTGGTCGGCCTTGGTCTTAGGCTCAACCGCTTGCGAAATCACTGGCTCAGGGAACACCATCTTTTCCAAGGTGATGATCGACTCTGGATCGCACAATGTTTCGCCGGTGGTCACGTCCTTCAAGCCCACGCATGCTGCGATGTCGCCGGCCAGAATTTCCGAGATTTCCTCGCGCTGGTTGGCGTGCATCTGCAAGATACGACCGATACGCTCTTTCTTGCTGCGAATCGGGTTGTAGACCGAATCACCCGACTTCAAGACGCCCGAATAGACGCGCACGAAAGTCAGCTGACCCACATACGGGTCGGTCATCAGCTTGAAGGCCAGAGCCGAGAACTTGGCCGAGTCAGACGCTTCGCGAGTCACTGGCTTGTCGTCTTCGTCCGTGCCCGGCACTGGAGGAACGTCCAGCGGCGAAGGCATGAAGTCGATCACGCCGTCCAGCATGCGCTGCACGCCCTTGTTCTTGAACGCGGTACCGCAGAACATCGGCTGGATTTCGGCAGCCAAGGTACGCGTACGGATGCCCTGCATGACTTCAGCATCGCTGAGTTCACCGGTTTCCAGGTACTTGTTCATCATGTCTTCGTTCGACTCGGCGGCGGCTTCAACCAGGTTGTCGCGCCACTTTTGTGCTTCCGCCAGCAGTTCAGCCGGGATTTCACGGTAGTCGAACTTCATACCCTGGGACGCTTCGTCCCAGTAGATGGCCTTCATCACGGTCAAGTCGATGACGCCTTGGAAGTTGTCTTCGGCACCAATCGGCAGCACCACGGGCACTGGATTGGCCTTCAGACGTGCCTTCATCTGGTCATAGACCTTGTAGAAGTTGGCGCCCGTGCGGTCCATCTTGTTGACGAAAGCAAGGCGTGGAACCTTGTACTTGTTAGCCTGGCGCCACACAGTCTCGGACTGTGGCTGCACGCCACCGACGGCGCAATAGACCATGCAAGCACCGTCCAACACACGCATCGAACGCTCAACTTCGATCGTGAAGTCAACGTGCCCGGGGGTGTCAATGATGTTGATGCGGTGCTCGGCGCGGCTTGCGTCCATGCCCTTCCAGAAGCAAGTCGTGGCAGCCGACGTAATCGTGATGCCGCGCTCTTGCTCTTGTTCCATCCAGTCCATGGTGGCAGCGCCATCATGGACTTCACCGATCTTGTGGTTCACACCGGTGTAGTAAAGGATCCGCTCTGTCGTCGTTGTCTTACCGGCGTCAATGTGCGCCGAGATACCGATATTGCGGTAGCGCTCGATAGGGGTCTTGCGTGCCATGATGTCACTCCAAAAAGGCAGGAGCCGCCAGCGGGTTAGTATTAACCCGAGGCGGCCGGAACTTGGTAGTTTAGAAGCGGAAGTGCGAGAACGCCTTGTTGGCTTCTGCCATGCGGTGAACTTCGTCACGCTTTTTCATGGCGCCGCCGCGGCCTTCAGCAGCCTCGAGCAATTCGTTAGCCAAACGCTGGAACATCGACTTCTCACCGCGCTTGCGGGCCGATTCCTTCAGCCAACGCATGGCCAAAGCCATCCGACGAACGGGGCGAACTTCCACGGGAACTTGGTAGTTTGCACCGCCGACACGGCGTGACTTCACTTCAACCATTGGCTTGACGTTGTTCAGGGCGACCATGAACACTTCCAGCGGGTCTTTGCCGGCCTTCTTTTCGATTTGCTCCAAAGCGCCATAAATGATGCGCTCTGCAACGGCCTTCTTGCCCGATTCCATGATCACGTTCATGAATTTGGACAGGTCAACATTACCGAATTTTGGATCAGGCAGGATTTCCCGCTTGGGTACTTCGCGACGACGTGGCATGGGATTCTTCCTCTTGCTTCAGTTGGTACGGGCATATGCCCTGCACCGTTGGATGGCCACCGACTTCTGGGGCATCCACTTACTCGATCTATTGCCACTCTTGAGAGCGACATGAGTCGAAAAATATCGAGCGCCAGCAAAATGCCGGGCCGACATGGCTTGTATTACTTGTTCTTCGGACGCTTCGCGCCGTACTTGGAGCGCGACTGCTTGCGGTCTTTCACGCCCTGCAAGTCGAGTGATCCACGCACGATGTGGTAACGCACACCTGGCAAGTCCTTGACCCGGCCGCCGCGCACCAGCACAACGCTGTGCTCTTGCAAGTTGTGGCCTTCACCGCCGATGTACGAGATAACCTCGAAACCGTTGGTCAGACGCACCTTGGCGACTTTACGCAAAGCCGAGTTAGGCTTCTTAGGAGTCGTGGTGTACACACGAGTGCACACGCCACGACGCTGGGGGCAACCCTGCATCGCTGGCGACTTAGATTTCGTGACCTCGGTCTCTCGACCGTGGCGCACGAGTTGATTGATTGTTGGCATAAGTAACTTGTTCCCGTTTGAAGTCACACGCTTCGGCTCAAAGGCACTCAGGATGAGTGCAAGCCCTGTGTAGCCCCTTGCAAAACCGACAAACCCAAAGGAATTCGCCGGATTTTCTTAGTGCGCCGCGCCATGCGGAGCACTTGAGGATGCTTCGGCCGCGCGAAATGCGCAGCAAGGCCCGCCGAAGAGCCTGTGATTGTAGTCCAGAACAGTCCTAAGATACAAGTGGCGCATTTGCCGCAGGTGGATCGCCTACCTTTTCCCTCGACTAATACCCACAGTTGACCAGTTGTCCCAGGTCGGAAGTCTATGGATTCAAGTCACAACACGCCCACGATGATCCCAGTAATCCCAGTCCCCACGAACGCAGCTCCACCGAAGGTTGTCATTGACACCCAAGTCATCATGGATTGGTTGGTCTTCAACAATCAAAGCGTTGCCCCTTTGATTCAGGCCGTGCAAACCCAGGCCTTGAGATGGATTGGCCTCGCCGCCATGAAGGCGGAGTTACTGCATGTGCTGGGGCGCGGCATTGCCGCGAGTTACGGGCCCGATCTTGTTTTGATTGACCAAGAGTTTGCGCGCTGGTGCCATCTGATAGAAAAGGATCCCCTGCCCGCGGTTCGGCTGGTCTGCCGGGACAAGGACGATCAGATGTTCATCGACTTAGCCTTGGCCGAACAGGCGAGCTTTCTGATTTCGCGCGACCGGGCGGTTTTGGCCTTGGCGAAACGTGCGCGGCGAGCCGGGCTTGCGATCATGACGCCGGAGGCTTGGATCAAGCAGGCAACACCCGCAGCCACGGGAGTTTCGCAAGCAGAATGAAGAAAGGCCGCCCATAGGGCGGCCTTTTCAATTGAGGGCGAAAGCTCTCAGTGATTATTCAGCACTACCTTCGATGTCCGCGTCAACGTGAGCCATCTGGGCGGAAGCCAATTCTTCGGCCTCCTGCTGAGCAATCGCGCGACGCTCGGTGTCGTCCATCTTTTCCTTGGCAATACGAGCACGGTGGAATGCCATGCCTGTACCTGCCGGGATCAAACGTCCAACGATGACGTTTTCCTTCAAGCCGCGCAGCTCGTCGCGCTTGCCCATGATGGCAGCCTCGGTCAGCACGCGGGTGGTTTCCTGGAAGGAAGCCGCCGAGATGAAGGAGTCGGTCGACAGGGAAGCCTTGGTAATACCCATCAGCACGTCGACGTGGGTGGCAATCATCTTGCCTTCCTTGCGCAGACGGTCGTTGGTATCCAACAGCTCCGAGCGCTCAACTTGCTCGTTGATGATGTACTTCGAATCGCCAGAGTTGGTGATTTGCACGCGACGCAGCATCTGGCGAACGATCACCTCGATGTGCTTGTCGTTGATCTTCACGCCCTGCAAGCGATACACGTCCTGCACTTCGTCGACGATGTAGCGAGCCAGCTCTTCGATACCCAGCAAACGCAGGATGTCTTGAGGGTCGGCCGAGCCGTCCACAATCAATTCGCCGCGGTTGACCACCTGGCCTTCGTGCACCAAGATGTTCTTCTCCTTGGGCACCAGCTCTTCGTGCTTCTTGCCATCCGGATCGGTAATTTCCAGGCGATTCTTGCCCTTGGTTTCCTTACCGAAGGAGACCGTACCGGTCATCTCGGCCAGCAGACCCACATCCTTAGGTGAACGGGCCTCAAACAGCTCGGCAACCCGCGGCAAGCCGCCGGTAATGTCTCGCGTTTTCTGACCTTCCATGGGGATACGAGCCAGCACTTCGCCCGGAGCCAATTCTTGACCGTCGCGCACCTGAATCAGCGCGCCGACTGGGAAGCCAATCGTCACCGAGTGATCGGTGCCAGGAATCTTGACTTCGTTGCCATTGGCGTCGAGCAACTTGACCTGTGGACGCACCACCTTGGTCGCGCCGCGGCGCTTGGCGTCAATCACCACCAGTGTGGACAAACCGGTCACTTCGTCGACCTGCTTGGCCACGGTGACGCCCTCTTCCACATTCTCGAACTTCGCCTGACCGGCGAACTCGGTAATGATTGGACGGGTCAGCGGATCCCAATTGGCAAGAATAGTACCGGCCTTGATGGCTTGATCAGCACGGATGCTCAACACGGCGCCGTAAGGCACCTTGTGACGCTCGCGCTCACGGCCATGGGGATCGGCAATGATGATTTCGCCGGAACGCGAAATCACCACCAAATCACCCTTGCCGTTGGTCACGTAGCGCATCGTCGCATTGAAGCCGATCAAGCCTTCGGACTTGGCATCTACGCTGGAAGCAACCGCCGCACGCGAAGCCGCACCACCGATGTGGAAGGTACGCATGGTCAGCTGGGTACCCGGCTCACCGATCGACTGCGCCGCGATCACACCGACGGCTTCACCGATATTGACCATGCCACCACGACCCAGGTCGCGACCGTAGCAATGGGCGCACAGACCGAAACGGGTCGCGCAGGTCAGCGGCGTGCGGACCTTGATCTCGTCCACGCCATGCGTTTCCAGCATGTCCAGCGTGTCTTCGTCCAGCATGCTGAGCGCAGGCAACACAACCGCTTGCGTTTCTGGATGCAGCACGTCGATCGCAGTCACGCGGCCGAGCACGCGGTCACGCAAGGACTCGATCACTTCACCGCCCTCAACCAGAGCGCGCATCGCCATACCGTTTTCGGTACCGCAATCTTCTTCGATCACCACCAAGTCTTGCGTCACGTCCACCAGGCGACGTGTCAGGTAACCCGAGTTCGCTGTCTTCAAAGCCGTATCCGCCAGACCCTTACGAGCACCGTGGGTGGAAATGAAGTACTGCAGAACGTTCAGACCTTCGCGGAAGTTCGCGGTAATCGGCGTCTCGATGATGGAGCCGTCAGGCTTGGCCATCAAACCCCGCATACCGGAGAGCTGGCGAATCTGAGCGGCAGAACCTCGAGCGCCCGAGTCAGCCATCATGTAAATCGAGTTGAAGGACTCCTGATCCACCTGATTGCCGTGACGGTCGGTCGTCTTCTGCTTGGACAGCTGGCTCATCATGACCTTGCCGACTTCGTCGCCGGTCTTGCCCCAGATGTCCACCACCTTGTTGTAACGCTCGCCGGAAGTCACCAAACCGGAGATGTACTGCTGTTCGATCTCCTTGACTTCCTTCTCGGCGCGCTCGATCAGCATCGGCTTCTCGGGCGGCACCAACATGTCGTCAACAGCGATCGAAATACCTGCACGCGTTGCCAGCTTGAAACCAGCTTGCAGCAGCTTGTCTGCCAAGACGACCGTTTCCTTCAGACCGCACTTGCGGAATGACATATTGATCAACTTGGAGATTTCTTTCTTCTTCAGCGCCTTGTCGATATTGGCGAACGGCAAGCCCTTGGGCAAGATTTCGCTCAGCAACGCGCGACCAACGGTCGTGCTAACCAGCTTGGTCTCGGGGATCCATTCGATCTCCTGACCTTCGACCACGGCGCCCTTGGTGTACTGCACCATGCGCACATTGATACGGGCAGTGATTTCAACGGCACCGTTTTCCAAGGCGCGGATCAACTCGGAGATGTCCGAGAAGACCATGCCCTCGCCCTTGCCGTTGATGCGCTCGCGGGTGGCGTAGTACAAGCCCAGCACCACGTCTTGCGACGGCACGATCGACGGCTCGCCCGAAGCCGGGAACAGCACGTTGTTGGAGGCCAGCATCAGCGTGCGGGCTTCCATTTGCGCTTCGATCGACAGCGGCACGTGAACAGCCATCTGGTCACCGTCGAAGTCGGCGTTGAAGGCGGCGCAAACCAGCGGGTGCAGCTGAATGGCCTTGCCTTCGATCAACACAGGCTCAAAGGCCTGAATGCCCAAACGGTGCAGCGTAGGCGCACGGTTCAAGAGCACCGGATGCTCCTTGATGACCTCTTCCAGGATGTCCCAAACGACTGGCGAGCCGGATTCGACTTCCTTCTTGGCGGCCTTGATCGTCGTCGCGATGCCCATGGCCTCGAGGCGCGAGAAGATGAAGGGCTTGAACAACTCAAGCGCCATCAACTTGGGCAAACCGCACTGATGCAGCTTCAGCGTTGGGCCCACCACAATGACCGAACGGCCAGAGTAGTCGACGCGCTTGCCCAGCAAGTTCTGACGGAAACGACCGCCCTTGCCCTTGATCATGTCGGCCAGCGACTTCAACGCCCGCTTGTTGGCGCCGGTCATGGCCTTGCCGCGACGACCGTTGTCCAGCAGCGAGTCAACCGCTTCCTGCAACATGCGCTTTTCGTTGCGCACGATGATCTCAGGGGCCTTCAACTCCAGCAGACGAGCCAGACGGTTGTTGCGGTTGATGACGCGACGATACAGATCGTTCAGGTCGGAGGTCGCAAAGCGGCCGCCGTCCAATGGCACCAGCGGACGCAGGTCCGGTGGCAACACGGGCAGCACTTCCAGCACCATCCAGTTTGGCTTGATGCCCGAGCGTTTGAAGGCTTCCATCACCTTGAGGCGCTTGGAATTCTTCTTGACCTTCAGCTCGGAGCCGGTCATGTCGTTGCGCAGGCGGTCGATCTCGACGTCGAGATCCATATCTTCCAGCAAGCGCTTGACGCCTTCGGCACCCATCAGGGCAACGAATTCATCACCGAACTCAACGACCTTCGCGTCGTAGTCATCCTCGGTCATGATCGTGAATTTCTTCAACGGTGTCATGCCTGGGTCAACCACCACATATGCTTCAAAGTACAAGACGCGTTCGATGTCGCGCAGCGTCATGTCCAGCACCAGGCCCAAGCGCGATGGCAGGGACTTCAGGAACCAGATGTGGGCGCAAGGGGCGGCCAGGTCGATATGACCCATGCGGTCACGGCGAACCTTGGTCTGGGTGACTTCAACGCCGCACTTCTCGCAGATAACGCCGCGATGCTTCAGGCGCTTGTACTTGCCGCACAGGCATTCGTAGTCCTTGATAGGCCCGAAGATCTTGGCGCAGAACAAGCCGTCGCGCTCGGGCTTGAAGGTGCGGTAGTTGATGGTTTCAGGCTTCTTCACCTCACCAAATGACCACGAACGAATCTTCTCGGGCGATGCAAGCCCGATCTTGATGGCGTCGAAGTGTTCATCCGGGGTGAACTGCTTGAACAGGTCCAGTAAGCCTTTCATGGCTTTCTCCTAATTTGTGTTTGGAAGCGAATCTAGAAACGAATGGAGGGCAGAGTCACCGCAATTGCGGTGCCCTGCCACGCACAGCGCTTAGTTACGCTCCAACTCAATATCGATACCGAGCGACCGGATTTCCTTGACCAACACGTTGAACGATTCCGGCATGCCGGCTTCGATCGTGTGCTCACCCTTGACGATGCTCTCGTAGACCTTGGTCCGGCCGTTCACGTCATCGGACTTGACCGTCAGCATTTCCTGCAAGATGTAGGAGGCGCCATAAGCTTCCAGCGCCCACACTTCCATCTCACCGAAACGCTGGCCACCGAACTGAGCCTTACCACCCAGCGGCTGCTGAGTGACCAAGCTGTACGGGCCGGTCGAACGGGCGTGCATCTTGTCGTCCACCAAGTGGTGCAACTTCAGCACATGCATATAGCCCACGGTCGTCGGACGCTCGAAAGCCTCGCCGGTACGGCCATCAGACAGGAACGCCTGGGTACGCGTGGCGGTCAAGCCCTTCTTGGCGGCGATGTCATCCGGGTACGCCAACTTCAGCATCGCGCGGATTTCTTCTTCCTTGGCCCCGTCAAACACCGGCGTCGCAAACGGCACGCCGTTGGTCAGGTTGTGCGCCATCTCAACGATTTCGGTGTCGTTCAGATCGTCAAGGTGCTCCTTCTTGCCGGACTGGTTGTACAACTCGTCGAAGAACTTGCGCAACTCGGCCACGCGGGCTTCTTGCTGCAGCATGTCGCCGATGCGCTGACCAATGCCCTTGCCGGCCCAACCCAGGTGCACTTCCAAAACCTGACCCACGTTCATCCGTGAAGGCACGCCCAGCGGGTTCAAGACGATGTCAACGGTGGTGCCGTCGGCCATATAAGGCATGTCTTCGATCGGAGCGATCTTGGACACAACACCCTTGTTACCGTGACGACCGGCCATCTTGTCACCCGGCTGCAAGCGACGCTTGACGGCCAGATAGACCTTGACCATCTTCAGCACGCCAGCCGGCAGCTCATCACCTTGCGTCAACTTCTTGCGCTTTTCTTCAAAGCCCAAGTCGAAGCTGTGGCGGGTCTGCTCCAGCGAGTTCTTGATCGACTCCAATTGGTTGGCGACCTCGTCCTCGGCGGGACGGATATCGAACCAGTGGAATTTCTCGACGCTCTGCAGATAGGCCTTGTCGATGACAGTGCCCTTGGCGATCTTCTGCGGGCCGCCGTTGGCCACGCGGCCGGTCAGCAGCTTCTCGATACGGTCGAACGAGTCGGCCTCCACGATACGCAGTTGGTCGTTCAGGTCCAGGCGGAAGCGCTTCAGCTCATCGTCAATGATCTGCTGAGCACGCTTGTCGCGCTGGATGCCTTCACGGGTGAAGACCTGCACGTCGATGACGGTGCCCGAAGTGCCTTGATCGACACGCAGGGACGTGTCCTTCACGTCGGAAGCCTTCTCGCCGAAGATGGCGCGCAGCAGCTTCTCTTCAGGCGTCAGCGTGGTCTCGCCCTTGGGCGTGACCTTGCCGACCAGCACGTCGCCGGCGTTGACTTCGGCGCCGACGTAGACGATGCCGGACTCATCCAAACGACCAAGCTGCTGCTCGGACAAGTTCGGAATGTCGCGGGTGATTTCTTCGCTGCCCAGCTTGGTGTCACGCGCATTGACCACCAACTCTTCGATGTGAATCGAGGTGTAGCGGTCTTCAGCGATCACACGCTCCGAGATCAGGATCGAATCCTCGAAGTTGTAGCCGTTCCATGGCATGAAGGCGACCAGCATGTTCTGGCCCAGCGCCAACTCACCGATGTCGGTGGAAGCACCGTCAGCAATGATGTCCTCGGCAGCCACCTTGTCACCACGGCGCACGATAGGGCGCTGATGGATATTGGTGTTCTGGTTGGAACGCTGGTACTTGATCAGGTTGTAGATGTCGACGCCAACTTCACCGGCCACGGTTTCGTTGTCATTGACACGAATCACGATACGGTTGGTATCGACGTAGTCGACGATACCGCCGCGGCGCGCCGCCACAACAGTGCCCGAGTCCTTGGCTGCGACACGTTCCACACCGGTACCGACCATGGCCTTTTCGGGACGCAAGATAGGCACGGCCTGACGCTGCATATTCGCACCCATCAAGGCGCGATTCGCATCATCGTGCTCAAGGAATGGCACCAGCGAGGCCGCGACCGACACGATCTGCGTAGGCGCAACGTCCATGTACTGGATGCGCTCTGGACTGGTCAACACCGATTCGCCGTTCTCGCGCGCCGACACCAACTCGTCCGTCAGCGAACCTTCGCTGCTCAAGGTCGCGTTCGCCTGGGCGATCACGTACTTGCCTTCTTCGATGGCCGACAGATAGTCGATCTGGCTCGTGATCTTGCCGTCGACAACGCGACGATAAGGGGTTTCCAGGAAGCCATACTCGTTCAGCTGCGCGTACAGAGCCAAGGAGTTGATCAGACCAATGTTCGGGCCTTCAGGTGTTTCAATTGGGCAGACACGACCGTAGTGAGTCGGGTGCACGTCGCGGACTTCAAAGCCAGCGCGCTCACGCGTCAAACCACCAGGGCCCAGGGCGGAAACGCGACGCTTGTGCGTGATTTCCGACAAGGGGTTGGTCTGGTCCATGAATTGCGACAGCTGCGACGCACCGAAGAACTCTTTCAACGCGGCCGAAATCGGCTTGGAGTTGATCAAGTCATGCGGCATCAAGGCTTCGGTCTCGGCTTGACCCAGACGTTCCTTGACGGCCTTCTCGATCCGAGCCAGACCCGAACGGTACTGGTTCTCGGCCAGTTCGCCGACGCAACGTACGCGACGATTGCCCAAGTGGTCGATGTCATCGACTTCGCCACGGCCATTGCGCAGCTCGACCAAGATCTTGACAACGTCCAGGACGTCTTCGTTCGACAAGGTCATCGCGCCTTCCGGCGTATCGCGGCCAGCACGGGCGTTGAACTTCATGCGGCCCACGCGCGACAGATCGTAGGTGTCCGGGTTGTAGAACAAGCGGTTGAACAGCGCTTCGACCGCGTCTTCCGTTGGCGGCTCGCCTGGGCGCATCATGCGATAGATCGCAACGCGCGCGGCCAGCTGGTCAGCGGTTTCGTCGGCGGCCAGGGTCTGGCTGATGTAAGCACCTTCGTCCAGCTCGTTCGTGAACAAGCACTGCACGTCCTTGATGCCGGCCTGACGCAGCTTCTTCAGCAAAGCGTCGGTCAATTCATCATTGGCCTTGGCGATGATCTCGCCGGTGTCGCCGTCGACCATGTTCTTGGCCAACACACGGCCGACCAAGAAGTCTTCAGGCACCGTGACGTGCTGCGTGCCGGACTGCTCCAGTTGACGCGTGTGACGCGCGGTGATGCGCTTGTCTTTTTCGACAATGACGGCACCGGACTTGTCGGTGATGTCAAAGCGGGCAACTTCACCCTTTAGACGGTCGGCCACAAATTCCATTTGTGCGCCGGCGTCCATCAGACGGAAGTTGTCGAAGACGAAGAAGTGCGCCAGGATTTGCTCGGGGTTCAGGCCGATGGCCTTGAGCAGAATCGTGACAGGCATCTTGCGGCGACGGTCAACGCGGAAGAACAGGATGTCTTTGGCGTCGAATTCAAAGTCCAACCACGAACCGCGGTAAGGAATGATGCGAGCCGAGAACAACAGCTTGCCGCTAGAGTGCGTCTTGCCCTTGTCGTGTTCGAAGAACACGCCAGGCGAGCGATGCAACTGGGAGACGATGACACGCTCGGTGCCATTGACGATGAAGGAGCCGTAATCGGTCATGAGCGGAACTTCGCCCATATAGACCTCTTGCTCCTTGATCTCCTTGACCGTCTTCGCCTGGGGCGATTCACGGTCATAGATGATCATCTGCAGACGCGCACGAACGGCGGCCGCATACGTCAAACCACGCTGCTGGCACTCGCGAGTGTCAAACGGCGGTTTGGCGATGTTGAATTCGAGGAATTTCATCTCCACGAAACCATTGTGCGAAACAATGGGGAACGCGGAAAGGAAAGCTGCTTGCAGGCCCTCGGGCTTGCGTTTAGCAGGGGGGACGTCCTTTTGCAGGAAGGCCACATAAGCCTCTTTCTGCATGGTGAGCAAATAAGGAACGTTGAGAACGCTCTCACGCTTGCCGAAGCTCTTGCGAATTCGCTTGCGCTCGGTAAAGCTATAGGGGGTTGCTTGCGCCATAAACACTCCGTGTCGAGAGCCCACCCCTGGCCGTGGGACGGGCTTCGTCGGCGACTGGCTTCTCGAACTCCATCCCGGACGGACGGCTCGACGCTTGGTGATTGGCCACTACCAACCGCTGGCGGACAACTTCGGCATTGCACCAAAGCCCGACCAAACCGGTTCTCTGCAGTCGGATCAGAGAACACTTGAAATAACCGCACATCATACCTCGCGCGACGCTTTCAACTAATCTCTACCCGGAATAACCCTCAAACGCTAAAAGGGGAGGCCGTGAGGCCACCCCTTTTAAGCCTTGCTAAGCGCCTGTTTATCGATCTGCCCCCAGCCCTCGTCAGGTGGAGCAAAACATTCAACACGCGCCAATTGCAGGCCTGTCAGCAAAACTGAAGCAGCTCGCAAGCCACCCCAATTCGAGACAATTACTTGACGTCGACCTTAGCGCCGGCTTCTTCAAGCTTCTTCTTGGCGGCTTCGGCATCAGCCTTGGACACGCCTTCCTTGACAGCCTTAGGAGCGCCGTCGACCAGGTCTTTAGCTTCCTTCAGGCCCAGGCCGGTGATTTCGCGAACAGCCTTAATCACGGAAACCTTCTGTGCGCCGCAATCGGTCAGGATCACGTTGAACTCGGTCTGCTCTTCAGCAGCAGCAGCGCCACCAGCTGCGCCACCGGCAGCAGGAGCGGCCATAGCAGCGGCGGACACGCCGAATTTTTCTTCAATGGCCTTGACCAGGTCATTGAGTTCCAGAACGGTCATTGCGTCCAGGGCGGAGATGAATGCGTCTTTATCGAATGCCATTTTTAGGCTCCTAGATAGATTGTTTGATGAGCCGGGTGAGGTGGTGGGTGTCATGCACCCGCCTCGCCCTCAACACATCAATAGTGGTTGCTTTATCAGCAGATCGTTCAGGCGGCAGGTGCAGCTTCTGCTGCAACTTCCGTGGCTTCGGCAGCAGGAGCTGCGCCGGCGGCACGTTGTTCCGACACTGCGGCCAATGCGCGTGCGAAACGCGACACAGGCGACTGCATCAGACCCAAGAGCTGGGCCAGCAAAACTTCCTTGCTTGGGACTGAAGCCAATGCCTTAACGGCGTTGACGTCCAGAGCCTTACCACCGTAGGCACCACCCTTGATGATCAGTTTGTCGTTGGTTTTAGCGAAGTCAGACATGACTTTCGCAGCAGCGACAGCGTCTTCAGAAAAGCCATAGATCAGCGGGCCGACCATGCTCTCCGAGATGCACTCGAACTGAGTACCGGCGACGGCACGACGCGCCAGGGTGTTCTTCAGCACGTGAAGATACACACCCTTGGCACGCGATTCGACGCGCAGCTTGTTCAAGGCTTCTACGGTGAGGCCACGGTATTCGGCCAACGCCAAGGTCTGCGACTTAGCCGCTTGGGCTGCCACATCCGTAACGACGGCTGCTTTCTCGTTGCGATTGAGACTCAAGGTCTACTCCTCACAAATACGTGCCCTTTGCCTTGCGGCTCTAGACACACCCGGGTTCAGCGACCTTCTGTCCAGAAACCCACCGGTCGACCCTCAACGAATCGACCGACAAATCCTTTACAGCGGGACCGCCATCTGCGCTGGCTTCAAACAAGGCCGCAAGCTTTGACACCCTCGGCACCGTTATCCATTAAGCAAACGCCCGCAAGCATTCGCACCAACGGTCTTGGATGACGCGAATCAGATTTGCACCCGATTCGCCCCACCAATTCTTCAGCACAGCGCCAGACTCGCGCTGCGCAAATTTTCTTAGCTTAAGCGGAAGCCTGAGCGTTGATGCTGGCCACATCCACACGGGCGCCAACGCCCATGGTGGAGGACACTGCTACCTTACGCAGGTAGACACCCTTGCTGGTCGCTGGCTTGGACTTGTTCAAAGCCTCGATCAGCGCGCGCAAGTTGCCTTCCAGCTTGTCGGTGTCGAACGAGCGACGACCCAAGGTGCCGTGAATGATGCCGCCCTTGTCAACGCGGAACTGGACTTGACCAGCCTTGGCATTGCGAACAGCAGTCGCGACGTCAGGCGTCACGGTGCCGACCTTGGGGTTAGGCATCAGGCCGCGTGGGCCCAGCACTTGACCCAAGGTACCAACGATACGCATGGTGTCAGGCGAGGCGATGACCACGTCGAAAGGCATGTCACCAGCCTTGATACGCTCGGCCAAATCTTCCATGCCGACGATGTCAGCACCGGCAGCACGGGCTTCGTCAGCCTTGGCGCCTTGGGCGAACACAGCGACGCGCTTGGTCTTGCCGATACCGTGAGGCATCACGACCGCGCCGCGAACGACCTGATCAGACTTCTTCGAGTCCACGCCCAGCTGAACAGCCACGTCGATGGATTCGTCGAACTTGGCGACGGCCAGGCTCTTCACCAGATTCAGCGCTTCGCTCAGCGAGTACAGCTTGGTCGTCTCGACCTTGCCCAGATTGGCCTTTTGGCGTTTTGTAAGCTTGGCCATATCAGACTCCTTCCACCAGCACGCCCATCGAGCGAGCCGAACCAGCAATCGTACGAACTGCTGCGTCCAGATCGGCTGCAGTCAGGTCCTTGGTCTTGATCTTGGCGATCTCTTCCAACTGGGCGCGGGTCAGCTTGCCGACCTTTTCCAGGTGCGGCTTGGCCGAACCCTTGTCCAGCTTGGCCAACTTCTTGATCAGAGCAGTCGCTGGAGGCGACTTGATCACGAAGGTGAAGCTCTTGTCCGCGAAAGCGGTAATCACCACCGGCAGCTTCATGCCTGGCTCATGACCCTGCGTCTGGGCGTTGAACGCCTTGCAGAATTCCATGATGTTCAGGCCACGCTGACCCAGCGCGGGACCGACTGGCGGCGATGGATTCGCCTTGCCTGCCGCTACTTGCAGCTTGATAAAGCCGACAATTTTCTTAGCCATATATTCTCCTGACAGAGTCACGGCGGCTGAGCCGCAACCCCTGAGTGCTAGCGCAAGGGGCTAGCGGCTTGACGCCACATACCCTTGCTCCTCTTGTTCACATCTCGTTGTGAACTGACTACGGACAGATGCCAGCCGATGACTCGGCCAACAGGCTCTGTCAAGCCTTTAAACCTTCTCGACTTGAGCGAAGTCCAACTCGACCGGCGTCGCGCGGCCGAAGATGGTGACCGACACGCTGACCTTGGATTTGTCGTAGTTGACACCCTCGATGGCGCCGTTGAAGTCCGTAAACGGGCCTTCCTTGACGCGCACGATTTCGCCAACCATCCACTCGACCTTTGGCCGCGGCTTCTCGATGCCTTCTTGCATCTGGTTGACGATCTTGTTGACCTCCGCCTCGGAGATCGGAGCGGGACGATTCTTTGCTCCACCCACAAAACCAGTCACCTTGGAAGTGTGCTTGACCAAATGCCAAGTGTCATCTTCCATCACCATTTCAACCAGCACATAGCCCGGGAAAAAGCGTCGCTCGGTGACAGCCTTCTTGCCATTCTTCAACTCAACGACTTCTTCGGTCGGCACCAAGATGCGACCAAACTTGTCTTGCATTTCGGCCCGGTCGATGCGTTCACGCAAATTGCGTTCGACCGCCTTCTCCATACCCGAATAGGCATGCACCACATACCAGCGCTTGGGGAGTCCGGTCGGCACGACGGCCTCGGCCGCGGCATTGCCTTGTTCTTCAGTCATTGCAATCCTTCAACGCTTACTTAACGCTTCCAACCCAAGACCAGGTCGTACAACACCCACTCCAGCGTCTTGTCGGTCAACCAGAGGAACAAAGCCATGATCACCACGAAGGCAAAAACATAGCCGGTCATTTGGCGCGCTTCTTTGTGCGTCGGCCAAACCACCTTGCGCACCTCGCGCGCCGAGTCGCGCCCATAAGCGATCAACGACTTGCCCGATTCGGAAGTAAAAAACGCACCGACCGAAGCCGCCAGCAACACCAGCAGCGCCGCCCATTGCGCGATCGGGCCCTGCTTTGCCAACGCATAGTAGGCGACCAAAGCGGCCGCCAGCAACAGGACAGCACCGGCCAGCTTCGCTTTGTCAGCGCTGGTCGTTACCGTTTCGACTTGAGAATTGGACATTGATTCACTTCCATGCCACACAAAGCTTGCGGACATTCGATATTTCAAACACTTGTTTGGTGATACCCACCAGCAGCAAAGCCCGCCGGGAATAACTCCCGCGGGCCGATTGCCTAGAACCAATAAACCAACAACCGTGATCAGCGGAAGTTGGCAGGGGCGGAGGGTTTCGAACCTTCAACCTTCGGTTTTGGAGACCGACGCTCTGCCAATTGAGCTACGCCCCTATGGCGCTGATAGTTTAAGCGATGATCGTAGCAACCACGCCCGAACCAACGGTACGGCCACCTTCGCGAATCGCGAAGCGCAGACCAGTTTCCATCGCGATCGGAGCGATCAACTTGATCGTCATACCGACGTTATCGCCAGGCATAACCATTTCCTTGTCCGCTGGCAGCTCAACAGCACCGGTCACGTCAGTTGTACGGAAGTAGAACTGTGGACGGTAGTTGTTGAAGAACGGCGTGTGACGGCCGCCCTCTTCCTTCGACAAGACATACACCTCAGCCGTGAAGTGGGTGTGTGGCTTGATCGAACCCGGCTTGCTCAGCACTTGGCCGCGCTCAACATCTTCACGCTTGGTGCCGCGCAGCAAGATGCCGACGTTGTCACCAGCTTGACCTTGATCGAGCAACTTGCGGAACATTTCCACGCCGGTCACGGTTGTCTTCTGGACATCACGGATACCAACGATTTCGATTTCTTCGCCGACCTTGATGATGCCGCGCTCGATACGACCAGTCACCACGGTGCCGCGGCCAGAGATCGAGAACACGTCTTCAACCGGCAGCAAGAAGGCGCCGTCCATGGCACGCTCAGGCTGGGGAATGTAGCTGTCCAGCGCTTCGGCCAGAGCCATGATCGCGCCTTCGCCCAAGGGGCCTGTGTCGCCTTCCAGCGCCAACTTGGCCGAACCCTTGATGATCGGTGTGTCGTCGCCAGGGAAGTCGTACTTGGACAAGAGCTCGCGCACTTCCATTTCGACCAGTTCCAGCAACTCAGCGTCGTCCACCATGTCGCACTTGTTCAGGAAGACGATGATGTACTTCACGCCCACCTGACGAGCCAACAAGATGTGCTCGCGGGTCTGTGGCATCGGGCCGTCAGCGGCCGAGCAAACCAGAATCGCGCCGTCCATCTGCGCCGCGCCGGTGATCATGTTCTTCACATAGTCAGCGTGGCCTGGGCAGTCCACGTGTGCGTAGTGACGGCCGGCCGTCTCGTACTCAACGTGAGCAGTGTTGATCGTGATGCCGCGGGCTTTTTCTTCCGGTGCTGCGTCGATCTGGTCGTAAGCCTTGGCCTCGCCGCCGAACTTCTTCGACAGCACGGTTGCGATAGCAGCCGTCAGCGTGGTCTTGCCATGGTCAACGTGACCGATCGTGCCCACATTGACGTGCGGCTTGGTACGTTCAAATTTGCTTTTTGCCATTTCTGCGCTCCGAGAGAGTATCAGTACAGACTAGAAGAAGAAAACAGGTGGTGCCCATGACGCGGATCGAACGCGTGACCTCTCCCTTACCAAGGGAGTGCTCTACCACTGAGCCACATGGGCATCGACACAGGTTTGGAGACTTGACTCAAAACCGCAAACCAGTATCGACGACTTACAAACAACACAAACCGACACCAACAACACTGGAGCGGGAGACGGGAATCGAACCCGCGTGATCAGCTTGGAAGGCTGGAGTTCTACCATTGAACTACTCCCGCCCGGGAGCCTTGCTTGCCTTACTTCTAACAACCCTCCTGGGATCGAGTCGCCGGACCGGCCAGCGACTCGAATCAAGAAAAGCGTTTGCCTTGGTGGAGGAGGCTGGATTCGAACCAGCGTACGCGTTAGCGGGCAGATTTACAGTCTGCTGCCTTTAACCACTCGGCCACCCCTCCGAGGCAAGCCCGCAACTATAGCACAGCATTTTTGCAGCGCAAACAACTTTCTTGAACTCTGGTGAAGAACCTCGGCACCAAGCCGCCCTAGACAGCGTGAAGTCAGCTGAACCCCGACAACCAAGTCAATACCACCCCACGCCCGCGCCAGATACCAATCAGCTACCTACCACAAGCTAGCCAAGTCAATTCAAGGAGTAAGAGTCAAGCAAAAAGGCCGTCGCAAGAAGGCTACAAAACGACGCCTACAAGGCAATTTCTGCTTTTACGCACTTTTAAAACTTTGCGGAGCGGAGCAGTATTTACCCCAGCTTCAGCGCTCGCCACACCTCATGAACAGGGCGCTTAGCTCGATGCTGGACCTTCTCTCGTTGATTTTCCCGGTCCAGCCGCCGCAAGCAGCCGCCGCCGAAAGAAAGGTAGCCAGGCCAAGCATGCAAGCTTGAACATTTCGGTGGCGGCGCCGCCACAGCAGGGAAAACACGGACATAAAAGTGGTAGCAAAGTGGCACTACCGAGCCGTATAGTGGCATGGCATTGGTTGCATTCGTATGTCTTTAGCGGTGTCAAGCCTTGAGCGGTCACAAAAAAACGACCGCCAGAGCTGAGGTACCAAGTGGAAACAGGCCGAGTTGTTAATTAGTTATCTCTTGGCCAATTTAAGGAAAAGAAATGAAGGTCAAACAGAGCCCTATCGCAGCTGCCGTCACGATGACGCTGCTGAGCATCACTATGGCTGCACAGGCGCAGCAAGCAGCAACTGCTCCAGCTGCGGCACAAGACACAGCCCAACTTGAAGCGGTTGTGATCACAGGTATCCGCGCTTCGCTGCAAAGCGCAGCCAACATCAAGAAGGGTGCTAGCGCCGTCGTTGATGCTGTTTCTGCAGAAGACATCGGCAAGCTGCCAGACAGCGACGTGGGCCAGGCCCTGGGTCGTATCCCTGGAGTTACTGTCGGTCGTGCTTTCGGCCAAGGCGCTTCGGTCTCGATTCGCGGCACCGACCCGCAAATGACCTACACCACGCTGAACGGTCAATCCGTTGCATCGACCGGTTGGTATGACCAACAAACCATTGACCGCTCGTTCAATTACTCCCTGCTGCCAGCCGAACTCATCGGCGGCATGGAGGTCTTCAAGTCGTCGCAAGCTGATTTGACTGAAGGTGGCATCGGCGGCACCGTCATTGTGCGGACACGCAAGCCTTTGGATCTGGATGCCAACACAGCTTTCGTCAGCGCAAAGCTGGGCAAAGGCTCGGTCAGCGATGATCTGAGCAAGGAAGTTTCAGGCCTGTACAGCTGGAAGGATTCCCAGAAGAAGTTCGGCGCTCTGATCGCCGTCGCTTACGAGGACTCCGAGTACATTCGTCGCGGTATTGAGTCCGACGCACGTTGGTCAGGCGACGTCGCCCCGACAACTTTTGTTCAAGACCGCAAGCGCACCGCCGTCAACGTGGCACTGCAAGCTCGCCCAACCAAGTCGATTGACCTGGGCCTGAACTACTTGGCCTTGGAACTGACGGGTGACAACTCGAATACCAGCCACTACATCTTCCCAGGCAACGCCAAAACAGACCCTTGCTCGCAGAAGAATGCTGCTGGTTTGTGCACCAAGAGCGACATCACCGCTGCGAACGCGACGGACGCCTTCGTGCAAACTTGGGCTCGTACCGGCAAGATGACTTCGGACACTCTGGCACTGACCGGAACATTCCGCGCCGACACATTCAAGGTTGACGCCGCAGCCGGCTCGACGAAGGCCGAAGGCGGTACCTCGCAGACGACTAACTATTCATACGGTTGGTGGACGGCTGGCAGCTCTTTGCCGAAGTGGGTCGGTTCCATCGACGCAACGGGCAAGCAAATTTCGGTCAATCCTGGCGCGAACCAAAACGTCGCTCTGTCTAATCTGCCAGCAAAAACAGGTCCTGCCGGCTCTTGGGCAACTTCACGTGGTCCAAACTCGGACAAAGAAACTTACGCCCAGGCTGACCTGACCATGGACCTGGAACTGGGCCCCATCAACTCGTTCAAGACTGGCGTGCGTGCCACCGATCACGAGTTCAAGAAGAGCACCGACCGGGCGAGTTTTGCCGCCACAGCCATTGAGGCTGATACCGCCAGCCTGTACAACGGCAATATCGCCATGGGCACGAACGGCTGGAATTCGCCAAAGCCAAACATCGGCGGCATGATGGCTAACACCAATGCCAACGTGACGGGCTGGACCGAAGAGCGTGGCGGCTTGGGCATCATTAAAGAGAAGAACACCGCTGCCTACGGCATGTTCGAGTTTGAGAAAGACCAGTGGCGCGGTAACTTCGGCCTGCGCTACATCAGTTCCAAGGTGACTGGAACTGGTTATGCCTTCGACGGTACGCCACTGGCAACCGGTGATATTGACCAGAACCAGGGCTGGAGCAAGAACCGGACATCGAAGGATGCGAGCTATAGCGACTGGCTGCCATCGTTGAACGTCGCCTACACGCTGCAGAAGAACACATTGCTGCGTATGGCTGCGGGTCAAGCCATCACTCGTCCAAACTTTGACAATATGTTCCTGGCCAGCCAAAGCGGATGGAAGGACACCGTCGCGGGCAACGAGACGATGACTTTCGGCGATGTGGGCCTCAAGCCGCAAAAGTCGACTCAGTTCGACCTCGGTTTGGAGTACTACTACGGCAAGGGCAATTTGGTCGCCGGCGGTGTGTTCTACAAGGACATCAACAACTTCATCACGACCAACACCAAGGTTGACCAAAAGATCGGTGTGATCAGCCCAGATAGCGGCAAAGACAGCTGGACAGTCAACCAGTTCGTCAACGCTGGCGGCGGCAAGATCAGGGGCTTGGAAGCGCAAATCAACCATGCCTTCGACAACGGCTTTGGCGTTGCAGCGAACTACACCTACTCGGATGCCACCGCCCCAGGCGAGAGCTTCCAAGACCGGCGCGCGCTGTTCACCTTGGCCTCCAAGCACACTTACAACGTGGTGGGCTACTACGAAATGGCGGACTTCTCTGCCCGTATGGCCTACAACTATCGCTCGGAGTACATGATTCGTGAAACCGGCTGGTACGGTAACCGTATGCACGAAGGTTTCGGCACCTTGGACCTGGGCCTGGGCTACAACATCACGAAGAACATTCGCCTGAACTTTGATGCCACCAACCTGCTTGCAGCTGATGACGTCCAGTTTGGCGCAGCAGGCGTAGACACCACTGTCAAGGCACCATTGAAAGTGGGTTATCCCGCATGGTCCTTCATGGGTGAGCGTACTTACCGCGTGGGCATCAGCGCCAAGTTCTGATCTGGCTTAAGTCTTGAAAGCAAAAAGCCCGGCACTCGCCGGGCTTTTTTTATTTGAGCTTGGTGTTATCAAAAATCGAAAAAAGTATTCACAGTCAAACGCCCTTTGCGTGGGTCATCGCAAATGCCGATACTCGGATTGATGCAAGCGCTGTGCAACAAGCTGCCTGGGTACAACACCAAACGGTTGAAGCGGGCTGGCATCATCCCTAAGAATGTGAAACGTTGATCGGAGTCATCAAAGTACCTCGGGCTTGGATCGGCCTCACGCAACTCCTCGCAATAGACATCTGAATAATGCCGGCAATTCTCAGGCGTGACTCTTTGAATACCGGTGGCCACATGTCGATAAAAACCGGTCCCCCCATGCTCCGGACCACACAAATACAAAAGTACGGCCATATGGTGCGGTGATACCGAATCAAAATGCGGCGTCCTTTGCATCATGCCCAAACCATCGGGCGCCACCGTTGTCAGTGAAAACTCACATTCACTCTTTCGTAAATCAAGATGCTCCGGCACTTGGAAATTCATTTTGATCAACGGGTCCACCAATTCGACCAAGGCATTGGAATACTCGGCCGGCGCCGTTGCACGGATACCTGGATATCCTTTTTTCTGATCAAAACCCGGGCAAGGGAGAAACTTGCTTCCACTGGCAGCCGCAAGCATCAACTCGGGTTCTGTCAAAAAGTCATCGATAAAAACGACCTGATGCCCGCCCACTGTCACGGACTGAATATCAGGCGGCATGCGAACAGAAATTTTATTAATCATGATTTACTTTGATATAAAAAGAGCTGCACTGCGCATGGATGAATCAAGCAGGGCGCATGCTTTTGTAAGCTGCCAAAAATCCATCGATCCATTCGCGGTGACCGATGAGTTCCTTGGCCAAAAAACTTTCTGTGTTCCTGACGTTTTGAAGCTCACGCGTGAAGGCTTGCAGCTCTGCTTGCGTCATGTTTTTCTTGATCGTTTTGTATTTCATACCGTACAAAACAAACAGAAAGTTCTCCACGTCAAATAAATCAAAACGACTGAAGAAGTCAGATTTTTTGGGGGCATTGAATTTCCACATAGCAAGTCGCTCCGTCAAAACATCCGACAACTTGGGCTCCATGGTATTTAGGCGCCAAAAGTCGGAGTCGCGCCGGTCTGAAATGCAGTAGTGCAATTGAACAAAATCCATTACACGCTCCCACGTGTATGAGATGACTTTGTTGCAATAATCCGCGGCAACTGACATGCCGGACTTGTCAACCGAGAAGTTTCTAGCAAACAAATCGGCGGCCAAGTCAGTTACAAAAATAGAGGTCGCCTCCAAAGGCTCCACAAAGCCTTGGGCCAAGCCTAGAGCCACCACGTTTTTGCACCAAAATTTCTCGCGATAGCCGATTTTCATCGGGATTCTGCGCGGCGAGAGCCGTTCTGCATCCATGCCAAGATGCGCCGCCAAGCCCTGCAGGGCCTGCTCTTGCGTCATGTGCGCACTGGCGTAAACAAAGCCCACTCCGCGCCGATTTGTCAAAGGAATATCCCAAAGCCAACCGGCTTGGTGCGCCTTCGCAAGTGTGTAGGGAGGAATTTCACAAGCCGGCTCGGTCGCAATTTGTACAGCCAAAGCCGTATCAGTCAATATCTGCGCCGACTTATCAACGAAGGGTACCTGGTAAAGTTTACCCAGCAGCAGGGAATTAAAGCCCGTGCAGTCGACGTAAAAGTCATAATGAAGGCGCTCGCCCTCTTGGGTCAACAAATAATCGACCTCTCCCCTTTCATTCAGGCATGCATCAATGATGGTGGCCAGCTTGTGCTTAACTCGCAATTTTTGCACCGCATTCTTGGCCAGCAATTGGCCAAACTTCACGGCATTAAAATGGTAGGCATAGTTGACCGGCCCCTCAAACGGCGGGGACTCTATTTTCTTGGGGGCTTTCATCGCCTCCGCCAAGCCGGGCACTTCAGTCACTTCCGCAAATTCAGTAGTTTCAGCCTGTTGCAAATACAGTGAGCTGGTGTCAATCCCGCCTGGGTAAGGCGAAGAAAAGGGGTGATAGTAGAAATTTTCGATTCCGGAGGGCCCAGCGGCCATCCAATCAACAAATTTGATACCCACCTTGAAGGTCGTATCGCAGGTAGCCAACAAATCGGCTTCCGAAATACCAAACTTCATCAATGATTTCCGGATGTGCGGGACCGTACCTTCCCCCACACCAATAATGCCAATCTCCGGGGATTCAATCACAGTGATGGTGATGTCTTGCTCCGCTCGAAGCTCCACAGCCAAATGATTGGCAGCTAACCAACCGGCTGTGCCTCCGCCAATGATGGCTATATTTTTGACTCGCATCGACTGCTTCCCCATAGAAATGGCAATTTTCCCAAAAAAACACCTTAGCCCGAAGCTAAACAAGCAAGGCCGGAGCTGAAAAGTTTTTATCGAAGCTTCAGCCCATCAAACAGCTCTTCAAGTTATTCATTCTGGAAGCTTCGGCCAGCTTTTGATATGTCCACACCCCCTGAAGGGGGTGCAGTCACAAATATTCACAAATTCAAATTATGATGCCTTGCTTATGGCTCGGCGCCATAATTTTCTGTAGCCGACTCAACTCTACTACCTCCGAGGCGAAGAATGAAGTATTGGAAACTGGCAGCGCTCACTTTGATTTCGGGGTTTTTTGTGGGCTGTTCAAGTATCCAAACTCCTGAGTCGGCGGAATCTCTGGCCTTGCGCTTAGATCTTGATACCTGCCGAGCCTCAAGCCTTTTGGAAGTTCCGCCAAAGGTGGTGGTGATCACGCCGGCGATATCATTGCCCGACCAGATGAGATGCTCCTCGAGCAGTCAAAGCGGGGGTGCGACGGGCTGCGAAAGAATCCCCGGCCTGCGGTTTCCCGCCGTTGAGGAAGATCTCAATGCCGAGCCCCGGGCCCAGCTCTTCAGTGCCTGTCTGATGGTTAAACGCTATTCAGTACAACCCGTCATTGCCAGCGCGCCCAGCACGCACACCCTCCAAACTACAAAGAGTCTTCCAGCATCCCCGGCCTCATTGACCGCGAAAACGACCGAAGGGCTCGCCGCTCCTGAGATCGTCGCTAGCACGACCGTCAGCACAGACATGCTTGAGTCACTGCGCTCCCGGCCTTGGCAGGGCATCAAGGATTGCGACACATGCCCGCGCATGGTTTTGATTCCCTCCGGTAGCTTCAATATGGGCAGCACGGCGAGCCCATCGGAGCAACCTGTTCACACCGTCAAACTGCGCAGCTTCTTGCTGGGCAAATATGAGGTCACACAAGCGGAATGGCAGGCCGTCATGGGCAAGAACCCCAGCGCCAATACCTCCTGCGGCCGCCGCTGCCCGGTTGAGCGTGTGACCTGGAATCAGGCTCAAGAGTTTTTGAAAAGGCTCAACAGCCGCACCGGCTTGAATTTCCGGCTGCCCAGCGAAGCTGAATGGGAGTATGCGGCACGCGCTGGGCAAGACACGCGGGCTCAAGATGAAGCGTTTCAGACCCTGAAGAACTTTGCTTGGTACAACGGCAATAGCGGCGGGGAAGCTCATCCGGTCGGCCAAAAGATCCCGAATGCTTTTGGGCTGCATGATATGCAGGGCAATGTTTGGGAATGGGTCGAGGATGCCCAATACGATAACTACCAAGGGGCTCACCCTGCAGGCCTGGCGAGGCAAGTCAGCTCACCAAAGCAAGAAAAGCGCATCCTTCGTGGCGGCTCCTATTTTGACAACCCGAAATCACTCAGGACCAGCCATCGCAATGCTGACGAGCCAGATGCGGTCTACGTCTTCTTTGGCTTGCGAGTCGCTCGCGACCTCGAACCCGCTACAAGACAGGTTGAACGCAGCGATCCTTCAAGCTCCAAGCCGCAGTAGCCCGCTACTCGCTCAATATTGCAGTGGCCGCAGAGGCTTCAAGTGAAGCTCGCTTTGAAGCCTCACACCTTGAAGTAGATTTTGCGTCTATCCAGCTCTCGCACTATCAGCGCCCACACGCCCACGAAAGCCAGTGCGAACGCCAGTGACTGACCATATGGCCCGACCAAGGGCTCGAGCCAGCCGAAGGCGCTGGCGTAGAGGGGCTTCATCAGGCCAAAACCTTCCAGCAGCACCGTGCACATCCAGGCGCCCGCATAGGCTGCGATCGCGTTGACGCCAAAGCTGCGGCCAATCGGCGGCCAGCCGGTCTTGTCGATCAACTGATGCGCCAGCCCCAAGGCCAAGGCACCGAGACCGCCGGTCCACAGCACAAAGCTGGACGTCCATAACTGCTTGTTCAGCGGCAACCATTCGGCCCAGATCAGCCCCAACATCGCGCAGCCCAAGCCAAGTGCGATCAAGTTGAGGATTTGAGCGCGGCGCAGGTACTGGCCCGCTATCAAGCCCAGCAACGTCGTCGACAAAGCGCCCAAGGTGCTGACCAGGCCTTCTGGATCATGACCAATACCGGTCGCCGCCGCCCATTCGAGCGCAAAGCGCCCAAGCAGCAACGCATCCCAGCGCGAGGCAATATTGCCGATCTTCTCGAGCGAGCCACCCCAGGTGAGCAGACCGGCGTAGCCAATCAAGAGCGTTGCCAGCAGCAGCCACTGCGCGCGCGCCCGCAGGTAGATAGCGGCGAGCCCGACAAAAGCAAAACACAGACCGATGCGCTGCAGAACGCCTGGAATGCGGTACTCGGGCTTACTCATCAGCCACCAAGCCAGCGCATGCAAGACCATGCCGAGCACGACGATGCGCAAGGCGCGCTTGATCACGGTTTGCGCCATGGGTGCGTTTGGAGCACCCGCCTCAATCCTGCCGCCAAAAGCCAGCGCAATCGACACGCCGACGATAAACAGGAAGAAAGGAAATATCAGATCGGTCGGCGTGCAGCCATGCCAGGCGGAATGCTCCAGCGGCCCATAGACAAAACTCCAGCTGCCGGGGTTGTTGACCAATAACATGGCCGCCACCGTCAGGCCGCGCAGCGCGTCAACCGACGCGAATCTCTTGTTGACGCTCATCTCGGATTTTTATAAGTGCGACTCAGAAGTCGCAAAGACTACTCAAGGCCGGCTTGGCTGCGGGCACGTTATCGGTCTGCTTGACACCTGCCGCCCTGAACTTGGCCACCTCGGCATCCACTTGCGCCGGGCTCAAGACCTCATTGCGGGCGTGGAAGACCCAGTCGACATCCTGTTCATAGCGACGCGGCTGCTCGGTCTTGGCCAAGAGCCCGCCGGGCGAGAACCAGAGGTTGAAATTGATCGACATCGGAGACACCGGGTAGGTGCGCCCACCGTGAGTGGCGATTTGCCGGCCATCCAGAAACAGTTTCACGCGGCCTTCGGCGACCTGCATCATCAGCTGATGCCAGCCGTCCAGGCTGCCGAATTCTTCGTGTTGCTGGTTATGCGCTTGCCAGGGGTTCAGTTGCACGGTCTGCCAAGCGATGCCGTAAAGCCGCGTCTTCTCGCTGCCCCAGCCGCCATTGGGCAAATACTCCCAATCCATTTCACTGAATTCGGGGTCGAAGTCGTGCTTGAGCGGCGTCACCGCATAAAAGGTCTGGATCACCGGGTCGCCGTCAATGCCGGCCACCGGTTGGTCGCTGAAACGGATGCGGGCGGCGTAAGTGCCTTCTAGATATTTGCGGGCGTGGCACAACTGTGCCTGCGTGGTGCCGGCGCCGCTGCCATCGGTGCTGGCCGCCAAGCGCAAGAGGCGATTGCCCTTGCTCAAGGGATCATCCAGCAGGCTGAACTGAGCCGCACTCCAGGTCGCGCCCTCGACGCCTGGGTGACCTGCTTTGTTGCGTGGCGTCCATCCCTTGGCCTGCATGGCGGCGTTGTCGGCATAGCTGAAGTCGTCGAAAAAACGCTCCGGGGCTGCCCAGGCGGCAGCGCCCCAAAATGCCAACAAGCTCAGCATGCCCCTCAAGACAAGGCGACTCATGCTGCAGGCTTGCTTTCTTGCGCCTCTTCATCCTCGCGGATCGGCAAGATCCGCATCATCAGAAACACCGGCACGGCCGAGAGCAAGACCCACAGGAAGAAATTCTGATAGCCCAAGAACTTCTGGATATCGCCACTGACCGACTTGAAAATCACATAGCCCAGGGCCATGAAGCCGGTCGCAATCGCGTAATGCGCGGTCTGATACTTGCTCTTGGCGACGAACTGCATCATGAACAAAATCACCGCGACGAAACCGAAGCCATAACCAAAGGTTTCCAGGCTCACGGCCAGCGAGATGGCCCACAGTTCCGTCGGCTGGAACATCGCCAGCAGATAAAAGGCGAAGTTCGGCAGATTCATCGCCAGCAGCAGCCACAACATCGCGCGGCGCAGGCCCAACCAGGCCGTGAAATAACCCGAAGCAATGCTGCCGGCCAAAAAGGCCAGCGTGCCGGCTGTGCCGTATGACAGGCCCACATCGGTGGTCGCCATGCCCAAACCACCCAGCTCGCGCGCGTCCTTCATGAACAGCGGGCCGAGCGCCTGCACCTGCGACTCACCGGCGCGGAACAGCAAGATGAAAGCAATTGCCGTCCACACGCCCTTCAACTGGAAGAAGCTGCGGATCACATCGCCCAAGGTACCGGCGACCTCGCCAGCCGCATCACCCTCAACGCTCTTGCGCGTGTCCGGCAAGGCCCAGACGTGATAGCCGGCCAGCACCGCCATGGTCAGCGCGGCAATCGCGAACACCGTTGCCCAAGCAACCACGGGGCCGGCGCTCTTTTCCAGATGGCCGGCCAGAATTACCAAGCCACCCATCGCAAACAACTTGGAACCGTTGAAGCAGGTACCCAGCCAACCGGCCCAGACGGCGCGCTGCTTGCCGTTCAAGGTGGCGATGTAGAGGCCATCGCAAACGATGTCATGCGAGGCCGAGGCGATCGACGCGACCGCCAACAAGGCGATGCACAGAATAAAGAAGTTAGGCAGATTGAGCGACAGCGCGATCAAACCCAAGGCTACGGCGCCGACGCCTTGAAAGGCAATCACCATCCATTTTTTGCTCGGCGCCAATTCCAGCAATGGGCTCCACAGGGGCTTGAACACCCAGGCCAAGCCCAGCAAGCCGGTCCAGCGGGTGATGTCTTCGTTGGAGACCCCCAGGCTCTTGAGCATCAGCCCGGCCACCACATTGACCATGAAGAAGGGCAGGCCCTGCAGGAAATACAGGCTCAGCACCCAGGTCGCGGGTGTGCGCGCCTTGCCGGAGGACGGGTTCATGGGCGGCTTGGCGGTCAATGTGGATGAGCTCATGGGATGTCCGGGTTCAGTCCAGGTTCACGGGCGATGTGGCCGTGGCGCTGGCGCGCCCTTCCAGCCACGCCTTCAGGCCCGCCAAAGCGCCATCGGCATAACCCCAGGTCACAACAGTTGGCGCCGGCACGTCATGGGCCTGAAACGGGTTCCACAACACCAGGTGCAAATCAGGCCGCCAAGTTTGAGCGTTAGCGCCGTAGCGCATGCGATGCGTGGAGGCCACGATATTGAGGCGGCCGTCTTGCGGCACTTGGGCCCAGTCCAAATTCAGGATGTCGTCGACATACTGAATCTGCGCGTTCGGAAACTCGGCAAACAACTCGACGATCTGCTGGCCCAAGGGGCCGGCTTCAGACACGCCATCGGTAGGCACCTCGGGCTGCACGAACACGCGCAAGGCTGCATTCAGTGCCGGCGGCGTGGCGCCGCGCAGCGCGGTCAGGCCGGCGGCCCAAGCTTTGCGCATCAGGACGTCATCGGCCTCGCGAGGAGCCCCTTGATAGTCGTCGTGGCGCACCGGGTAGGCCAGCGCCAGCTTGTCCAAGCGCGCACAGGCAATGCGGCCCTGCTCGGCCGTCAACTCGCCGCTGGCGAAGGCGTCGTTAAGTGCTTGAATCGACTTGCCCTGCTCTTCCAGATCGCCCTGGGCCAAGATCATGTCGGCGCCGGCTTGGATGGCCATCACCGCCGCGCGGGCGTAGCCATAGCGCTCGAAAATCGCCTTCATCATCAAGGCATCGGTGATGACGACGCCGTCGTAGCCCCATTCATTGCGCAAGATGTCGCGCAAAATTTTGGTCGACAGCGTGGCGGGGTGCTCGGGGTCGATCTGCGGGTAGACGATGTGGGCGGTCATCACCGCCGGTGCTTCGTCCCTCAAGGCCTTGAAAGGCCGCAGCTCGAGCGCGTCCAGCTCGGCGCGGCTCTTGTCCACCGTCGGCAGCGCCAGGTGCGAGTCCACATGGGTGTCGCCGTGACCGGGGAAATGCTTGACGCAGCAGGCCACGCCTTCTTTGAGCGAACCGCGCATCCAGGCGCCGGCCAAACGGGTCACATCATCGGCATCTTCAGAAAAGCTGCGCTCGGCGATGACCGGGTTGGCCGGGTTGTTGTTGATGTCCAGCACGGGCGCGAAATTCCAGTTCACGCCGATGCTGGCCAAGCCGCGCGCCACACCCGCGCCAACCTGCTCGGCCAAGGCCTCATCATCGGCCGCGCCCAGCGCCATCGCCGAAGGCGCTTGCGGCAAGAAGGTCGCGCGCACCACCGAACCGCCCTCTTGGTCGAGGCCGATCAGGGCTGTGGGGCCCATCACGGCGCGCAAGTCACGGGTCAGTTGGCGGACTTCGGCTTCGGTGCCGAGGTTCTTGCGGAACAGGCAAACGGCGCGAACTTGGTTGTCGCGCAGGAAGGCGGCGGTGGCGGCGTCCAGGGACTTGCCCTGGATATCGACCATTACGAGTTGGCCGGGGTGGAATGCTGTCATAACAGGGGCAATCAATCAGTTGGTCTTGGTGACTTTGGCCAGATGCGGCGGCGAATCGGGGTTGCGGCCGCGTGCGCGGGCCAGGGCTTCCACCATCGGATAAAAACTCTGCACCACGGCGATCGGATCGAGGTCCTCGTTGCCGGTGCAACTCAGCGTGAGCTCGGCGCCTACTTCCTTGGCAATGCCGGCAGGTGCGGCCAGCAGTACGCGCGCACCACGGCCGCGCATCTCTTCGGCCAAGGCCAGCAAGCCGGCTTGCGCCGGGCCGCGCGGCGCGAACACCAGCATCGGATAACCCTGTTCCACCAGCGCCATCGGCCCATGCTTGACCTCGGCGCCCGAGAAAGCCTCGGCCTGGATACCGCAGGTTTCTTTGAATTTCAATGCCGCTTCCATCGCCACCGCGTAGCCGGTGCCGCGCCCGATGACAAAGAGCTTGTCGACATCCTTCAAGACCTCGACGGCCACATCCCAACGCTGCTGCGCGGCTTGCTCCAGGGCCGCCGGCAACTGTTCCAGCGCGGCCTGCAAATCATCATCAGCGCTCCAAGCGGCCACGACACGGGCACCGGCCACCAGCTGGCAGATATAGCTCTTGGTCGCAGCCACGCTCAGCTCGGGGCCGCTGTGTAGCGGGAAGACGAACTGCGCGGCTTCGGCCAGCGGCGAGCCCTCGGCATTGACAAAGGCCACCGTGCGAGCACCGCCGGCGCGGAAGAACCGGGTCGGCGCGATCAGGTCAGGGCTTTGGCCCGATTGCGAAAACGCAAAAGACACCAGTCCCTCGCAGCGAATCTTGCTTTGGTACAGCGTCACCAGCGACATCGGCAGCGAAGTCACCAGCCGCCCCATGCGCGCCATCATCAGATAGGCCATGTAATGCGCGGCATGGTCGGAGCTGCCGCGCGCCACGGTCAACAAGCTGCTGGGCGGCTGCTCGCGCAGCGCCTCGCCGAGTTCGGCATAGGCGTTGCGATCATGGGCCAGCTGGTACGCGACGGCTGCCGGGGCGCCCAGCGCCTCTTCTTGCATGCGGGAGGCGTAAGCGCGCGCCGGCAGGCGCTCACGCGAGTTCAATTTCTTCACCTTCTACGATCACGCGCTGCAACTGCAGTTCACGGTTCATCACGACCACATCTGCCCAGGCGCCAACCACCAACTGACCTCGATCGCTCAGGCCCAGGTAGTCGGCCGCATAGGTCGAGACGCGCTTGGATGCGTCTTCGATTTCCAAGCCCAGCCAAACCAGATTGCGCAGCGCTTGGTCCATGGTCAGCGTGCTGCCGGCCAAGGTGCCATCGGGCAAGCGAACGCCGCCCATGCATTTGGTCACGGTGTGGCTGCCAAGTTTGTAGTCGCCATCGGGCATGCCGGCGGCGGCGGTCGAGTCGGTCACGCAAAAGGTGCAGGGAATCGAACGCATTGCGACGCGGATCGCACCCGGATGCACATGCAGCAGATCGGGGATGATTTCGGCGTAACGCGCATGGGCCAAGGCCGCGCCGACCATGCCGGGCTCGCGGTGATGCAGGCCGGTCATCGCGTTGAATAGATGCGTGAAACCGCCCGCGCCCTTGTTGATCGCCGCCACGCCGTCTTCATAGGTGCCGGCCGTATGGCCGATCTGCACCTGGAAGCCGGCCGCGCGCAGCTCGCCAATCAACTCCAACGTACCGGCCATCTCAGGCGCCAAGGTGATCAGTTTGATCGGCGCCAGCGCATTCAGCGCCTGGATTTCTTCCATGCTGGCCGGCTTGGCAAAGTCGGGTTGCGCACCCAGCTTGCCCGGGTTGATGTAAGGGCCTTCGAGGTGCACGCCCAAGATGCGGGCAGCATTGGGCGCGCGCTCACGGCAGACCGGACCCAAGGCCGTCAAGGCCGATTCGATATCGGCCAGCGGTGCGGTCATGGTGGTGGCCAACATCGCCGTCGTGCCATGCTTGACATGCAGGCGCGACATCTGCAGCGCGGCGTCGCCGCCTTCCATCGTGTCGTGGCCGCCGCCGCCATGCACATGCACATCGATGAAACCCGGCAGCACGATGGGCAGGGCCAGCTTATCGTGGCGGACTTGGGCCTCGGTGACGGCTTCGCCCTCAATACGGCTGATTCGGCCCTCGTTGATCTCGACAAAACCGCGCACAAAACCCTGCGGTGTCAGCACGTAGCCGTCTATTAGCTGAGCCAAAGCCTTACCCCTCGCGCCGCATCTCGGCAACAAAATCGTAGTAGTCGCTGCGGCAATATGAATGCGTCAGCTCCACCGCCAAACCCGATTCCAGATAGCCGACCCGCGTGATGAACAAGACCGCCTGCCCGACCGGCACTTCCAGCAAGCCGGCCAGTTTGGCGTCGGCATTGATGGCCCGAATATGTTGCAAGGCCCGCACCGGCGCTACACCCAAGGTGGCCAGATGCTCGTACAGCGAAGCCTGCACCGCCATCGGATCGGGCAAAACCGCCTCCGGCATCACCGTCACTTCGTAATTCATCACCACCGAATCGGCCAAGCGCAGGCGCTCCAGGCGCGCCACGCGCTCGCCGGTACCCAGCCCCAGGCTCAGCTGCTCATCGGGTGCCGCCGGAGTGAAGCTGCGCGACAGCCAGCGCGAGCTGGGCTTGAAGCCGCGCTGATGCAACTCCTCGGAAAAACTGGTCAGGCGCGACAGCGGCTGCTCCAGCTTGGGCGCGATGTAATTGCCCGAGCCGCGCTTGCGGATGATCAAGCCCTGCTCGACCAAACGGTCGATCGCCTTGCGCGCCGTCACTCGCGACAGCTCAAGCGACTCCGCCAGCACCCGCTCGGACGGCAGCGCCTCCTCGGCGTGGTACTCCCCTTGCCGAATCGCCTGCGCCAGCTTGTGCGCCAACTGCATATACAGCGGCGACGCGGCGTCCGGGTCGGCTTTGAATTGGAAGGTCATGTCAATTTCGCTCAGTTGACTGTGCGTTGAAGTAAGCCGCGCACCAGATGCAAACCACCATCGGCCGAGTCGCCCAAGGGCGCCACGCACCGAGCGCGCAAGGCGGCGGAAAATTCAGGCGCCAAGCGCACGGCAATACTGCCGCACAAGGCCAAGGGCAGGCTGGCTTCAGGATCCAGGGCCAGCGCAAGCTTTTCCAGCTCAAACACCGCCTCGGCGACAAAGCCGGCCGCAACCGGATCACTGCCAACGCAATCAAACACCAAAGGCGCCAAGCTGGCATAGGCATGCTGGCCGGCCACGGCACCCCAGGCGAGCATGGCCTCGGTTGTCGAGCCCGCCACCGCCCAGACCGCCTGCGCCAAGGGGCTGGCCGGCACCCGGCCGTCCATCGCCTGGCAAGCGTGGCGGATCGCCTTCAAGCCCAGCCAAGCGCCGCTGCCTTCGTCGCCGGCAATCCAGCCCCAGCCACCAGCCACGCCGCGCGAGCCATCACGACGCAAGACCTCGCCGACCGAGCCGGTGCCCGAGGCCACAACCGCACCCGGCTGACCGGCATGGGCGCCCAAGACGGTCGTGAAGCCATCGTTATCCAAAGCCAGCGCGGCATAACCGGGCTGGCGCGCCAAAAATTCGGCCGCTTGAGATGGCACACCGGCGCCAGAAAGACCAAGCCCAATGGCACAGTCAATGGGCGCCAAAGTCGCCAAACCCGCCTGCGCCGCTGCCGCCTCTACGGCCTGTTGAATATGGCGCCAAGCCTGCTCGGCCCCCTGCCCCAAGGCTGACGGACCCGCATCACCAAGGCCCAGGACTTTGCCCTGCAAATCAGCCAGCTTGACCCGCGTGCCGGTGCCGCCACCGTCAACGCCAATCAGAAAGCGCGGCGCAGCGTCTGGCTGAGCAAGAATTTGGGTACGGGTGGAGTCGAGCGTGAATGTCATAGCGATACCAGTCTAATACCAAAAATAATGCCAGTCAATGAAACTGGCATTGGTGTTTACCTTAGGGCAAACCCCTTGCCATGCGGCTGTGGCAGCAGCTTTTCGACCCCGCAGCAGCACCGCCCGGCCACGTTTGGTGAAGGCCGGCGAGCACAACGGCTATCCTTGCGGTCTTGGACCCGCCGCGCCAGCCGCAAAGCCAGCGCCAAGGCCCCGCAAATGCGCTGACAACGCCCTGCCAACCCTTGATCTAGCCAGCCCGTGACAGAAGCCGACGCCCTGCCCCCCGAAGTCCTGAAGCGCCTCTCAAGGGTGGCGCAGCGCCACCCCAACAGCGCCCTGCTGCGCCTGGCTGCACTTGAGCATTCGGCCAAGGCCGCCGGCCGACATGCTGCGGCCAGCGATGCGCTGTACGCACATTTCTATCTTCTGGAACATCGCGGCCGCGCCTTGGAGTTGCAAGCGGCGCTGGTGCAGGCACAGGCCGACTTGGACGCGGACGCGCATCCCTTGCAGGGGGCACGCCTGCATGAGGCCTTGGGCCGCATCGCCTACCAACAAGGCGAATACTTTGAGGCCACCGAGCATTGGAATCAATCGGCCGAGTTGGCAGCCGCCGTGCCCGACGCGCGCGCCGGCGCCGCTGCGCGCATCGGCCTGGGCCAGATTCATTACGCTTTTGGCGCTTGGGCGCGCGGCCGCGAAGTGCATGGCGAGGCCGCCCAATTGCTGGGCGCGGCCGATGACAGCTATCTGGCCGCCAAACTGGCCTTGAATATTGGTGTCGGCCATTTCGAAACCCAAGAGCTCGACGATGCCGAGCGGCATTTCAGCCATGGACTGGCTGCGGCGCGGCGCGGCCAACACCGCGAATACGAGGCCGAGGCGCATTGGCAATTGGCGCGCGCGGCCCTTGCGCGCGGTCGGCTTGATTGGGCGACGGTGGACTGTCGGCTGGCCTTGAGCATTGCAGCCAAGCTTGGCCACAGCTGGCTCGAAGCCGCCGCCAGCCGCACCTGGACCGATATCTCCTTGGCCCGCGGCGACCGCGCCGGCGCCATCCGCAGCACCGAGCATGGACTACTGCTGGCCAATCGCATTCACTCCCGCCCGCAGCAAAGCCAGGCCCATCTGCTCTTGGCCAAATTGCATGAGCAACAAGGCGATAAAGAGGCGGCGATACCCCATCTCTGGCAACATCTGAACCTGCAAGCCGAGATCGAGCGCCTGAGCAGCCCGGTGCGACCAGGGCTGGCCAGCCTTTTCGACCCAGCCCGCCAAGCCGCCGAAGGCCAGTTGCTGAGCCTATCGATGCGCCGCTGGAAAATCCAAACTTGGGGCGACCGCCTGAGCGCACTGACCCAGCTGTGCGCCGAAGCACAGCAAATCCTGTGTCTGGATCGGCTGCAGTTTTGGTGGGTCGGTGAACCGACGCAAGCCCAAACGGGCGGCTACCCGAGCCTGCGCCGGCCCGAGCAAGCGCGCTACCTGGACTGGTTGAATGCAACGCCCAAGCTGCAGGCACTGGGCACGGTGAGCAACCACCCCTGCAAAACCGAACTCAGCACCCTGCCCCAAGCCGCAGGAACGCTTTCACGCATCGAACTGCCGCTCTACGTCAAGGGCGAAATGGTGGCCGTGCTGTGGCTGGCCCATTGCCAGCAAAAACATATGTGGAGCCGCCAAGAGCAATTGCAGGCCAGCCATATCGCACGGCTGTTCGAGCTGGTCCTGGCCTGATCACAGCGCCCAGTCCAGCCGTACACCCCGCTCGGCCAACCAGGCCGCCGCTTGCGAGAAATGCCCGCAACCGATAAAGGGCGCGGGCGGGCGCAGCGCCGACAAGGGCGACGGATGATTGGCCCGCAAAATCAGATGCTGCGGGCCGGCAGCCGCGATCACGCTCGCCTTGGCCTGCGCATGTGCGCCCCAGAGCATGAAGACCTTGGGCCGGGTTTCAGCGGCTGCGGCCAGGGTCAAGGCATCGGTCAGCGCCTCCCAGCCCTTGTTGGCGTGGCTGGCCGGCGCAGCTTCTTCCACCGTCAGGACCGTGTTCACGAGCAGCACACCGCCTTGCGCCCAGGGCAAAAGGCTGGCCGACATCGGCGGCTGCTGGCCCAGGTCCCGCTGCAACTCCTTGAAGATATTGCGCAAACTGGGCGGTGCCTTGACGCCGTCTGGCACCGAAAAAGCCAGCCCTTCGGCTTGACCTGCGCCGTGATAAGGGTCTTGCCCCAGAATCACCACCCGGGTCTGTGAAAGCGGCGTTAGGCGCAAGGCCCGCAAAGGCTCGGGAGGATAGACAGTTGCGCCTGCTGATTTGCGCTGCGCCAGAAACTCTTGCAGTTGCTGGCCGGCCGGGCTTGCGCGCCAAGCGTCGACGATGGGCTGCCAACCGCCATCAAGCCCAAGCCATTCGCTCATCTCAAGCAAACACCGCCGCCAAGGCAGCACCCGGGTCAAGTGCCCGCATAAAGGCCTCTCCGACCAAGAAAGCATGCACATTCGCGTCCCGCATGCGCTGCACATCGGCAGCGCCCAGGATGCCAGACTCGGTCACCAACAAGCGATCCGCCGGCACCCGGTCCAGCAAGCCCAGCGTGGTGTCCAGTGTCACGTCGAAGGTGCGCAGATTGCGGTTATTGATGCCGACCAGCGGCGTCTTCAAACGCAGCGCACGCTCAAGCTCTTCGCCGTCATGCACCTCCACCAACACGTCGAGCTTGAGGCTGAACGCCACGGCCTCAAGGTCGGCCATTTGCGCATCGTCCAAGCATGCAGCGATCAGCAAAATGCAATCCGCCCCCATCGCACCGGCCTCGAAGACCTGGTACTCGTCCACCATGAAGTCCTTGCGCAAGACCGGCAAGTCGCAGGCCGCCCGCGCTTGGTTCAGGTAAGCGACCGAGCCTTGGAAGAACTGCTCGTCGGTCAGCACACTCAGGCAAGCCGCGCCATGTTTGGCATAACTCTCGGCTATAGCGGCGGGCTGGAAGTCGGCGCGCAGCACGCCCTTGCTGGGCGAAGCTTTCTTGATCTCGGCGATCACCGCGCTTTGGCCAGCCGCTACTTTGGAGCGCAGCGCGGCCGCAAAACCGCGCCGGTCATGCCTGGCCTCGGCCTCTTCACGCATGCTGACTAAGGAACGCTGCTTGCGCGAGCGCAACAGCTCTTCATGTTTGACCGCGACGATGCGGCGCAGGATGTCGGACATTTCAGCCTCGGCCCAGGGTTTGTGTGCTGCTGACGAATTGATCCAGCTTCGCGCGCGCCGCGCCCGAAGCGATCGCCGCGCGGGCCAGCTGTATGCCGCTGGCGATCGAGTCGGCCACATTGGCAGCGTAAAGCGTTGCGCCGGCGTTCAGGATCACGATGTCGCGTGCGGGGCCTTCTTCGTTGTTCAAGGCCCCAATCAGCATCAAACGCGAGTCCTCCGGGCCAGCCACCTTCAGCGTGCGGTTCGAGGCCATGGCCATGCCGAAATCCTCGGGGTGAATTTCGTACTCGCGCACCTCGCCGTTTTTCAGCTCGCCCACCAGCGTCGCGGCGCCGAGCGAGATTTCGTCCATGCCGTCCTTGCCGTAGACGACCAGCGCGTGTTCGGCGCCCAGGCGCTGCATCACGCGCACCTGAATACCGACCAGATCGGGGTGAAACACACCCATCAAAATATTGGGCGCGCCGGCCGGATTGGTCAGTGGACCCAGGATGTTAAAGATGGTGCGCACGCCCAATTCACGCCGCACCGGCGCGATATTCTTCATCGCCGGATGGTGGTTGGGCGCGAACATGAAACCGATGCCGGTTTGCGCCACCGAAGCCGCCACCTGGGCCGGCGTCAGCATGATGTTGGCGCCCAAGGCTTCCAGCACATCGGCGCTGCCGGTCTTGCTGGAAACGCTGCGATTGCCATGTTTAGCGACCTGCGCGCCAGCGGCGGCAGCGACAAACATCGAGCAGGTCGAGATATTGAAGGTGTGCGCACCGTCGCCGCCGGTGCCGACCACGTCAACCAGATGCGGGTGGGCCGCAGTCTCCAGCGGCACCTTGGTCGACAGCTCGCGCATCACCTGCGCGGCGGCGGTAATTTCACCAATGGTTTCCTTCTTGACTCGCAGGCCGGTCAACAAGGCCGCAGCCATCACCGGCGACATCTCGCCGGCCATGATGCGGCGCATCAGGGTGAGCATTTCGTCGTGAAAGATTTCGCGGTGTTCGATGACGCGGGTCAGCGCTTCTTGGTCGGTAAAAGGCATCTTGAATCCAGTCCTGTTTATCCTGCGAAATACTCGCGCATCGCCGAGATGGCTTGATCCACCGCGGTTTCGTCCACATCCAGGTGCGTGACGAAGCGCAGCTTGTAGAGGCCGGTGGCCAAGACGCCGCGCGCCTTCAAGTGATCGATGACGCCGGCGGCCCTGGGGCCTGCCACCTCTACAAACACGATATTGGTTTGCGGCGCTTCAACCGTCACGCCGGCCAGGCCTTGAAGGCCGGCCGCAAGACGCTGCGCCAGCGCATGGTCAAAGCCAAGCCGCGCGACCTGGTGGTCGAGCGCGTAATGTGCCGCTGCCGCCAACACGCCAGCCTGGCGCATACCGCCACCCAACATCTTGCGCCAGCGCTTGGCCTGTTGGATGAAGGCGGCTGAGCCGCACAAGACCGAGCCGACCGGGGCGCCCAGGCCCTTGGAGAAGCAAACCGACACGCTGTCGAAGTATTGCGTTATCTCGTGGGCGGCGACGTAAGGGTCACCGCCGGCGGCCACTGCCGCATTGAACAGACGCGCGCCGTCCAAATGGCGAGCCAGCCCATGCTTTTGCGCCAAGGCCGAGGCATCGGACAAATAGGGCAGCGGCAGCACCTTGCCGCCTATGGTGTTCTCCAGCGTCAGCAGCTTGCTACGGGCGAAATGCACATCGTCCGGCTTGATGCTCGCTTCGACCTCCGAGAGCAAGAGCGAACCGTCCGGCTGGTGATTCAGTGGCTGCGGCTGGATGGAGCCCAAGACCGCGGCACCGCCACCCTCCCAGCGGTAGGTGTGAGCAAACTGGCCGACGATGTACTCGTCGCCGCGCTGGCAATGTGTCATCAGCGCACACAGATTGCTCTGCGTGCCGGTAGGCATGAACAGCGCCGCCTCGAAACCGAGCCGCTCGGCGACGGCCTGCTGCAGCGCGTTGACACTGGGGTCGTCGCCGAACACATCGTCGCCCAGCGGCGCTGCGGCCATCGCGTCGCGCATGCCCGTCGTTGGCTGCGTCACCGTATCGCTGCGGAAATCGACAGTCTTCATGGCCTACAGCGCCAGCGTTAGAAAATTCTTCAACATCGCGTGTCCATGCTCGCTCAAGATGGACTCCGGGTGGAACTGCACGCCCTCCAGCGGCGTGGCCGTACCGGCCAAATCGCGGTGGCGCACGCCCATGATCTCGCCGTCTTCGCTGCGTGCTGTGATCTCCAGCACCTCGGGCATTGAGGCCTCCTCAATCACCAGCGAGTGATAGCGGATGACGCTGAAGTCCTTGGGCAGACCCTTGAATACGCCCTTTTGGTCGGTGGTGATCGTGCTGGCCTTGCCATGCATCTGGCGCTGCGCTCGGATGATCTTGCCGCCCAGCGCCGCGCCCATGCTCTGGTGCCCCAGGCAAACGCCCAGAATCGGCAGCTTGCCCATGAAATGCTGGATCGCGCTGACGCAGATGCCGGCCTCGGCCGGCGAGCAAGGGCCGGGCGAGAGCACCAGATGATCGGGCTTCATCGCCGCGATCTCGGCCAGCGTGATCTCGTCGTTACGGGCAACGCGCACCTCGGCGCCCAGTTCCCCAAAATACTGCACCAAGTTGAAGGTGAAGCTGTCGTAGTTATCAATCATTAACAACATGTCATGCCTCCTGCCGGGCCGCCCCAAAGGAGGCATGCACCCCCTCGGGGGGCAGTGAATGAATATGAACGTGGGGGCGCATCAGAACCCCTCTTCAACAAGTTCAGCCGCGCGGATCAAGGCTCTGGCCTTGGCTTCCGTTTCGGCCCATTCCAACTCGGGCACCGAATCGGCCACCACGCCGGCCGCCGCCTGCACATAAAGCGTCTCATCCTTGATGATGCCGGTGCGGATCGCAATCGCCAGGTCCATATCGCCGGCAAAGCTCAGGCAACCGACCGCGCCGCCATAGATGCCGCGCTTGACCGGTTCCAACTCATCGATGATCTGCATTGCGCGGATCTTGGGCGCGCCGCTCAAGGTGCCTGCGGGGAAGCTGGCGCGGAACACGTCCAAGTTGCTCATGCCGTCCTTCAGCAAGCCCTCGACATTGCTGACCAGATGCATCACATGCGAGTAGCGCTCGACCACAAAAGCATCGGTCACCTTGACCGAGCCGGTCTTGACGATGCGGCCGATGTCATTGCGGGCCAGGTCGATCAGCATCAGATGCTCGGCCAACTCCTTGGGGTCGGCTTTGAGCTCGCGCTCCAGGGCCAGATCCTGCTCTGGAGTGCCGCCTCGCGGGCGGGTGCCAGCCAAGGGGCGGATGGTGACCTTGTCGCCGTCCGGCGAATGCTCCTGGCGAACCAGGATTTCGGGCGAGGCACCAACAATCTGGAAGTCACCCATATCGTAGAAATACATATACGGGCTGGGGTTCAGCGAGCGCAGTGCGCGGTACAGGCTCAGTGGAGATTCGGTGTAACGCTTGCGCAAGCGTTGGCCAATCTGCACCTGCATCATGTCGCCGGCGGCGATGTATTCCTTGGCTCGCAAAACCGCGCTCAGATAGTCGGCCTTGGCAAATTCACGCTCAACCGGGTGCGCTTGGCCGCGTTTGACCAGCGGCGCCGAGACGCTATAAGCGAGCTTGTCGCGCAACTCGGTCAGGCGCTTTTGAGCCTTGAAAAAGGCCTCGGGTTGGCTCGGGTCGGCATAGACAATCAGATAGAGCTTGCCGCTGAGGTTGTCGATGACCGCCAACTCCTCGCATTGCACCAGCATCACATCAGGTGTATCGATGCCGCCGGGCATTTCTGTCTTGGCGAGCTTGGGCTCGATATAGCGCACCGCGTCATAGCCGAAGTAGCCGGCCAAGCCGCCGCAAAAACGCGGCATGCCGGGCCGCAGCGCGACCTTGAAGCGCTGCTGGTAGGCAGCGATGAAGTCGAGCGGGTTGCCGCTGTGAGTTTCGACGACTTGGCCGTCGCGTATCACCTCGGTCAGCTGGCCCCGGCTCTTCAGCACGGTGCGGGCCGGCAGCCCGATATAGGAGTAACGCCCAAAGCGCTCGCCGCCGACGACAGACTCCAGCAAAAAGCTGTTGCGGCCGCCTTGCCCTCCGTAGGCACCGGCGCCCGAGCAGAGCTTGAGGTAAAGCGAGAGTGGGGTCTCCAGATCGGCGAAGGCCTCGCTGATCAAAGGGATGCGGTTAAAGCCCAGCGCGGCCAGGCTTTTGAATTCAAGTTCGGTCATCATCAAGTCAAACCCTTGCAGGGGCGCGCCGTCTTGTGTGGGGCGCGCCGCAGAGAAACAGGGCGCTCGGGGCTGACCGGGCTCTATTTATCGAGCGATAGCGGGCAGCGAGCTGAGCGTCATCCAAAGAGCAACGGGCGGGCGACGCCAGGGCCAGGCTCCCCGGTCGTGAGACCCTTTGATGAAGTTGCGCGTGATGAACATAGTGCTTTCAGTGTATCAGCCCTGTGTGACGTCTTGTGCAGACAGAGCCCCTGCTAAGCGGCATACTGAAGCTGCTCCTGCCGTGCTGCGAGGGCATGGAACAAAACGCCTCGCGCGAGGAATTCGCCAAGACCATCAATGGCGTGCTTCGGGTCGCCGAGATCTTTTCAAGCCGCAAGAGCCTGAGTGCCGGCGAACATTTTTCGATCGATTTCATCCCCGGCACCGGCTCTGTGGTGCTGCTGAACGGCAAGCCGCAGGGCGCGCCGATCAAAGAGCCCGAGTTCTACTCGGCGCTGTTGCGCATCTGGCTGGGCAAACTGCCCGCCGATGAACAACTGAAGAACGCCTTGCTGGGCACGGTCAAGGAACGCTCAGGAAGAAGCTAAGGCAGCTTGATCTCGTCCAAGCGGTCCACATATTGCTGTGCCGGCACGCTGCCGATAGGCTCACCATGGTTATAGCCATAACTCACCAGCACGACGGGGCATCCCGCCGCATGGGCCGCCTGCGCATCATTGCTGGAGTCGCCAATCATCCAGGTCCTCGCCGGGGCCGAGCCCAGAGCCTCGCAAGTCTTTAGCAGCGGCAGGGGATCGGGCTTTTTGCGCTCAAAGTCGTCGCCGCCAAAGACCTTGTCGAAATAGCCGTCCAGCCCTTTTTGTGACAGCAACTCACGTGCAAAGGCCGCCGGCTTGTTGGTCAGACAGGCCATCGGCAAGCCCAAGCAGCGCAGGCGCTGCAGTCCCTCGCGCGCGCCTGGGTAGACCTCGGAGAACTGGCCATTGAGGACACGGTATTGCATTTGATACTGCTGCCAAGCCTGCTCATACAAGGCAGGATCGCCGCCCACCCGCGCCAGGCAGCTGCGGATCAAATGTTCGCTGCCGCGTCCGACCGTCAGCTCGACGAATCCGCGATCCACCGCCGCCAGGCCCAGGCCTGTCAACACCCGCTCTAGAACAGCTACAAAGTCCCCCAAGGTGTCTACCAAGGTGCCGTCTAAATCGACGATGAAGGCCTGTGGCGGCTCGTGGTACGACGGAATAGAGTTCGGAAACATGGAATAGAGTTCGGAAAAATTGAGCCAATTCTGACCTGACGAAAAGAATAGAGTTCGGAAAAGCTATTGCAGGCTTAGGTAAAGCCAACCCCTACCTGCCGACCACGTTGGAAGTTGGCCCAATATGGAGAACTGCTTCATCAGCGTTTGTCCGACATGGGTAGATGACTCTGAATTCCAATCCTGTGTCGGCCTGAGCCAGTATCGGCGTCAGTTGAAGAACAGGTTCTCCAAAGCTTGGGCTGGCGGACTGGATTGCCGAATCGCAAGTCGAAGGGCTTCGCGGCTTGCTTGGTCCATGGCATATACAGAACAATAGACCCGCGCCCTCCAGTAGTTGAAGGGACTCACCCTGCAAGCGCCCGATTTGGCCTGCGCCCGCCTTTCGAGATCCGCCATGAACTCTGCTTCGCTATCGGATGTCACGTCCTCGGCGACCTTTTCCCGCAGTGCAAGGAATTCACCTTCGATGCGGTTCTTGATCTGGTAGACCTCGTTCCAAGTATCCAGCTTATCCTGCCGGTCAACAGAGCCTCCTAGAAGGTGGACAACAACCCGCGGGAAAACGTCGGCGTCATCAATTGTGACCACTACCTCCGCAGGTAAGGCGCACTCGGTCCAGGGCGAGAAGCTCAGTCGTCGTTGGCCATCTTTGTGCAGCAAGTCCTTCGCCAGCTTGGACTTGGAGTTGCATGTGTGGCAAATCGGCAGCAGGTTCCCCGGATGGACACCAAAGAGCGGGTACTCGTCTTTCGCCAGCAAGTGGTCGTACGGACCGCGCCACTGTTCGTTCTCGACTACGCCCGCCCGGACCTGTGCCAAATACTCTGTGCCGCAGACACAGCAGACATTGCCGTTTCCTGGTGCTGCGGCGGCGCGAAATCGTGAGCAGTGATCGTTGATGCACTCTCCGCAGCATGCCTCCACGCCGACGAGCTTTGCGGTCCGCCCGAACAGATGAACCGACAGTTGTTTCAGAGGGGAGAAAACACCATCAGGAATGACAGGCACCGCCAGCGCGCGATCAGTCAAAAAGTTACATGGCTCTCTGTCAAGAAGGAGCTCCCTTATCAGAGCGGTCTTTCGCTCTTGCTCCAACCCGACCAGAACCTCACGCAACGCAGTAGCTAGGTCCCGCGTTGCTTGGTTGCCATCGACAGCGGCGTGCAAGCCCACTGGCAGCGCACCGGGATCAAAGGCCCGCCCTTCCAGAGCCGCCATCATCAACTCGCGGAGAAACCGGTTCAACCCGTCAAACACCTTGGATTGCTCAAGGGCCGGTCTGATGGCAAAAAGCACTATTCACCCCTCAGCTTGTTGATCAGATAGGAGCGCTCAAACGAGTCACCCACCGACTCTTCCAGCCATGCGAGCTTGTCCTCGGTGCTCAACTTGTTGTCAGCCAGCTTCCCTCTGATGTCCTGGATGGCCGTTTCTGAGATCGCTGCCTTCAAGTCGAAATGTCTCTTGATCAGCAGCTCAAACGATGCGCCGAAAGTCTCGCTGTCCGGCGTTTCCATAGAAGTCATCTGATCGGTCTTCTTGAAATGGTAGATCGCATGTTTCGGCAGAGACGAAACCAGAAACGGGGAATGCGACGAAACCAAAGCCTGTGCAGAACCGTGTGCCCGGTTGGCTTGCTCGAAGTCCAAGTGGAAGCGCGTTCGCCAACTGGGATTGAGATGAGTTTCCGGTTCGTCGAAGAGAAACAAGGTCTCATCGTCACCGAACAGCCGGACCGCACCAAGCGTGAGCAAAAGTTGAAGCTCGCCGTCACTCAGGTCATCAAGCGCTACCTCGCGTTGTCCGTCAGACATCCAGAGCTCTTGCACCGACAGTGGCAGCTTCCCCTTGAGGGGCTTCTTCACGTGCCCCTGGAAGCCGTCTTTCCTCAGCGACTTCTTAACCTCGCCTGACCAGGCGCTCACGCCCAAAAGCTGCAGCTTGTAGAGCGCTGCGAACCACTGACTCGGACTGCGCGCGTTGTCATGCATACGCCCAAGAACCTGCGGGTCGGTAAAGTCGAGTTCAATGTCGCCAGCAAGGTACTCCAGTTGGACCAACTCGAACTGCTCCTCCGATGCTTTCGCCGAAAGTGGCTTCAGCTTGTCAGGGCCAGCCAGCTCGATCAGCCTCTGGATATCGCGCGCGTTGTCGCCGGCAGTGGACTGGCTCCTCAGGTCAAACCGAATGATGGCGCGTGATGGATGCCGAAACGGTATCTCACCCCAAATCGCATTTCGGTCACCGGCGGGCAACATGCCCAAGAGCGCGATGAGCAACGCCGAACAGTCGTAGTCGAGGAACAGACTCTTGGGGGCAACGGTGTCAGATTCCCGCAGGCGGAACAGCTCCGGGCCATCGGCCTCGCCCTCCGCGCCAAAGACCCCACGGTGCCGAGTCAAAAATCTTCGATTGATTTCAATCGTCCGACGTTCGTCCACGTGAGGCTGGGCGAGTTCCTCTTTCAGCCTGGATCGCACCCGGATCACGTCGTGAAACTGCAAAGCGTTTCTCATGAAGGGTCGTTGCAAGTTCTCGGAGAGACCTGATGCGTACCCAACGAGTCGAGGCAACACTACGTCATCCAGCCCATCAATGCCCTGGACAGGAAGCCAAGCGTTTGGCAGGTTGAGCTGCGCCACTCCCGGATTGGTGGGCGATTCGTAGACCTCAACCTGAATGCCGCCTCGAGAATCGATCGCATAGCGGCGGCTTCCCTGAAAAAGGACCGACGACAACTGGTATGTGACACGAAAGTCGTATCCGAGCGGTTCTCTGACGCGGAAGTCCGGGCGTTGCTTGCGCTCCAGGTAAGAGAAGACCTCGGCGATGAGCTCCATCACCTGGGACTTGCCGGAGCCATTCATGCCGATCAGTACGGCGACGTCGCTGTTGGCGATTGCATCGAACTGACCCACCGCGATCACGCAATACTGACCCACTGCTAGAGGCTACCCCAAGGTGCCTGCGTCAGTAGATTGGGATTGATTCTCGTCCTTGGATGAAGCTCCTTTCTTGCGTGGATTGGAAGACTTGGGTCTCGTGGCTGCCGTTGAACTGCTGTGCTTGAAGCGCCAGGATTCGTTGCCGGTCTCGACGATGTGGCAGTGATGAGTGAGACGATCCAGCAGCGCCGTGGTCATCTTGGCGTCGCCGAAGACGCTGCTCCATTCGCCGAAGCTCAGGTTCGTGGTGATCGCCACGCTGGTGTGCTCGTAGAGCTTGGACAGCAGGTGGAAGAGCAGCGCGCCGCCGGCCTGGCTGAACGGCAGGTAGCCCAGTTCGTCCAAGATCAGCAGGTCGGCGTACATCAGCCGGTGCGCGATCTGGCCGGCCTTGCCGGCCGCCTTCTCGGCCTCCAGCGCGTTGACTAACTCCACCGTCGAGTGGAAGCGAACCCGCTTGCCGTGACGTTGGATGGCCTCCACGCCCAGCGCCGTGGCCAAATGCGTTTTGCCGGTGCCAGGCCCGCCGATGAAGACGACGTTGTGCGCGGTCTCGGTGAAGGCAGTGCTGTGGAGCCTGCGCACCAGCGCTTCATCGACGGTGCTGTTGCCGAACTCGAACCCTGCGAGGTCGCGGTGCGCGGGGAAGCGCGCGGCCTTCATCTGGTAGCCGATTGAGCGCACCTGCCGCTCGGCCCCTTCGGCCTTCAGCAACTGGTCCACCAGCGCCTCGGGCTCCAATGCGGCATGTCGGCAGTGCGCGAGCAGCTCGGGCCAGTTGGCGGCCATGCCGTGC
>NZ_JAQQXT010000010.1:0-225984 GCF_028595345.1 Roseateles albus | reverse complement strand
TGAACCAGTTCGCGATCCTCTACGAAGATCGGTTCACGAAATCGAGCCCGTAAGATACTCAGCCAGCTTCACGAAATCAGTGAAGGTTCATTGAGCCTCACACACAGAAATTCGGACAGGCCCGCTTCAACTGAACTGATCTTTCACAACGCCAGATCACTACAGGGCCTGCGGGTCCGTTGAACCTGAGCTTTAGCGTCCACTACTGATCGTCCCTGCCCATCTTGGCTGTCCATGGCTCCGCAGTTATGGGACTAACCCCATGCTTTTTCGCGCTTGGCCTCAAAAAGCAGCTGCCACACTCCTTCCCTACAAACCGTCCCATTGCTGCCCAAGCTGCAGCGCAGGGCAGCTGCAGGAGAAGCTTTGAGAACACTGTGCATCGAAGGCTGGCGCGGAATAAATCACTCCATCGCCATGGTGAACCAGAACCAGATTTTGGAAATGGTCAAGCATTCGGGGTGGCGCATCTGCCACCGCGACGTTTCCTATTTCCTTCCTCACTGGAATAGCAACAAGCTCGATTCCGGTTTCTCGGCCGAGGAGAGCGCCATCATCGCCGGCCTGCCCGCACCTGGCGGCGAGCCCATCGACGTCTGTCTGCGCATTGCCTCCCCGGTTCGCTTAGGCGAGGCGGGCTCGGCGCGCCGCAACGTCACCTTCGTGGTCACCGAGTTCGGCCTCACGGGCAAGAGCTTCGAACCTGCCGAGCTGAGCCCAAATCGCCTCACGGTTGGCGACGATATCGTCATCACCCCCAGCCAATGGTCGTGTGCACGCCTGCTGGACTACGGCTTTGCGCCGGACAAGGTCAAGGTAGTGCCGCATGGCTTCAAGGCCGATACGTTTCATCCAATGACGTCCGAAGAGCGCGAGCAAGCCCGCCTCGCCTTGGGCGTCAAGCCGCATGAGACAGTGTTTTGCAATGTCGGCGTGGCGACCTGGAACAAGGGGCTGGATCTGCTGATCTTGGCCTTTGCCCAGTTGCGTCTGCTGGGCTTACCAGTGCGCCTGATCCTCAAGGACCACAAGGGACTTTACGGCCTGGGCGTGGAAAGCATCTTCGCCGAGCTGACCAGCCGCATGCCCCAGCTCAACAGCGCCCAAGTGCGCGACGGCATCTCAATCCTGTCGACCAGCCTCAATCTGAGCCAGATTCGTTCGCTTTACTGTCTGTCGGACGCCTATGTCTCGCCTTACCGCGCCGAGGGATTCAATCTGCCGGTGTTGGAGGCTATGGGCTGCGGCACGCATGTGATCGTCAGCGGCGGGGGCGCCACAGACGACTTCGTGTCGCCGGCGCTAAGCTACCAGCTAAGTACCCGCCCCGGCACCACGGCCGATCAACCTCAGGTGCACGGTCAGTTCGTGATGCCCGAGTTGGAAGACCTGATCCATGCAATGCGTCTTGTGGTCGATCGACAACTGCCCAACCCAGCGCTGCGCAAGCAGGCGCGAGAGCAACTCGCGCAGGAGTACTCCTGGGCCACCGTGACACACCAATTGATGGCCCTGCTTTGATCAAGACCCACAAACCTACTCTGGCGATTGCAATCGCCGACACTGATATGCATGTGCTGGCCCATCAGGCACTTCGACTCTGCTTGAGTGCCATGCATTTCGATCAGGTGTTGATCTATTCCGACCAGCCTGAGGCTTGGCCGGGTTTGGCCTTGATCGAGATACCACCGTTGCGTTCGATGGCTGAGTACAACAAACTGATCGTCAAGGACTTGGCTGTGCGCTTGGAATGTGACTTTGTGTTGGTCGTTCAGTACGATGGGTTCATCCTCAATGCCGACCAGTTCTCGCCGCATTTTTATCATTACGACTACATCGGCGCACCTTGGCCCAATTTCGAACAATACGAGGTGGGAAACGGCGGATTCTCATGGCGTTCCAAACGCCTAGTGCAGGCTGCAGCGGGATTGGACTATGCAGACGAGACAGAAGCAGAAGATCTATTCATTTGCCGCACGAAGCGCGACGAGCTCGAAAATCTAGGCTGCCGCTTCGCGCCCAAAGCAATTGCTGCGCACTTCTCGGTGGAATACCCAGCTGTGCCCTTCCCGACCTTTGGTTTTCATGGCATTTTTCACCTGCCCTCGGTCTACCGGAAAGTGCCGGACTTCCTGGTCGAGCACTTGTCGGATCGTGTTGTCAAGGCTCGCAGCAACTTCCTCCTCCCCGCCCTGCAGCAACTTGCACCGGCTTCGGCCTTGCGTCTCCAAGAACGTTTAGCTGGCTTGAGTTGAGCCCTACTAGGATACATTCGCGATGAAACAGATCATCATCCTGATTCCCCACGGTGTTCAGACCGGAGGCCCCGAAGCACTGCATCAGTTGTCCGACTCGCTTCTCCGACAGGGGCATGACGCGCGTGTTTGGTACGTCCTGCCCAGTGATCTGCCGGAGCTCGACGGACTTTTGCGCAACAATGGTCTGGGCGAGGGAATAGCACTTGGCATCCAGCCCAGACCTAATACTGTCGCTGACTACGCCAAGTACCGCACCCGATTGGCCGACCAGATTGTCATGGGACCCGACACCTGCGTCGTGCTGGCCGAGACCTATGTGCACTGGTTACGCTATTTCCATACCTGTAAACCGATGGTGTGGTGGCTCAGCGTAGACAACGCCTTCGAGTTTTTGTCGGTTCAGAAAGTCAACCTCAACAGCTTGCGTAGCGAGCGTGTGTTGCACGGCTACCAGTCCGGCTATGCACATCAGGTGATACAGGCCCTGGGCTTCAAACGCACGGTGCCTCTGTCCGACTACACACCAGGCACGGCGGAGCCTTTGCCAATGCCTAAGACCGGTATTGCGTTGAACGCCAATCACAAGGTTTTGTATGACGTCGGCTCCATCGCGGCGCAATTGGAGGCTCGCTGTCAGACGAAAGTGCACTTGATACGCGCCATGTCACGCGCTCAAGTCTATGAAGCTTTGAACAGCAGCAAGCTGTTCATTGATCTGGGTACGTTCCCTGGCAAGGATCGACTGGCACGCGAGGCGTTACTGCGCAACTGCTGCGTGTTTGCACTGGATGTAGGTGCAGCTCGCGACTACAAATTGCCTGAAGAGTGCTACTTCAAACCAGATCAAGTGGACCCGGTGCTCGCGGGAGCGCAGCAGCTGATGCAGCAATACGAACTGTATCTGGATCTGTCTCTACCTGCTCGCCAGGCAGTTCTGCGGGAGCGGATGATTTTCGAACGTGAGGTTGCAGGTCTGGCACATGCTTTTGAGGTAGTAGCCTGAGGCATTACCCGTCAGGCTTGATGCGTTACATTATTTGCCCATCGCAGCTGCGATGGTCTAGCTGCTTAAGCCGGCCAAGAAGTCACGGGCCGAATTCATAGCCTCGCGTATCGTCAAATCCATGTCCATGTAACGGTAGGTGCCCAGTCGACCGACGAAGGTCACTTTGGCAAGACCTTGCGCACGCGCCTTGTAGGACTGCACGAGATCATCCCCGTCGGTCAGGTGTACCGGGTAATAGGGAGTGTCCAGGTGACCGCAACTGCGACTGAACTCCCGGTAACACACCGATTGCTCATGTTCCTCCCACGGCGAGAAGTGCTTGTGCTCCGTAATTCGAGTGTAAGGCACACTTTCTTCGGTGTAGTTCATTACCGCGCAGCCCTGCAGGTCACCTCGCCCTTCGAATCGCTGAAAGTCAAGCGTCCGATAGGGCAGGCGCCCAAGGTCGTAACCAAAGAATCCGTCCATTGGTCCCGACCAGAACACGTGGTCGTATGCGTCGATATCATCAGCGTGCAACTCGGCATTGAGCGTCACCGTAATATTGGGATGGTCAAGGATGCGCTCGACCATTTTGGTGTAACCCTCTTCCGGCATGCCCTGGTGCTTGTGGAAGAAGTAGTTGTCGTTGTAATTGAAGCGCACAGGCAAGCGCTTCAGGATGGCAGCCGGCAGGCGGGTTGGATCCACCTCCCACTGCTTAAGCGTGTAGCCGCGAAAGAACGCTTCGTAGAGCGGCCGGCCGATGAAACGAAGCGCCTGTTCTTCAAAGCTTTGCGGCTCGATAATCGAGGTGTCAGCTTGTTCCTCGATGAATGCCTTGGCCTCCGCTGGATTCAGGGTCTTGCCAAAGAACTGGTTGATCGTGTGCAGATTGATCGGCAGCGAGTAGACCTGCCCACCGGTCGTCGCTTTGACACGATTCACGTAAGGCATGAACCGCATGTACTTATTGACAAAAGTCCATACCTCGTCATCGTCGGTATGGAATATGTGTGGCCCATAGACATGAACCATGACACCTGTGCCAACATCTCTCTCAGTATGACAATTGCCAGCCACATGAGCGCGACGATCAAACAGATTCAGTTGGTGCCCTTGCTCTGCCAGCTCTCGGGCGATCACCGCACACGATAAACCGGCGCCGGCCATGCCAATATTGAGATTCTTCTTGCTCATGTTTTTGCCTCGATTACGGGTTTCTTATTCATTCAACGCAGTGGTGTCAGCACCCCCCGCCCCATCGACCACATCAACGCGACTAGTTGCTGCGCATCGAATAGCGCATTCACATGGGCGACTCGCATCGAATAGTAGTCACCCTCGGCAGCCATCACGTCGAACAGAGAGCGGCGGCCCAGTTGCTGCCATTGCTGCAGCGTGGAGGCCCGCACCCTGTCGCTATTGCGCAGAATTTCCACGACTCGCCGCGCCCTGTCCAAGGCAGAGGTGGCGGTTTCGTAAGTCTCCAACAAGCGATATTGTTTGACCTCCACGGTTTCATCACGCTGCAAGCTGGCTGCATGATAGCGGCTCTTGGCGGCCTGCAAGCTCGCGTCTGCACCGGGTTGAATGAGTGGAATATTAACCGTCACGCCGCCAATCCAGTCGCTTGAGCGACCGACACCAGCCAGCGTCGTGCCGTTCATCAATAAACTGACGCTGGGGCGTTGACCAGCCAAGACAGATTCGGCATAACTGCGTTGTGCGCTTGCTTGCGCGGCAGCCTGCGCTACATCAGGGGCTTGCAAGATATCCGCTTGCAGTTCGGCCAAATCGGGCAGTTGCGCCAGCACTGTGCTCAGGCTTGCACTGACAGGGAGCTGGTCACCCACAAAGCGGCGCATTTTGATCTCGGTCTGACGCATCGCTGAAAGGGTTTGCTCATACTGCAAATCGGCCTGTTGCAGACTTTTTTGCGCCTGTACCAACTCGCTGGCGCGGCCCTTATCGGCTTTGGTGATGACCTCGAGCGATTCCACCAAACAGGCCATTTTTCGTACATATTGGGTGTAGACCTGAGCTTGCAAGCTGTAACGGCTACGGTCCAAAGCCAAGCTAACGGTCTGCAAGGCCACCTGCTCTTCGGCACTGCTTTGACCATATTTGGCCGCGTTGGCCAATTGAACCCGCCACTCGGTCAGTTTGGTGATTCGTCCAGCGTCATACAGCGGTGCTGTGACGCTGATGGTAGCACTGCCTTGCGACCCCGTGAGCGTGTTTGCCCCCGGTACCGCATGGCCCATGTAGCCGGCTCTGCCGAGCAAGTTCACCTGGGGTATGCGCGAGGCCTTGACTTCGGCCACGTCGGCCTCGGCGGCTTGGCTTAGCAATTTCAAGGCGCCAATCGAGCGGCTACGTTGCAAGGCTAATCCGACAAGTTCCTGCAACTGGATGCGCGGGTCCGTGACATTGGTTTCGACCATGGTGGCGTCGCGCCCTGCCCGCGATGGGCCTGCTTCGTCCTCGGCGCAACGACTCTGACTTTTGGCCTGCGCCTGCGCTGGCCCAGGCGTGACCGCAGCCCATAAGCCCAGACCCATTAGCAACGACAGCACAAGTGTTTTGGACATGATGGAAAAGTCACGGCAAAGAGGTTGTTCCCCGATACCGCTACTACATCACGTTTGGTGTCACACCGAAGTCTCGATTAGGGGCGGTTGCCGCCCCTTTATGAGGGAGTGACGAACTTTCCTATCGCTCGCGCAACGCTTCTTGGGATTTCATCATTGGGCGCACCAGGTAGCTCAGTACGCTGCGCTCACCTGTCTTGATCTCGACAGTTGCGGTCATGCCGGGAATCACAGGAAGGGTTTTACCTTTGAAGCGCAAGTTATTGCGCTCGGCGGCCACGGTGGCCCGGTAATAGCCGCCCTCTGCGCCCTTGTCCGTTTCACCCATGGCGTCAGGGCTGATGTACTGAATGCGGCCAGTCAGGCCACCATAGACGTTGTAGTCATAGCCCGAAAGTTTGACTTCGGCAAGCTGCCCGACCCGCACAAAGCCAATATCGCGTGGCTTGACGCGCGCTTCGATCAGCACCCGTGGCCCTATCGGCGAAATCTCCATGATGGGCGCACCGGCAGTGACCACCCCGCCTACGGTGCTGACGCGAATATTCTTGACCACGCCGTGCACCGGAGATTTGAAGACCGTTCTTGTCATGGCATCCTCGCGCACCACCATCTGCTCATCGAGTTGGGCTAACTCGTTTTGAATCCGCACCAATTCACCGCTGGCCTCTTGCCTGAAGCGACTGATGCGTTCGGCACGTTGCTGCTGTAGCTCATTGACTTGCCGGCTTAAGCGCATCACCTCCACGTCGGACATCAGCCCTTTGGCCGCCATGTCTTGCGCCATCTTTTGTTCGCGTGCCAGCAAGCCACTGCTGCGCGCAATGCTGCTGACTGCCTCGTCCATCAAGCGTCGGCGCGCCTCATAGGCCTCCATTTCGGCCTCGGCGATGCGTGGCACCGCCAGCACCTCGCGCGGGAAGACGAGTGGCTTGGCACTTGCCTCAGCAGTCAGCCGGGCTGCTTGCGCCTTCAGCGCGATGCGTTTGGCCTGACCTTCGTTTTGCTGCGCTTCGACGCGTGTCGGGTCAAGTCGTGCCAACTCCTCACCCTCCTCGACTTCCTCGCCCTCGCGCACATAGAGTTCGCGCAAGATGCCACTTTCCAGACTGGCGATGACTTGCTCACGGCCGTCGGGCACAATACGGCCATCACTGCGCGTAACTTCGTCCACGGTCGCCAGTGCCGACCATGTGATCGCGACGGTGACGGCGATCAACATCAGGTAGATCGCCCACATCGCATGAGGCAAGGGCTCCTCGATCTGGGCGTGGTTCAAGCCCGAGACAAACATGCCCTCTTCTCGGCTCAGGGCCATTCCGCCCGCCTTGTTTTTGATACTCATCGCTTATACCGATGCTGAGCGTTGCACCGGCTGGGCCGATGGGTGCATATGCAAATTGGCACCGGCTCCGTTGGAGCTTGCAGCTTCAGCAGTTGCGGCACTAGGTCGCACCCCCGACAAAGCGGCAAGGACTTGATCACGCGGTCCATCCAACACCACCCGCCCGTTGTCCACCACGACGATGCGGGCGACCAACTCCAGGACCGCCGGACGGTGGGTAACAACCACCAAGGTGCAAGTACCGGCGGCGTCGCGAAGTTGACGCAAAAAGGCCATCTCGGACTGGGCATCCATGGAACTGGTGGGTTCATCCATCAGCAATATTTGTGGCTTGGTGACCAGGCTGCGAGCCAGCGCCACCAGTTGACGCTGACCGCCTGAAAGAAGACCGCCCATTTCACCCACGGGCAAGTCCCAGCCCTTGGGATGACCGGCCACCACGCGGTCCAAGCCCGTCAGTCGGGCTACCTCGACCAGGCGCCCCGCGTCCAAGTGGGCGCGGCCCATCAAGACGTTATCGCGCAGCGTGCCGTGGAAGAGCCGCGGCTCTTGTGACACAAAGCCTACACGGGCACGGAACTCGGCCGGGTCGACCTGGCGCAAATCAATGCCGTCTACATCCACCATCCCCTCGGTGGGCTGATACAAGCCGGCCAGAAGGCGCAGGATGGTTGACTTGCCACTGCCGATACGGCCAAGCACAGCGACGCGTTCGCCGGCCTGCAAGCGTAGATTGACGGCCTTCAAAATCTTTGGAGCTTCGCCTTGGCCCACCATTGGGTAAGAGAAACCCACATCATGGAGCCCAAGCTTGCCACTGACCTGGGTCAGCGGCACATAGTTGCGGCTGCCGTCGCGCTCGGTCGGGGAGTTCATCATGCGGTCCAGCGATAGCATCGCAGCGCGAGCGCCTTGATAGCGCGTCGCCAAACTCACGAGACTACCCAGCGGCATGATGGCGCGTCCGGCAAACATCACCGCGCCGATCAAGGCGCCGGCAGTGATCAAGCCATCTTGGATCAGGTACACGCCCCAGACCAGCATGACCAAGTTGATGGACTGCTGCAGCGTCATCGTGATGTTGCTGCTCCAACTCGACATGTTTCTCGCCTGCAGCGAGGATTCGGCGGCAATGGAGGTGCTGGTTTCATAGCGGCGCAGGAACCGGCCCTCGGCGCCCGATGTCTTGACATCCTCAAGGCCCTCAATGGCTTCGACCAGCGTCCCTTGCAATTCGGCGGTTTCGGCCATATTGGTGCGCATGGCCTTGCGCAAATAGCCCTGAATTCCATAGGTCAAGGCCAGAATCAAGGGAATCGTGAGCACCAGCACCCAACCCAGAGGGCCACCGATCACAAAAGTCATGGCAACGAACAGAATAATGAAGGGCAAATCAGTCAAGGCCGACATCGTCGCCGAGGTGAAGAACTCGCGCACCACCTCAATCTGAGCCAGGTAATGCGCGTAGGAGCCGGCCGACTCGGGCTTGTGCTCCATGCGCACGCCCAGCGTCTGTCTGAACAGCTTGGCGCCGATGATCATGTCGGCTTTGCGGCCGGCCAAGTCAATCAAATGGCTGCGCAACTGGCGCGCAAACATATCGAATATCAAGGCTACGCCTGCCCCTACCGCGAGGGTCCAAAGCGTCACCAGCGCTTGATTGGGAATCACCTTGTCGTAGATCACCGAAGTGACCAGGCCCGACACAAGCATCAAAACATTGCTCAGCAGCGCTGCCAACATGGCCGAGCGGTAATAGGGGACGAAGCGCTTCAAAGTGCCCCACAGCCAGTGTTCACCGGCTACCCGCAGCAGCGGCTCGTCCCGGGTGTTGCGCGTGTGCGCTTGCGACTGTTCCTGCGGCGACGAAACCAGCACAAAGCCGCTGTACTCGGGCTCCAGTTCCGAAGTGAGTGCCGTGCAGCTGGCGGCTTCTGGCCCGGGGAACACTACTTCATAACGGCCGCCTGTAGGCTCTGTGCCGTCGTCCAATCGCTTGACCAGCACGCACGCATCACCCTCGTTGAGCAGCAGCACTGCCGGCATCAACAAGGGGTTGATATCGTCGATTGATTTGCGCAGCAGGCCGGCGTTGTATCCGGCCTCACGCATGACTCGCAGTGCTTGATCGGGCGCCAATGGCCCTTCAACCGGAGCGCCGGCCCGCAGTGACTCGGCCGAGCGAGGCCGGCCATGATGGCGCGTTACCCAAGCGAGTGCGGTCAGCAGTGGGTCGCCCATGGGCTGCTCAGCCAGACCTTGCAGCGGATCGGGAACCGAAGGCTCGCTGGCAACGGAGCTATCGGCGGCCAGCCTCAAGCCTTTGCCTGCTGCAGCAGCATTGCCGTCAAAAAAGGGATCGTGACGCTGCGACACGTTAATCCTTGCTGTAATTGGGGTACGCGTAAACAGAACTGCGCGAATTCATCATCCTCATGCGTGCAGTGTTTCACCCCGTCGCTGAGACAAAGCCATGCGTTCAAACTCATGCTCAAGATCGCGCACAACGGTGGGAATGTCAAACAATGCCGAGCTGCGGCCATGGTCACGCAAATAGCGCTTGTAGGATTCAATCCGGGCCGGGTTTTGACCCAGCTGAACCGCCCTGGACTCGTATTCGGCCAGGCTAAACGTAATCAAGTCAGGCAAACCAACGGCATTCAGCAAGCTGCCCGCCATACGCGAGATATAGCTGCGTCCTGAGCGGGTCAGGATGGGTGTTCCCATCCACAAACAGTCGCTCGCTGTAGTGCCGGCGTTATAGGGGAAGGTATCCAAGAATAGATCCGCCAAGGCAAACCGCGCCAAGTAGTCCGGCGGTGCCGCCCGAGGCGCAAAAATCAGTCGTTCTTCAAGCACATTGTGCTCGGCCGCCACACGCAACATATTGGCCTTGGCCCATTCGTTATCGGCCAATAGCCACATCACGCTGCCCGGAACTTGCTCCAGGATGCGCATCCAACTGCAGAACACTTCTTCGTTGAATTTGTGGTTGTTGTTGAATGAGCAGTAGACGAAAGCGCTCTCGGGCAGCCCGTATTGCGCACGGCTAGGGGCCGGCCCGACTTCGCGTTGCCGGTCACTGACTTGGTAGCAATTGGGCAGATAGATCGGGCGCTCGGTGCAATAGGGCAGGTACTCGGGCGGCATTGCGAAGCGGTCGGCAATGATCCAGTCCACGCCGGGCAAGGCCGATGTACCGGGCAAGCCCAAATAGCTAACCTGAATCGGGGCCGGACGGTAGGCCAGGATGTTAGGTCGAGCGCCGTTGGTCAGGCCTTGCAGGTCGACCAGGATGTCAATACCAGCTTCGGCGATCAAACGCGCGGCGGTCAGGTCATCGACACCGGCTAGACGCACATGGTGGTCCATCGCCTTCAAGATGCGCGCCCGCTGCTCTGAGCCGTCCTCACGACTCCAGCAAAAGGCATACACCTCGAAGCGTTCGCGGTCATGCAACTCGAACAATTCGGGCGTCAACAGGCCGACCGCATGCATGCACAAGTCGCCGGACAAGTAGCCGATCTTGATACGTCCATTTCGAGGCTGGCGTGCCGTCGCAAGCTCATGCAGCGGCCGATCTTTGTAAGGTAGCACCTTCTCGTGCACAAATCGCTGCGCCGCCATTAACTGAAGGGCAGGATCATCACTGGCGCTCAACATAGCCAAAAGCGATGTGCCCACCAGCAATTGATTGTGTGTCACAGCACCGATGGGCTGATAGACGGGCCAATCACATTGTTTCTGGCGGATGTGGACATAGTGCTGGATCACATCAGCTTGACCAGCCTTCAGCAAAAGGCTTTGTCGCATCAAGACTTGTGATTCCGCCAAGCGGCGCTGTGTCTCCAGCAGCCTTGCCGAATTGTTCAAAGCGTGCAGTATGAGTTCCAGCACGGCGGGATTGGCTCTGTCCAGTGCCTTGTCCTCGAACACCTTTCTCCACTCACCGAGCGCCTCTTCGATACGCCCCAGATGTTCCAACTGATGGCCCATGTTCAGGCGAGCCTGCGTGAATGTCGGACTCAGCGCAAGAGCGGTCGCGTAGACTTTTTCGGCTTCGGCATGTCGGTTCCTTGACCCCAGCAAGGTGCCCAAGTTGTAGCAAGCCACATGCAATAAGACAGATTTGGTATGGGTCGTCCAGTTTTGATAGAGCAAGATCGCAGCATCGATCAAGCCCTCCCGCTGCAACTTATCGGCCTTTTCCATCAACACACTGAGTTCCATCGCACCGGAGCGTGCCAGATCAAGCAATTGCTCAAGCTCCGGGCTGCTGGCGAGCGTGTTTTTTGTAGCGGGAGTGGTTTTGTCCATGGCGATAGGTCCGCAAAACGCGGCTCGTGAAGGCTTAAGCGATGTTAGAGCCCTGCCCCAAAACGGGCGGCTTGATTAGGCCGGGGAATTGGCGGCAATTCCTGGCTCCGCGGCAGCGAACTCTGCGGGCATACCCTTGACACAGGCGAAAAAGGCTGTCGGTACCGGCTATTTTTGTGCTTCAGTTCTAGCCCCGGCTGACGAAAATTCATGCAAGCCCTCTGGAGGGGGAGACGGCCGATACCGGTCGCTATAAGTAGAGCTAAAAATGCTGAATGCAATTCTGACTCGTTGGGCCAGGACACGCGTAGCGTCCTCGTCAGCAAACGCGCTCGGGGCCTCGCGCTTTTCGATTTCGGGGCGCAGCACCGAATGCCCGCCAAGCCGCCCAAGCGCTCAGGGCGCGGACTCCATTTGGCAGTCCCTCCTGCGTTTGATGCCGGGTGAGGCTGACCCTTTAGGCACTGCCCTGCCCTGCCAAAGCGTGCTCTTGCACAACGTGCCGAACGCACGCGCGGCCTTCGAGGCTTGCCTGAGTGGATTGCACAGCGGCGATATCGAAGAGTTGCAGCGCAGCATTCAACGCAGCCGAAGTCTGCGAGATCTGTGGCATCTGCGCACCTGGCTGTACACGGAGGTCGCCCGAGCCTTCTCGCAGGCCGAGGCCGAAGTGCGTCTGAGCCGACTCAATGCCCATTTCCAGTTTGGCGCCAGCTTTGGTTTCGGCAGCCAGAATCTCGGTGCATCGGGTCCAACACGAGTGGCCAAGCATTGATGAGCCTGCATCTGACCTTGCGCGACATTCCGCACTTTCCTCCGCCCTGGTCCTATGCCTGCGTAGGCCGGTCCAACGAGCGCCGGGGGCGCATCGCAACGCGTCGCGCTTTCGTTGAGCTCAAACTCGCATTCCTGCGCGTCGCGGCGGAAGTGCCGGGCGAGATGGGTCGCCACTTACAAACGCTGGTGCGTCACGCCAGCGAACCGATTGAGCTGTGGCTGTTGCATGCCAGCTTGCTCGCCGCTGTCCCCAAGGATCTGGAACCGGAACTTGGTCGAGCCCAGCAGCACCGCCTCAGCTTGATGGCGGCCTTGGCTCAAAACTATCCTGACAGAGCGCCCGGAGAATCCCGCTGAGCCTGCGGAAAGACGTCATCGCTAGCGCCAATTTATGACACTTGCTGCGAGCAAGGCAGAATGCGGCTCAAGTATGAACATCATCATCCTCGACGACTACCAAGACGCGGTGCGCAAATTGCGCTGTGCGGCCAAGCTAGAGCATCTCAATGCCAAGGTCTTCACCAATACGGTCAAGGGCATAGGCCAGTTATCGGTGCGTCTGCGCGACGCCGAAGTGCTGGTATTGATCCGCGAGCGCACCCAGTTCAGCCGGCAACTACTGGAAAAGCTGCCCAAGCTCAAGCTGATCGCTCAGACCGGCCGAGTCGGTGCCCATATCGACGTTGAGGCCTGCACCAAACTCGGTATCGCGGTTTGCGAAGGAGTCGGCGCGCCAACCGCGCCGGCCGAGCTGACTTGGGCCTTGATCATGGCCGCGATGCGCCGCTTGCCCCATTACATCAGCAATCTGAAGCATGGCGTGTGGCAGCAGTCGGGTTTGAAGGCGGCCTCAATGCCGCCAAATTTTGGGCTCGGCATGGTCTTGCGGGGCAAGACGCTCGGGATTTGGGGCTACGGCAAGATCGGCCAAATTGTCGCCGGCTATGGGCGAGCTTTCGGCATGCAGGTGCAGGTCTGGGGCAGCGAGGCCTCTCGTTTGCGCGCTGAAGCGGACGGGTACGTCGCTGTAACAAGCAGAGAGGCGCTGTTCGAGACCAGCGATGTGCTCACGGTCCATCTGCGCTTATGCGAGCAGACGCGGGGCTTGATCGGCCCCGAAGATTTGGCTCGCATGCGGCCCACCGCCCTCTTCGTCAACACTTCCAGAGCCGAACTGCTGACCGAGGGCGCTTTGGTCTCGGCATTGAATCGCGGCCGCCCCGGCATGGCCGCTATTGATGTGTTCGAGAGCGAACCCATCTTGCAGGGTCACCCCTTGCTGCGCCTGGAGAATGCGGTGTGCACGCCGCATATTGGCTATGTCGAACAAGATAGCTATGAGCTCTATCTCAATGCCGCTTTTGACAATGTGCTGAACTTCATCAAGTCCGAGCCGACGAATATCGTCAACCCGGAGGCCTTGCGGGTCATGCGGTGATGGCGAATGCCGGCCCTGCCTCGCTCTCCGAGCTGTTTTGGGCTTTCAATCGGCTGGCCTTGCAAGGCTTCGGCGGAGTGCTGGCAGTAGCGCAGCGCGAACTGGTTGAACGCCTGGGCTGGCTCAGCCGGGAAGAATTTTTGGACACCTTTGCGATTGCACAGGTGCTGCCCGGGCCGAATATCGTCAACATCTCATTGATGCTGGGCGACCGTTTCTTCGGCGCCAGGGGCGCTTTTGTAGCCTTGGCCGGGATGCTGGCGTTTCCTTCTCTGATCGTCATTGGCATGGCGGCGTTGTACGGCGAATTTGCCCATCTACCCTTGATCAGCAATGCCTTGCGCGGCATGGGGGCGGTCTCGGCCGGCTTGATCATGGCCACCGGCTGCAAGCTGTTGCCTAGCCTGAAAAAGAGCCCGCTAGGAAGACTGGCTGCACTGCTGCTGGCCTTGGCGACGATTGTGGCCGTGGTGGTGTTGCGCCTGCCCTTGCCGCAACTGCTGCTAAGTCTTGGGGGGCTGGGCATGGCGGTGGCTTGGTGGCGCCTGAGGCAAGCAGACAAGGCTGCAGCATGACGGCAGCTCAGCCCGATCTCTGGGCCTTGTTCTTGCACTTCTTGACGCTGTCGCTGCTGTCAATTGGTGGAGCCATCACCACTGCTCCAGAAATGCATCGTTACTTGGTCGGTGAGCAACATTGGCTCAGCGACACGCAGTTCACCGCCTCGATCGCCCTGGCGCAGGCTGCACCAGGCCCCAACGTTTTGTTCGTCGCGGTACTGGGCTGGAATGTCGCTGGGCTAGCGGGGGCTTTTGCCGCGATGGCCGGCATCATGCTGCCCTCCACCACCTTGGTGCTGGCCGCTACCCGCTGGGCGCGCAATAACCGGGACAGCATCGGTGTACGCGCCTTCACGGCCGGTATGGCTCCTATCACCTTGGGCCTGTTGCTGGCAACAGGCTGGCTATTGGCCCAGCCCTTCCTGACGACGCCTGAGCATCTCTGGAGCACCTTGGCGCTGATGGCTGCTACCTTGGCGCTGACCCTCAGGACAAAGATCAGCTTGGTCTGGATGGTATTGGGCGGTGGCGTGCTGGGGGCGCTGGGCTGGGTGTAAGCATCACCGATCAAAAGTTGGCTTACAAGATCGAAAGAGGGCTACTAGCCCTCTTTCGTCCCGAAGATCTTGTCGCCGGCGTCGCCTAGTCCCGGGATGATGTAACCCTGCTCATTCAAATGGCTGTCGATTGCGGCAGTCCAGCAGCGCACATCCGGATGCGCGGCGGTCAGCGCGGCCACGCCCTCGGGCGCGGCCACCAGCACCAAGGCCCGGATGTCTTTGCAACCGCGTTTCTTCAGCAAATCGATGGTGGCAATCATCGAGCCGCCAGTCGCCAGCATCGGGTCGACGATCAGTGCCGTGCGCTCATCCAACTGGCCGACGAAGCGCTCAAAATAGTGCACCGGCTGCAAGGTTTCGTGGTCGCGGGCCAAACCGACCACGCTGATCTTGGCGTTAGGGATCATGTCCAAGACGCCGTCCATCATCCCTAAGCCAGCCCGCAGAATTGGCACCACCGTGACCTTGCGGCCGGCGATCTGGTCCACCTCGGTTGGGCCGCTCCAGCAGTCAATGGTGGTTTTCTCGAGCGGGAAGTCGGCGGTCGCCTCATAGGCCAGCAAGCGCCCGACTTCGCCGGTCAACTCACGAAATTTCTTGGTCGAGATATCGGCCTCGCGCATCAAGCCGATTTTGTGTTTAACGAGCGGGTGTTGAACTTCGATGACGCTCATGGTTTTGGCTCTTTGTTTGAAGAAGAAGCTGTGCGCTGACGCAGCGCTTCGAACAAGCACACGCCCGCCGCCACGGACACATTCAGACTCTCCACCGAACCCTGCATCGGAATACGCACCAGCTCATCGCAAGTCTTGGCGGTCAGCTGACGCAGGCCATCCCCTTCCGCGCCCAGCACAAAGGCGATCGGGCGATTCAAGTCCAGGTCATAGATGGACTTCTCGGCCTGATCCGAGGTGCCTACGACCCAAATGTCATAGTCCTTCAGCTCCTTGAGTGAACGGGCTAGATTGGTCACCATCAGATAGGGCACGGTCTCGGCTGCGCCGCTGGCGACCTTGGCTACCGTCGCGTTAAGACCCACCGCATGGTCTTTGGGGGCCAGCACCGCATGCGCGCCGGCACCATCGGCCACGCGCAGGCAAGCGCCCAGGTTGTGCGGGTCGGTGACGCCATCCAGCACCAAGACCAGGGGCATGCCCTCAATGGTCTCGATCACATCGTCCAGGAACTGCGGCATTGCCAGCGCCTGCACCTTGGCTACCACGCCTTGGTGGCGGGTGGTGCCGGCGATCTTGGCCAAGCGTTCATCATCGCTTTCGATCAGCTTGGCGCCGCCGTCGCGGGCGCGGTCGACAAAGGCGCGCATGCGCTGGTCGCGCCGCGTGGTGTCGTAGTGGATTTCACTGATCGAGGTGGGGTGCGTCTTCAGGCGCACGGTGACGGCGTGAAAGCCGAAAAGAATTTTGTTGGAGCTCATCCTCGCATCGTAGCGGCAAGCTTGAGCAATCCGATCAAAACGGGCTGGTGAAGCATGTAGAAAGTCAGCGACCAGCGCCCCAACAAAGCCAGCGGCGCGAGCTTTGGCGAAATATCAGCCCGGCACCAAGACGCGCGGTGGATCAACAGCCATCTTCCCAGTGCAAACCCAAAAAACAGCACACCCAGCCAGGGCAGGATCGGGACATAGTCTTCAGCGATGGGCTTGTGGGTCACCAGCCCCAGCCAGTTGGTCCAGCGCGAGTCGAAGAATGGATGACTCAAGAGCTGCGGCGCCATCAAGGCGAATGCGCCCAAGGCGCAACAAGCCCATATTGGCAGGCGAGGCCCGGCAAAGCGCAGCAGCAAGAGCATCAAAGCCATGCCGTGCAGCACTCCGAAGCTGATGAAGCTGCGCGGATACATCATGTAGGAGCCGATAGACACGGCCACCGCACAAGCTACTATTTGTGCCCAGCGGCGCCAAAACCTGGGCCAACTCAAGCCTTGCTGCAGGGCCAGCGCCTGCCCCATGCCGGCACACAGCAAAAACAGGCTGACGATCAAGGTGCGCTGACCGGTCCAGAAAGCATCCCGGTAGAAGTCCTGGCTGATCCAGCCAAAATGATTCAAATCAAAGGCGAAATGAAAGGCTGCCATCCAGACGATGGCCGCACCGCGCAAGGCATCCAGCCTGGGATATCGAGCCGTCGGCCTGAACGAAGAAGTTGAAGAAGACGAGTGCACGAGCAGCGAAGTTTTAAATGAGCAGCGAGTGCGCAGTCTAAGCGGCGCGGGCAGTTCAACTCACAGCAGCGACGGTTCATTTCACTTCGACTTATGCGTGCAAGCCCTGTGTTACCGTCAGCGCTGCATGAACTCTGATTGGGCAGACAGGCGCAAAGCATGAGCCAAAGCCAACTTCCACCGCCAGCCGACAGGCCAGAAAGCTCCAGAATCGCCCTGATTCGTCGCGGCTTGGCCTATTGGCCAGCCTTGTTGGCTGCACTTGGTGGGCTTGGCTTGTCATTTGTGCTGCTGTGGGCGCGTCAGACCCAACAATTGGCCAACGAGCAGGCACAGCTCAATAGCGAATTGAGTGCCATCCGAACCCGTTTGGAGGCTGTGGCCCAAGCGACCTTCAGCCCCACTGTTGGCCTTGAGGCCATGATTCAGTTGGACGGCGGCATCTCCAACGCCCGGTTCGAGGCTCTCAACCGACGTGTCGTCAAGCTGCTGCCTCAGGTGCGCAGCATCGTCGCTGCGCCTGATGATGTCGCCCATTATGTCTACCCGCTGCAAGGTAACGAGGCGGTATTGAATCTGCGCTATCGCGAGGTTCCGCTGCAATACGCCCAGATACAACAGGCCCGGGCCCTGGGCCAGCCCTTGCTGGTCGGGCCCGTCAAACTGGTTCAAGGCGGCCAAGGCATCATCCAGCGCACGCCGGTGTTTCTGCCTGCGACCGGCTCATCGGCAGACGCAGGCACAGGTTCAGACCAAAGTGCCGGTCGCTATTGGGGGGTGATCTCGGTGGTGGCGGATTTGGACCTGTTCATGCGTGCGGCGGGATTGAACGACCACGCGAGCCTGCGCCTGGCGGTCTTTCAGCTGCAGGCGGATCGCCTCACGATTCGTGCCCCGATCTGGGGCGATCCGGCATTGGCGACAATGCCAACAGCCGTGCATCAATCGGTCCAATTGCCCGGCGCCACTTGGTCGATCTCAGCGGCTCCCGGCGCCACACAGGACTGGCGCGCCAAGGCCTATGGTCTGGAGTTTTTCGCCAGCCTGCTCGGCAGTGCGGCATTGAGTGGCGTGGCTGCGTTGGCGGTGTACAGGCGCCGTATGTTGCTGCAACAAAACCGCATGCTGGCGCAGCAGATCGAACAAAGCCTGCGTACCCAGACCGATTTGGAGGCCGCGCAGTCACGCTTTAAGAGCCTGACCGAGTTGTCCGCTGATTGGGTATGGGAGCAGGACGAGAACTTTCTATTCACCTTCACTTCACGCTCCACCGAAGAAGCCACCCAGGTTGGCAGCCCCCAGTTGCTCGGACTCAAACGCTGGGAGTCGCCGGCCTTAGCACCGGGCACCGATTGGTCCGGGCATATCGCATCGGTTGAGCGCCATCAGCCATTTCGAAATTTCGAATATGCCCAATATGCGGAGGACGGCACCCTGCGCTACGTCAGTATTTCTGGCCGTGCTTTTTTTGATGCACAGGGGCGCTTCAAAGGCTACCGCGGGACAGGTCGCAACATCACCGAAAGCAAGCTCGCGGAACGCGAATTGCGCGAATCAAAGGCGGCCTTGACCTTGGCGCTGGATCGTCTGCAGGCCGTGCTGAACGCCGCGCAGGAGTTTTCCATCATCGCCACCGATTTGGAGGGGCGAGTCAGCTTATTCAACCGCGGTGCCGAACACATGCTCGGCTACACGCAGGCGGAGATGGTGGGCCTGTCCCCTGCCCGCTTGCATCTTGCCAGCGAGGTCATGGCGCGCGGAGCCGAGTTGAGCGCAAGCTTGGGGCGCCCCATCCAGGGCTTTGATGTCTTTGTCGAAGTGGCGCGCAGCAGCGGCAGCGAGACGCGTGTATGGACCTATGTTCGCCAGGACGGCAGCCATTTGGAAGTGTCCTTGACCGTCAGCCTGGTGCGCTCCCAAACCGGTGAGCCCAGCGGTTTCTTGGGCATTGCCCGCGACATCACCGCGCAAAGACAGGCCCAGCGGCAGCTGGCGGATCTGAATGCGGAATTGGAGTCCAGGGTGGAAAGCCGGACAGCCGAGCTCAAACAGGCCCAGGCGGTGCTTAGCCAAGCGAAGGAAGAGCTGCTGCGATCGGAAAAGATGGCGGCTTTAGGTTCCTTGGTGGCCGGCATTGCGCATGAGCTGAATACGCCGCTAGGCAACTGCCTGACCACGGCCTCCACATTGGAGGAGTTGACCGCTCAAATCCGACGCAGCTTCGAGCATGGGCAGATGCGCCGCTCGGTACTGGAAGCCTATTTGAACGATGCCCAAACAGCCAGCAGCATCATGCTGCGCAGCATGGCCACCGCCAATGAGTTGGTCGCGCATTTCAAACAGATCTCGGTCGATCAGACTTCGGCGCAGCGGCGCCGCTTCAGCTTGCAATCGGTCGTCGAAGACGTGCTCAGTCTCTTGCGCACCCAGCTGCGTAAGGCTGGCGTTGAGGTCAAGGTCGAACTGAGCCTAACGCAAGAACTGGACAGCTTTCCAGGCCCGCTAGGTCAGGTCTTGACCAATCTGATTCTCAACGCCAATCTGCACGCTTTTGAAGCGAGACCGAGCGGGGCTTGCATCCACATTCGAGCGGTCGCGGTGGACGAGCGGAGCTTCACCCTGACGGTCGAAGACAACGGTTGCGGCATGCGGGCAGAGGTGCAGCGCCGCGCCTTTGATCCCTTCTTCACCACCAAGATGGGCTCGGGCGGCACCGGCCTGGGCCTAAACATCGTCTACAACATCGTCACCGGCATTCTGGGTGGCCAGATCGAGTTGCACAGCGAGCCAGGAATGGGCAGCCGCTTTGTGTTGCGGCTGCCTTTTGTGGCGCCTTTTGTGGCGCCCTGACCCTCTAGCCTTTAGGCGACCCAGCGGCGCGCATTGCGGAACATGCGCATCCAGGGGCTCAGTTCATTGACGTCGCCCGAAGTCCAGCTCATCTGCACATTGCGGAACACGCGCTCGGGGTGCGGCATCAAGACAGTGAAACGGCCGTCGGCGGTGGTCACAGATGTCAAACCGTCCGGGCTGCCATTGGGGTTGAGCGGATAGGTCTCGGTGGGCTGGCCGTGGTGGTCCACATAGCGCATGGCGCGTGCCACCTTGCTTGCATCACCGCGCTGCGAGAAGTCGGCAAAACCTTCGCCATGCGCCACGGCGATCGGCAGGCGCGAGCCTTCCATGCCCTTGAAGAACAAGCTCGGGCTGTCCAGCACTTCGACCATCGCCAACCTAGCTTCGAACTGCTCGCTCTTGTTGCGCGTGAACTTGGGCCAGTCTTGCGCGCCGGGAATGATGGGCGACAAGGCCGCCATCATCTGGCAGCCATTGCAAACGCCCAGCGCAAAGCTGTCCTGGCGGGCAAAGAAGGCCTTGAACTGCTCGGCTAAAACCGGGTTGAACATCACCGAGCGGGCCCAGCCTTCGCCGGCTCCCAAGGTGTCGCCGTAGCTGAAGCCGCCGCAGGCGACAAAGCCCTTGAACTGTTCCAAGGTCACGGCGCCGGACTGCAGATCGCTCATATGAACGTCGTAGGTGTCGAAGCCGGCCTTGGCCATCGCATAGCTCATCTCGACATGCGAATTGACGCCCTGCTCGCGAAGGATCGCCATTTTGGGTTTGGCGCCAACATTGATGAAGGGGGCGGCTACATCGTCTTGCGGGTCAAAGCTCAGATGCACATGGCGACCAGGGTCCCCAGCCAGGCCTGCTTGCGCATGTTCGCTGTCGGCGCAGGCCGGGTTGTCACGCAGCTGATTGATGCGCCAAGACACCTGATCCCAGGCCTGATGTAGCGTCGACAAGGGCGCACTGAACACCTTCTTGGCATCGCGCCAGACTTCCATACAGGCATTACCATTGGCCTTGCCGATCACGTGGCTGAGCTTGGACAGGCCATGTGTGCGCAAGACCTGTAGCGCCGCGTCGCGGTCTGCTGTGCGCACCTGCAAGACGACCCCCAACTCTTCGTTAAATAGGGCTTTGAGCGTCATCTCCTCGCGGCGGGCACCGACCTGCCCCGCCCAGTTCTTGGCGTCGCCGGTATCGGCGCGGCTGTCGCTGACGCCATCACCTTCGGTGATCAACATGTCCACATTCAGGCTGACGCCGACATGGCCGGCAAAAGCCATCTCGCACGCGGTCGCCCACAAGCCACCATCACCACGGTCGTGATAAGCCAACAACTTGCCGGCGGCGCGCAGCTCATTGACGGCGTTAACCAAACTCTTCAATTGCGCGGCGTCGTCCAGATCGGGCACGGCGCCGCCGAACTGATTCAGCGCCTGCGCCAGGATCGAGCCACCCATGCGGTGTTGGCCACCACCCAGGTCGACCAGGATCAGGCTGGTGTCGCCTGCATCGGTACGTAACTGCGGTGTCAGCGTGCCGCGCACATCAGCGATGGTCGCGAACGATGAAATGATCAAGGACACCGGCGCGGTGACCTGCTGAACGGCACCGTTAGCACCCGTCCAGCGCGTGCGCATCGACAGCGAATCCTTGCCGACCGGGATCGAGATGCCCAGCTCGGGGCACAAGTCCATGCCGACCGCTTTGACGGTGTCGAACAGCGCAGCGTCTTCGCCGGGTTCACCGCAAGCGGCCATCCAGTTGGCCGACAGCTTGACGCGCGGCAACTCGATCGGCGCAGCGAGCAAATTGGTGATGCTTTCGGCCACCGCCATACGGCCCGAGGCGGCGGCGTTAACGGCCGCCAGCGGCGTGCGCTCGCCCATAGCAAAGGCTTCGCCGGCAAAGCCCTTGAAGTCAGCCAGCGTGACCGCGCAATCAGCCACCGGCACCTGCCAAGGGCCAACCATCTGGTCGCGGGAATTCAGGCCACCGACCGTGCGGTCACCGATGGTGATCAAAAAGCGTTTCGATGCAACGGTCGGGTGGCGTAGCACATCCAGGGCCACCGTCGCCAGATCAACGCCGGTCAGCGCCAACACGCCGCCGTCGCGCTCGACGCGCGTGACATCGCGGTGCACCTTGGGCGGCTTGCCCAAGAGCACTTCCATCGGCATATCGATGGCGCGCTCGCCACCCTCACCGTCTTCCAGAATCAGCTCGCGCGCTTCGGTCGTCACGCCGACCACGCCGAACGGGCAGCGCTCGCGCTCGCACATGCTGCGGAACAGATCCAGGCTCTCGGGTGCGATCGCCAGCACATAGCGTTCCTGGCTCTCGTTGCACCAGATTTCCTTGGGCGCCAGGCCGGACTCTTCCAGCGGCACCTTGCTCAAGTCGAAGCGCGCGCCACGATGGGCGTCATTGACCAATTCCGGGAAAGCGTTCGAGATGCCGCCGGCGCCGACATCGTGAATCGCCAGAATCGGGTTCTTCTCGGCCAGACCCCAGCAATGGTTGATGACCTCTTGCACACGCCGCTCGATTTCGGGGTTACCGCGCTGGACCGAATCGAAGTCCAGGTCGGCCGTGTTGGTGCCGGCCGCCATCGAGCTGGCCGCGCTGCCGCCCATGCCGATGCGCATGCCGGGGCCGCCAAGCTGGATCAACAGCGAGCCGGCCGGGAATTCGATCTTGTGGGTCTGGTCGCTGCGAATCGCGCCCAGGCCGCCGGCAATCATGATGGGCTTGTGATAGCCGCGCTGCACGCCGTCGACTTCCTGCTCATAGACGCGGAAGTAACCAGCCAGAGCCGGGCGGCCGAACTCGTTATTGAAGGCGGCGCCACCGAGCGGCCCTTCGATCATGATTTGCAAGGCGCTGGCGATATGCGCCGGCTTGCCGACATTGGCCTGCTCCCAGGGCTCATTCAAGCCCGGCAAGCGCAGATTCGAGACCGAGAAACCGGTCAGCCCGGCCTTGGGCTTGGCGCCGCGCCCGGTCGCACCTTCGTCACGGATCTCACCACCGGCGCCGGTCGAGGCACCCGGAAACGGGGAAATTGCGGTCGGATGGTTGTGCGTCTCGACCTTCATCAAGACATGGGCGGTTTCCTCGCGTGCTTGGTACTGCGGCGCGCGCGCATCACCGGCCGGCATCCAGCGCTCGATCTGGTGGCCTTCCATGATGGACGAGTTGTCGGAGTAGGCAACGACGGTGTGCTGCGGGCTCAGCTTCTCGGTATTGCGGATCATGCCGAACAGGCTGAGCGGCTGATCGACGCCGTCAACGGTGAACTTGGCGTTGAAAATCTTGTGGCGGCAATGCTCGGAATTGGCCTGCGCAAACATCATCAGCTCGACATCGCTGGGGTTGCGCCCCAAAGTCTTGAAGGCCGCTTCGAGATAGTCGATCTCGTCCACCGACAGTGCCAGACCAAAGGTCGTGTTGGCCGACTCCAGCGCCGCCCTGCCCTGCCCCAGCACGTCTACATGTTCGAGCGGCTGTGCTTCCCGTTCGTCAAACAGATGGGCGGCGTCTTCGCGGGCCAAAAGCACGCTCTCGGTCATGCGGTCATGCAGCAGATCGGCACAGGCTTGAAGCTCAGCCGCGGTCAGCGTCTTCACGCCGCCCAGCAAGCCCGACTTCAGCGTGATGCGGAACTCGGTTACGCGCTCGACCCGGTGCAGCTCCAGCCCGCAGTTGTGGGCGATATCGGTGGCCTTGGACGCCCAAGGACTGACGGTACCCAGGCGCGGCGCGACCAAGACCAACTGACCCTCATTGCCACCCAAATAGGCATCACCATAGTTCAACAGCGCGGCCAGCTTGGCTTGCTCTTGGTCGTTGAGCTCGGCATCGCTCCAGACCCAGTGCACATGACGTGCCTGTATCCCGTTGATACGCTCATTGACGGATTGCAGCTGCGGCAGCAAGGCCTGGGCACGGAATGCGGAGAGTGCGTTGCCGCCTTCAAAAGAGAGCAGTTGCTTGGAGGTGGCCATGGAGTCCCGTAGCGTCGGCGCGCTGCAAGCGGCATTGGCCGAGTTTGCAGCGCTGGATTTGCGAATTGCTGGCGCGAACCGACAAGGTCCGGCCAAGAAAGTGCGCATTTTACCGATCTGCTGCGTCTGACCGGCGATAGACGCAAAACAACCGTTCAGGCATTCGCTCGCCCGTTCGTGACAAAGCGCACGGCTTGGTCAAGCCCACCGCAACATCTTGAAACAGTTGGCCGACACAGCCGCATGGGATCTCCCTAAAGTCGCCCCCATGGCTAAGGCCATACCCCACACAAGGTCCCCCCCGACCTACCCGCAGTAAACGCAGTAAAAGGTCCAAACCATGAACAAGCACTCGATCACTGGCTGGCAAAAAAGCCTAGGTTTAGGGATTTGCATCATCAGCGCCGCGGCGCTGATCGCCTGTGGCGGCGGCGGTGGCGCCGCTAGCCCCACGCCGGAGGTCACTCCGGCCGCGCCGCCCCCCACGACTACCAACGCGTCCACGCTGACGCTGATCGAAGGCACGATCACCGGCTTCGGCAGCGTCGTCATTGACGGCGTACGCTACTCGGATGCCGGCACCAAGGTCGAACTCGGCGACAACCCCGAGCTGAAGAAGCTGGCCACCCTCGGGGACTTGCGCACCGGCATGCGGGTGCAAGGCGAGATCAACAAGGACGGCGTGCTGCAAAACCTGTTGATCAACTTCGCCTTGGTCGGCACCGTGTCGGCGATCGACAATGCAGCCGGCAGCATCAGCGTCTTCGGCCAAACCATCAAAATCACCAGCGGTGGTCAATTGCCGACCGTATTTGACGGTTTCAACAGCCTGAGCCAATTGCAGATCGGCGACTTGCTCAAGGTGGCTGGCTCGGTCGCGGCCGATGGCGGCATCACCGCCACGCGGATCGAGCGCCGGCTCAAGGAAGGCGGCGAGCTCTATCGCCTGAGCGGCCCAGTGCAAACGCTGGATGCGAGCGCCAAGCGCTTTGCACTCGGCGGCAATAGCAGCGTGACAGTTGACTACTCAAAGGCCAAGGTCCTGCCTGAAGGTGCGGTGATCGAAAACGGCAAGCTAGTAAGCGTGGTCGCCACCGCCGCACCCGTTCAAAGCGGTGGCCAGACGGTGCTGACGGCCAGCGCGGTCGAGGTCAAGTCGCGTCAAACGCCCGATGCCAAGGAACTCAGCATTGGCGGGCAGATCAATGACTTCAAGAGCCTGGCTTCGCTGCGCATCGGCGATGTGCAGGTGGATGCCAGCAGTGCGGAACTGAAGGAAGGCACCGTCCTCGCCGATCTCGTCAACGGCGCACAGGCCTACGCCAAAGGCAGCTTGACGGCCGGTGTTTTGAAGGCCGCGAGCCTGAAGGTTTTCAAGCCCGAAACCGCCTTGAAGGCCATGCTGATCGGCCAGGTGACCGACTTTGTGTCGATCGCCAACTTCAAGCTGCGCGGCACCGATGTGGACGCCTCACAGGCCAGCTTCAGCAAAGGCAAGGCGGCCGATTTGGCCACCGGCGCCTGGGTCAGCATCAGCGGCCAGTTGACGGCCAGCGGCGTCTTGGCCAAGACGGTCGAGATCCTGCCACCACCGGCCGACAAGCCAGCAAGGCTAGAAGGCGCCATCAGCGGCGTTGATTTGGCAACAAAACGTTTCAGTCTGCTCGGCACCACCGTGCAATGGAGCGACACGACCAAGCTGAACCCGATCAATATGTCGCTCGCCAACTTGGCCAATGGCGTGGTCTTGGTGCTTGAGGGCAGTTACTCGGAGGCCAGCGGCCTGTTCACTGCGAGCAGTGTCAAGGTCATCGCCACCACCGGTGTGCTCAAGACCGTGGGCTTCTCGGGCATCGCCTTTGATGTAACGGACACCGGCTTCAAGGTCGGCAGCAACAGCGTCGTGTTGGGCCAAAGCATCAAGTTCGAGCCGTCCGGCACCAGCTTGGCCGACCTGAAGAACGGCGCAAAGATCAGCGTGCAAGCGACACTGAGCAACGTGGAGGGCAAGGCCACGCTGACCGCGACCAAGATCGAGGTGCAAAAGCCCGAGAAGGACGGCGAGGGTGTCGAGTATGTTTACCTGAGCGGTTTGATCGCGGACTTCGTCAGCAACGCCGACTTCAAGATCGGCAGCCAGAAGGTCAATGCCAGCGGCAGCGGCGTGGAGTTCATTGACGGCGATGCCGCCAAGTTGGCCAGCGGCTTGAAAGTCGAGATCAAGGGCAGCGTCGGCAAGGACGGCACTTTGATCGCCAAGCGCGTGCATTTCATGCCGGGCTGAGCGGCTCTAGGCACTGACTAAACGAAAGGGCCATGCCTCGCGGCATGGCCCTTTTCTATTTCAAGGCGGACAGTTTTACAGGCCGGCCTTCATCTGGCCGACGATGTGCTCGATGCGGTCCAGCACGCCGACCTGATCGACCGTGGTCAAGACCCGACCCTTGAGCACTTGGCGGCCACCGACCCAGACGTCGGAGACATGCTCGCGCCCGGCCACATAAACCAGTTGCGCCTCGGGGTTGTAGACCGGCCGGCATTCCAGCGCGTCCAGCGAAACTGCCACGACGTCGGCCAATTTACCCACTTCGAGCGAGCCCAGATCGCTAGCGCGGCCCATCGCCTTGGCAGCGCGGATGGTGGCCATCTCCAGCGCCGTGCGGGCCGACACCGTGGTCGAGTTGCAGGTCGAACCCTTGGCCAGCAAGGCCGCGGCACGGATCTCGCCGAACATGTCCTGGCGGTTGTTCGATGCCGCACCGTCGGTGCCCAGAATCACATTGACGCCGGCCGCCTCCAGCGCGGTGACCGGGCAGACGCCCGAGGCCAGCTTCATATTCGAGTTGGGGTTGTGCACCAGATGCACTTTTTGCGCCGCCAGCATCGCGATCTCGGCCTCGGTCAAATGCACCATGTGCACGGCCATCATCTTCTCGTTCAAGACCCCCAACTTGTTCAGGCGCTCAAGCGGACGCATGCCGTGCTGCTGCACGCTGGAGTCGACCTCGAACTGGGTCTCATGAATATGGCAATGCATCTGCATCTCATATTTTTCGGAAAGCTCCCGCAAGGCGACAAAGGTCTCGTCCGACACCGTGTAGGGTGCATGCGGGGCCGAGGTCCAGTCCAGCGAGGCCTCGCCTTTGAACTGCTCGTAGGCAGCCAGGCCGTTGGCGATGTATTCGGCCGCATTGGCCGCATAGCCGGTCGGGAAGTCGATCACATTGATGGACACACCGGCGCGGATGCCGCTGTCCAGCGCCGCCCGCGCCATCGCGGCGGGGAAGAAATACATATCGTTCAAGTAGGTGACGCCGCCGCGCAGTGCTTCGCAGGCCGACAGCATCGAACCCTGGTAGGTCCAGTCATCGCTGACCCACTTCTTCTCCAGCGGCCAGATATGGTTTTGCAGCCAATCCATCAAGGGCACATCGTCGGCGACGCCACGCAGCAAGGACATTGCCGAATGGGTGTGGCCGTTGATCAGGCCCGGGATCAAGACATGTTCGCCCAGTTCAACGCGCTCGGCGTCCGGGTACTGGGCCTCGGCCTCAGCCCAGGGCAGAACAGCAGCGATGCGCTCGCCGCTGATCACCAGGGCGTGATCGTTCAACACGCCGCTTCCGGGCGCCATGCTCAGCAGCCAGCGAGCTTTCAGAATGGTGGTTTTCATCTTTACTCCATGAGTTTTGGCGCGATGGCCATGACTGTAGCCTTTTGAGGCTTAAGCGACTTAGGCTGCGTCGAAAGCCTGATCGAAAATAGCCAGCACACGCTCGGCCTGCACCGCAATGCAAACCTGCTGCGCGGGGCAGCCGCTCCAAGGCGTTTGCGCGCCGCTGGGCTTGCGGAAGTCTTGGATGGTTTGGCCGCGCGCAATGCCCTCGGTCACCACACGCACCGGCCCAGCACGCAGCGTGAAGGCCTCCGGCTCGATGGCATAAACGATAGCGCTGGCGTCATGTGCGTAGACGCCCTTGATGCCGTCCACTGCATTGTAGAAATCCTGATAGTGGCGCGTGGCTTGCCAGAGGAAGTCGCCCACCTTCCCTCCACGCCCTTGGAGGCTGGACAAATAGGCCTCACTCATCACCGTTTCATGAGTAACGTCCAGACCGACAATGACGACCGGCCAATCGGCGCTGAAGACCAGATCTGCCGCTTCCGGGTCATTGATGATATTGGCCTCGGCAACCGGAGTCACATTGCCGCAGCGCGCTTGAGTACCAAAGGCGCCGCCCATCACGATCACGCGGTGTACCTTGCTCGCAATGCTGGGGTCATGCCGCAAAGCCAGTGCCAGATTGGTCAAGGGGCCGACGGCGATCAAGGTGATCGCACCGGGTTCGGCATTGACCATATCGCAAATCAGCTGGAAAGCGGGCCGTGCATCCAGGGGGCTAACTTCGACATTGATCATGCTAGCCACGCCGCCCAGACCATCGTCGCCATGCACATGGACGGAGAACTCACGCTCTGCATCCACATGCAAGGGCCCGGCGGCACCTTTGGCGACCGGCACCGCTTGCTCGAAAAACGCCGCCAGCAGTTGCCCGTTCCGGCTCGTCACCTCGACAGAGGCGTTACCAAAAACCGTCGTGATGGCTCGCAAATCCAGCGCCGGATGGCGCGCCAGCAGGTAAAGCGCCATCGCATCGTCGATACCAGGGTCGGTATCGAAAATCACCGGCATGGGGTGTATTTTTTTCATTGCAATATCTCGCAAAAATTGAATCTCGCAAATGAGATTCAGGCCAACTCGGCACGACGTGGCATCGCCGCCTGCACTCCACTGCGGCTGACCGCAATCGAAGCGGCCGCCTGGCCCAGGCGTACCGCGTCGGCAGCCGTCATGCCCTCGGCCAAGCCGGTGACCAGGCCGCCGACAAAAGTGTCGCCTGCCCCCACTGTGTCGATGGCTCGAACGGGCAACACCGGAAAATGCTGCATCGCTTCATTCGTGCACAGCAAGGCACCGTCGGCGCCCAGCGTGATCAGCACCTGCTTGACGCCGCTTTGCAACAACTGTGCCGCTGCCAGTCGGGCTTGCGCCAGCACATCGACCGGCTCGGCCAAGTCGGCCGTTTCAACATGAGGCCGCCCAGCGAGCTGATGGGCTTCGGTTTCATTCAACACCAACCAATCGGTCAGGCTCAACAATCCTGCCGGCAAGGCAAGCGCTGGAGCGGCGTTCAACACCGTGACAGCGCCACTCTTGCGAGCAAGCTCGAAAGCGGCTTGGATCGCCTCCAGCGGCACCTCGAGTTGCGCCACCACCACCGCCGCTGCCCGCACAGTCGCCGCTGCGGCCTGCACATCAGCAGCGCTCAGGTCCGCATTGCTGCCGGGCACATAGACGATGGAATTCTCGCCGTCGCTGCTGCCTACCATGATGACGGCAATGCCGGGCAAGGCCGCAGCGTCGCGCACCACCGCGTCGCAAGCGACGCCCTCGGCCGCCAAGGCTTGCAGCAGCTCGCCCCCATATTGGCGCATGCCGACGCGGGCCACAAAATCCACCTCAGCCTTCAGGCGGGCCGCCGCCACCGCTTGGTTGCCGCCCTTGCCGCCCGGCGCCATCACAAAAGCATCGCCGGTCAAGGTTTCACCGGGTGCCGGCAAGCGCGGGGCATGTGCCACCATATCCATATTGATACTACCGACCACGAGTACGCGGCCTGCTTTGTTCTTTGTCATTAGTTCAGTCATCCCTGCAAGCCCAGCTGCGGTGGCGCGGTGCTCTCGCGCAGCACCAATCGCGGCGTCAGCAGCACGTCTTTTATGGCGGCCGCTGGATTCTCGATGCGCGCAATGAGCACCCGCCCGGCCTCGGCACCCAGGCGCTTGACGCCGCAGCCGACGGTGGTCAAGGCCGGAAACACATAACGGCTCAATTCAATATCATCAAAACCGACGATGGACAGCTGCTGCGGCAGCTTCAGGCCCAACTCGGTCGCGGCTCTGAGTGCGCCGATTGCCATCATGTCGTTGCTTGCAAAAATGGCGGTGACTGGGTTTGAACTTGCCCCATCGGCTTGAGCGCGCAAGATGCGCCGAGCGGCTTCATAACCGCCGGGGCTGCTGAAGTCGCTCGCCGTGACCAAAGCTTCGTCGACCTCGATGCCGGCCTCACGCAGCGCATGGCGCCAGCCCTCCACGCGTTCACGGGCGACCTCGAATTCGGCGGGGCCGCTGATGCAGGCAATGCGACGGTGACCAAGGTCTATCAAATGCTTGACGGCGTTGCTGGCACCTTGGCTGTTGTCCACACTGACCCTGTCGGCGCGTGCACCGGCAACCAGTCGGTCCACCGTCACCGAGGGCACGCTGACCAGCTTGAAAATCCGCGCCAGCGCTTCGTCGTCACCGGCCGAAGACAGCAACAGCCCGTCGACGCGCTTTTCCAGCAAGGTGCGCATGTATTGCTGCTGGCGCTTGGGGTCGTTGTCAGAGTTGCACAGAAACACAGAGTAGCCGGCAAGGCGGCAACATTCTTCGACGCCGCAAACCAGCTCCGCAAAGAACGGGTTTTGCACATTCGGTACCAAGACGCCAATGATCTTGGTCTCGCTCTTGCGCAAGGAGCGCGCTACCGCGCTGGGCAAATAGCCGATTTCATCGACCGCCGCCAGCACGCGACGGCGTGCATCGGCGCTGACCGGCCGGGTGTCGTTCAAGACATGGGACACCGTGGTGAAGGACACGCCAGCCAAAGCAGCGACGTCTTTGATAGTGCTCAAGATTGAAAGCTCGGAATGATTGCGCTTTGAGTTGAGGCAAACGTTTGCCAATTTGCGCAAGCATAGCCCAAGCCGGGAGCTCTTTGCAGCGCTCGACGAAGATATTCGCAGATCGCACGCGCTTGGCGGAACTTTCGCTTGATCGCCAAGTCCTGCAACGAGCTTGGGGTGCGAAAAAAAACCTCGCGCCCCAAAAGGGCTGCGAGGTTTGCTTTCGCTGCTGTAGCCGAGCGCCCTTGCCGAGCGCAGTGCCGCTACTGCGCTCAGCGCTTGTTGATCGCCAGCACGTCGCGTGCGGTGGCACCGACGAACAACTGGCGTGGGCGGCCAATCTTGTACTCTGGATCGCCGATCATTTCATTCAACTGGGCGATCCAGCCGACCGTGCGAGCCAAGGCGAAGATCGCCGTGAACAAGCTGACGGGGATGCCAATGGCGCGCTGCACGATGCCGGAGTAGAAGTCGACATTCGGGTACAGCTTGCGCGACACGAAGTAGTCGTCTTCCAGCGCGATTTTCTCCAAAGCCATGGCGAGCTTGAACAGTGGATCGTCATGCAGACCCAGGGCCGTCAAGACCTCGTGGCAGGTTTCACGCATCAGCTTGGCGCGCGGGTCATAGTTCTTGTAGACCCGGTGACCGAAGCCCATCAGCTTGACGCCGGAGTTCTTGTCCTTGACCTGCTTGATGAACTCGCCGATCTTCTCGACGCCGCCATTGCGCTGGATTTCTTCCAGCATGGTCAGTGCCGCTTCGTTGGCGCCGCCGTGAGCCGGGCCCCACAAGCAAGCCACGCCGGCGGCGATGGCCGCAAACGGGTTGGTGCCGCTTGAGCCGCACAGGCGCACGGTCGAAGTCGACGCATTTTGCTCATGGTCGGCGTGCAAGATGAAGATGCGCTCCATGGCACGCACCAGCACTTCGTTCGGCTCGTACTTCTCGCAAGGTGTCGCGAACATCATGTGCATGAAATTGGCTGTGTAGCCCAGATCATTGCGCGGATAGATGAAGGGCTGGCCGATCGAGTACTTGTAAGCCATCGCGACCAGGGTCGGCATCTTGGCAATCAGGCGGATCGCGGCGATTTCGCGGTGCTCCGGATTGTTGATGTCGGTGCTGTCGTGATAGAAGGCCGACATGGCGCCGACCAGGCCGGTCATCACCGCCATCGGGTGCGCGTCACGGCGGAAGCCACGCAGGAAGAACTGCATCTGCTCGTTGACCATGGTGTGGTGTGTCACACGGTGATCAAAGTCGGCTTTTTGAGCCGCGTTTGGCAGCTCACCGTACAGCAGCAAGTGGCAGGTTTCCAGGAAATCGCAGTTGGTGGCCAACTGCTCGATCGGATAGCCGCGGTACAGCAACTCGCCCTTGTCACCGTCGATATAGGTGATGGTCGAATTGCACGAAGCAGTCGACAAGAAGCCGGGGTCGTAAGTGAACTTGCCCGTTTGCGCGTAGAGCTTGCGGATATCGATCACATCCGGGCCGACCGAGCCTTTGTAGATCGGCAGATCCATAGGAGGGCTGCCGTCCGAGAACGACAGGGTGGCTTTGACGTCTGACGGGGTCATGAGCTTGTCCTTTTGACTTCTGAAAACACTTAAATAGAAACTTTTAAGCAGTGGTGGTTCTGAGCATGCTCAGAACCTCTTGAACATCGGGTCTATCCAACTCGTCCGTCGCTTCCTTGCGGCGCAGCAGCAGGTCCAGCAAATCGTTATCGGCCAGATCCATCAATACACGCAGCCCCTCGGCCTGAGTTTCGGTCAAGCTGTCCGAATAGCTGTTGAAGAACCGCTCGATGAAGAGATCATTCTCCAGCAGGCCGCGCCGGCAACGCCAGCGCAGTTTGGAAAGCGCCCGCTCGTCGATCAATGCACCAGTGGGTGCGGCTTCGGGCTTCATTTCAACAGCAGGCTTCATCAATGGGCTTCAAGGGTTAGCAGACGAGGCGCATCAGACCGCGCGGCGAACCATCATTTCCTTGATCTTGCCGATCGCCTTTGTCGGGTTCAGGCCCTTGGGGCAAACGTCGACGCAATTCATGATGGTGTGGCAACGGAACAAGCGGTACGGGTCTTCCAGGTTATCCAGACGCTCGGCGGTCGCTTCATCGCGGCTATCGGCAATGAAGCGATAGGCTTGCAACAGACCGGCCGGGCCGACGAACTTGTCCGGGTTCCACCAGAAGCTTGGGCAAGAGGTCGAGCAACTGGCACACAAGATGCACTCATACAGGCCGTTGAGCTCGTCGCGCTCTTCGGGGTATTGCAGGCGCTCCTTGTCTGGCAGCGGCGTGTCGTTGATCAAATAAGGTTTGATCGAGTTGTACTGCTTGAAGAACTGCGTCATGTCGACGATCAAGTCGCGCACCACGGGCAGGCCAGGCAGCGGCTTCAAGACGATCACGCCCGGCAAGGTGCGCATATTGGTCAGGCAGGCCAGACCGTTCTTGCCGTTGATATTCATCGCGTCTGAACCGCACACGCCTTCGCGGCAGCTGCGGCGGAAGCTCAGAGTCGGGTCCAGCGCCTTCAACTTGCCCAGCGCGTCGAGCAACATGCGCTCGGTGCCGTCCAGCTCGACCTCCAAGGTCTGCATATAGGGCTTGGCATCCTTGTCCGGGTCGTAGCGATAAATCTGAAAGGTACGCTTGGTCATTGTGTTTTCCTTGACTTCTTGTCTGTGGCAATCGCGCGTTAGAACGTGCGGACCTTGGGCGGAATAGATTCCACCGTCAGCGGTTTCAGGTTCACTGGTTTGTAGTCCAGGCGATTGCCTTCCGAATACCACAGCGTGTGTTTCATCCACTCGGCGTCGTTACGGCCATTCGGATGCTCAGGGGTGTCAGCATAGTCGTCCACCGTGTGCGCACCACGGCTTTCGCGGCGAGCCGCTGCCGAGATCATGGTGGCCTTGGCCGCTTCCATAAGGTTCTCGACCTCCAGCGCTTCGATGCGGGCGGTGTTAAAGACTTTGGACTTGTCCTTCAGCGTGATGGACTTGGCGCGCTCGGCGATGGCGAGAATCTTGCCCACGCCTTCGTCCAGCGTCGCTTGGGTGCGGAACACACCGGCGTACTGTTGCATGGCGTTGCGCAAATCATTGGCCACGTCCTGCGCGTATTCGCCGGCGGCGCTTTCATCCAAACGCGCCACACGAGCGGCCGACTCGGCCCCCGCATCTTGCGGCAGCGGCTTGTGAATCTTGCTCTTCAGGCCCGACTCAACGATATGGTTGCCGGCTGCACGACCGAACACCAACAAGTCCAGCAGCGAGTTGGTGCCCAGACGGTTGGCGCCGTGCACGCTCACGCATGCGCATTCACCCACCGCATAGAGGCCGTTCACGACCGCATTCGGGTTGCCATCTTTGGGGACCACGACCTGACCGTAGATATTGGTCGGGATGCCGCCCATCTGGTAATGGATGGTCGGCACGACAGGAATCGATTCCTTGGTGATGTCGACGTTGGCAAAGTTGTGGCCAATCTCGAACACCGAAGGCAGACGCTTCATGATGGTGTCGCCGCCCAAGTGGGTCATATCGAGCTCGATATAGTCCTTGTTCGGACCGCAGCCACGACCTTCCTTGATCTCCTGGTCCATGCAGCGTGAGACGAAGTCACGTGGCGCCAAGTCCTTCAAGGTTGGCGCGTAGCGCTCCATGAAGCGCTCGCCATTGCAGTTGCGCAAAATCGCGCCTTCGCCACGGCAGCCTTCGGTCAGCAGCACGCCGGCCCCGGCCACGCCGGTCGGGTGGAACTGCCAGAACTCCATGTCTTCCAGCGGGATGCCGGCGCGCGCCGCCATGCCCAGGCCGTCACCGGTGTTGATGAAGGCATTGGTGGACGCCGCGAAGATGCGCCCTGCTCCGCCTGTGGCCAACAGCACGGTCTTGGCTTCCATGATGTGCAGCTCGCCGGTTTCCATTTCCAGCGCGGTCACACCGACCACGTCGCCGGCCTCGTCCTTGATCAGGTCCAAAGCCATCCACTCGACGAAGAACTGGGTTTTGGCCTTGACGTTTTGCTGATACAGCGTGTGCAGCATCGCGTGACCGGTACGGTCGGCTGCAGCGCAAGCGCGTTGCACCGGCTTTTCACCGTAGTTGGCGGTGTGGCCGCCGAAGGGGCGCTGGTAAATCGTGCCGTCGGCATTGCGGTCGAAAGGCATGCCGAAGTGCTCAAGCTCGTAAACGACCTTGGGCGCTTCGCGGCACATGAACTCGATGGCGTCTTGGTCACCCAGCCAGTCCGAACCCTTGACGGTATCGAAGAAGTGATAGTGCCAGTTATCCTCGGACATATTGCCCAATGAAGCGCTGACGCCGCCCTGAGCGGCCACTGTGTGCGAGCGCGTCGGGAAGACCTTGGACAGCACTGCCACATTCAGGCCCGCCAGGGACAGTTGCAAGGAGGCGCGCATGCCCGAGCCACCGGCTCCGACGATGACAACATCAAACTTACGCTTTGGAATCGACTTATTTGCCACCGTCATCACAGTCTCCACAACACTTGAATCGCCCAGCCGGCGCATCCCACCAACCACACCAAGGAGGCCACCTGCAAGAACAGGCGCACACCGACCGGCTTCACATAGTCCATCCAGATATCACGCACCCCAACCCAGGCGTGGAACGCCAGCGACAAGATCGTCACAAAGGTCAGAATCTTCATCCATTGCTGGGAAAAAATCGCCGCCCAATGGTCATAACCCAATTCACCGGGCATCAAAAACTGCACCAGCAAAGCGACCGTGAACAGGGCCATCAAAACCGCCGTGATGCGCTGAGCCAGCCAATCACGCAGTCCGTAATGCGCACCGACGACGATGCGCTTGGAACCAAAAGTACTCATGCTTGTGTTCTCCGAGTTCTATTCAATACAAGCCAAACAACTTGGCGCCGAGCAACACGGTCAAGACCACGCTGCTGACCAAGGTGAACACGGCCGAGTTATGCCCCTGTTCCTTGCTGACGCTGTGTGTCGCATCCATCCACAGATGGCGCACGCCGGCGATGAAATGGTGCAGATATGCCCACAGCAGACCCAAGACCACCAGTTTGACGAACCAGGCCGGCACGAAGCCGATGCCCGCTACGAAGGCATTGGTGAAGCTTTCATAGGAGATCTCCGAGGTCAGGCTGTTGTCAAACAGCCAGATCACGAAGGGCAGGAGCAAGAACATCATCACGCCGCTGACCCGGTGCAGGATCGACACGATGCCGGCCGGCGGCAAGCGATACGAAACGATCTGCGTGATATGAATATTGGTAAAAACCGGCCGTTTGGGCCTTGATCCGTTGGTGGTGTTCGTCATACCCAGCCTTTTGTTGTAATCAAATGAAACTCGCGCAGTTTATTGCAATGCAGCACGACCCATTGGCCGGACGTACCCGCCGCGCAACGCGAAAGGATTAGTTAAGCTCATTGCGATAGAAGTGCGAGGTGGTGCTATACAAGCCGCGGCGCAACTCTACCGCCTTGTCGCCATAGGTGAAGGACAGTCGCTCAACGCTGAGCAGCGGTGCGCCAACCGGCACCTGCAAGAGTTGCGCAGAGGCCTCATCGGCCGCAACGGCCCGAATTTTCTCTTCAGCCCGAATCATCTGCACGCCGAACTCACGCTCAAACAAACCGTAAAACGGCCCGCGGTGAAGATTCAGGCGCTCGGTGGTCAAGCCCTTGAATAAATCGCCCGGCAACCAGATATCGTCCAGCACCACCGGTACGCCTTTGCTACTCAGCAGGCGGCGCACTTCCACCATGGCGTCCCCGGTGCGCATTTGCAAGGCGCGGGCAATTGCTGTTGTAGCGCGCTGGCGCCGGCAGTCCAGCAGTTGCCGCTCTAGCGACTCCGAACCTTCGTCGGGCATCAGGCGCAAAAAACGGTATTGCACTTTTTGCTCGGCGTGGGTAGCCACAAAAGTGCCGCGCCCTTGCCGGCGCACCAGTAAATTTTCGGCCGCCATCTCGTCGATGGCCTTGCGCACCGTGCCCTGGCTGACGCCAAAACGCTTGGCCAAATCCAGCTCACTGGGGATCAAGTCGCCCGCCTTCCATTCCCCTGACTGCAATTTGGCAGTGATCAGAGCCTTGATTTGGGCATACAAGGGGCTGAATGAGGGCGAATCCGTCGCATCCGAGCGAGCAGGGACTTCAGCAATTGATCGAGGAGAGCTCGGCATGGTCGCCATTGCAGCACAAGCCGGCGAAGCTTGTCCATTGAATCATCACAAGAAAACCATTGACGTCTTATATAAGACATAAGACAGTTGGTTTTGCGCAAAAATGGCGATAATCGCGAAAGCAGCAGCGTCGCAGCGATGTCGGAACTAGGGGATAGCCCTGAGTCTGGCCTACACTTGCGGCGCACCCTTGGGCGAGGCTCAAGGGCAGACCGAATTTGTCCCCTTTTTCAACACTCTCGGAGCCATCACACATGAGCAAGAAACCCGTTCGCGTTGCCGTCACCGGCGCTGCAGGCCAAATCGGCTACGCCCTGCTGTTCCGCATTGCCTCCGGCGAAATGCTGGGCAAGGACCAGCCCGTCATCCTGCAGCTGCTGGAAGTTCCTGTCGAAGGCCCGCAAAAAGCGCTCAAGGGCGTGATGATGGAATTGGAAGACTGCGCATTCCCGCTGCTGGTCGGCATGGAAGCGCACAGCGACCCGATGACCGCCTTCAAGGACACCGACTACGCCTTGCTGGTGGGCTCGATGCCCCGCAAGGCCGGTATGGAGCGCGCCGAGTTGCTGGCCATCAACGGCCAAATCTTCACCGCGCAAGGCAAGGCTCTGAATGCTGTGGCTTCGCGCAACGTCAAGGTGCTGGTCGTCGGCAACCCCGCCAACACCAATGCCTATATCGCCATGAAGTCGGCACCGGATCTGCCGGCCAAGAACTTCACCGCCATGCTGCGCCTGGACCACAACCGCGCTGCATCGCAAATTGCTGCCAAGACCGGCAAACCGGTCGCTTCGATCGAGAAGCTGGCCGTGTGGGGCAACCACTCGCCAACCATGTACGCCGACTACCGCTTCGCCACGATTGACGGCGCTTCGGTGGCCGCCATGATCAACGACCAGGTCTGGAACAAAGACACCTTTTTGCCGACTGTAGGCAAGCGTGGCGCTGCCATCATCGAAGCGCGCGGCCTGTCCTCGGCCGCATCGGCCGCCAACGCCGCCATCGACCATATGCGCGACTGGGCGCTGGGCACCAATGGCAAGTGGGTGACGATGGGTATCCCGTCGAATGGCGAATACGGCATCCCCAAGGAAATCATGTTCGGCTTCCCGGTCACTTGCGAAGGTGGCGAGTACAAGATCGTCGCTGGTCTGGAGATCGATGCCTTCTCGCAAGAGTGCATCAACAAGACCCTGGCAGAGTTGCAAGGCGAGCAGGACGGCGTCAAGCATCTGCTGTGATGCCCTGGCCTCAACCCCAAGTTGAGGCGCGCAAAAGAGCTCAGTAAGCTAAGGGTTGGCGTGAAGACATGCCAACCCTTTTTTTCTGAATGATCCGCTCAGCCACGCTTTTGTCACCCTTTTGTCACTCTTTTGTCAGCCACGTCGTGAATCAAGTTGTGAGTCAAGCCCTGCATCCTAAATTGGCGCTGTTCGAGGACGGCGAAGTCGCCACCGCGCTGCCGGTGGTCGATCACTATTGCGGCATTGAGGTCCGCATGCGCAAAAGCCTTGAACTGCAGGCACAAATGGGGCCGGTGTTCGACATCACGCTGGATTGCGAGGACGGCGCGCCAATCGGCGGCGAAGCCGAACATATCGCCCTGGTGGCGGAGATGCTCAACAGTGCCAACAACGCCCATGGCCGCGTCGGCGCACGTGTGCACCCCTTGGGCAGTGCTAGCTTCGAGGCTGATGTCGATGGCCTGATCGCCCAGGCGGGTGAGCGCTTGGCCTATCTGATGGTGCCCAAGCCGCGCAGCGCTGCCGAGGTGGAAGCAGCTTGCCAGTTCATCGACGCCAGCCTGCAGCGCCATGGCATTGCCAAGCCTTTGCCGGTTCATGTCTTGATCGAAACCCATGGCGCTCTGCGCGATGTGCAGAAAATTGCCGCCCATCCCCGTATCGAGTCGCTGTCTTTTGGTTTGATGGACTTTGTTTCTGCGCATCGCGGGGCGATACCGCGTCACGCATTGAGCTCCGAAGGCCAGTTCAGCCATCCCCTGGTGACGCGCGCCAAGCTTGAAATTGCGGCGGCCGCTCATGCTTTCGCCAAGACGCCCTCGCATTGCGTGGTGACCGAGTTCAAACATGCCGCCGCCATCGAAGCCGCAGCGGCAAGGGCGGCGCGCGAATTCGGTTACACCCGCATGTGGAGCATTCACCCCAGCCAGATTCAGCCCATCATCGACGCCTTCGCGCCAAGCGTGGCCGAGATCGACGAGGCCATAGACATCATCCATGCGGCGATGGCTGCCGCGTGGGCCCCGATACAGCACCACGACGTGCTGCATGATCGCGCCAGCTACCGCTATTTTTGGCATGTGCTGGAGCGCGCGCATCGCACCGGCCAAGCATTGCCCATTGAAGTGGCACTGGAGTTTTTCGGCTCAGCCTGAACTCACAGGCCCGCTTGTTGCACCAAGAGACAAATTGCTGACTCAAGGCCAATCAAACGGGCACCTTCTGCACCGACAATCAAACCATTGCGACCTCGGAAATATCTTTTCATGCAAACGATCCGCCCATTATTCAAGTCTTCCGTCCTTGCCTGCGCCTTGGCGCTGGCGTCAGCACCTGCCTGGTCCGCCGTTGCAGACAGCAGCAAAGCCAAGAGCCGCCCAGCAGCCAAAGCAACGCCGGCTCCAAAAGCGCCCATCGCCGAGCCGGTAGACAACACGCCCTTGAACGAAGAGCAAATCGCCGTCGCACCACAGGTGCATGCCGGTGATGCCAACTGCGAGTTCAAGAACAAAGTGACGGTGACGCCGGATCCCGAAAATCCCGGTCGCTTCCGCCTTCAGTTCGGCAAGCTGGTCTACAACATGGTTCCGGAACCGACTACGACAGGCGCGGTGCGCCTGGAAGACAAAAAAGCCGGCGTGGTGTGGTTGCAGATTCCGACGAAGTCGATGTTGATGAACACCAAGGTAGGCCAGCGCATGGTGGACTACTGCATGCATTCCGCACAGGTTTCCGAGGCGCAATCGGCCGCGTTGTCCAGTGCGCAAGAAGAAAGCAACCCCAAGCCCAGCGGCGGCAGCAGCGCCTTGTCGAGCGGGGCTGCAGACAAGCGCTGAGTCAAAGCAAAACCCGCAGCAAGTGTTTTCACCGGGCCCACCCAGCTTCGGCGTAAAAACTTGCTGCGGTACGCTGAATTAAGTACGTATAATGAATGCATACTTTCTTCCTCAGGAGGTTCAGCATGGAAGCTACCGTTGCCGAACGCGGCCAAATCACCCTGCCCAAGGCCGTGCGTGACGCATTGGGCTTGAGCAAGGGCTCGACACTCAAGGTCGAGCTTGACGGTGCACGCATCATCTTGCGCAAGAATGTCGATGACGCCATCTCTCGGGCGCGTGGACGCTTCAAGCTGCCTGAGGGCACCAGCTCCGATGATGTGATGCGCGATCTGCGCGGCCGGGCTCCCGGCGACCCGATCTCGGAATGACGCGCACAAAGCTCCGCCATGATCGCCGTTGACACCTCCGTTTTGATCGATCTGCTGGGCGATGACGCCCGCGCCGACGCGGCCGAAGCTTGCCTTCGGCTGGCACTGAGCTCCGGTCCGGTGGTGGTGTGTGACGTGGTGGTGAGCGAAGTCACCGCGGGCCTCGGACATGGCTCCGAAGTGATGGATGTGCTGGAGGAAATGGGCCTACGCTTTTTGGCTCTGGACCAACGCGCCGCCATCCGCGCCGGCGAGATGCAACGCAAGTACAAGCAGCGGGCGCTCGCGGGGCCAAGCTCTGCCGCGTCTCAGCGTACGATTCCTGATTTCTTGGTGGGCGCACATGCCATGCTGCAGTGCGACGCCCTGCTCACCCGCGACGAAGGTTTTTTTCGCGACTATTTCAAGGGGCTGAAGGTCATCACGCCGACCCTGCCCTGATTTTTCCTGTCCCTTATCCAACCTCATAGCAAGCTCTGGAGAGAACGACCATGCTGCAAGCCTACCGCCAACATGTTGCCGAACGCGCCGCCCTCGGCATCCCGCCGCTGGCCCTCGACGCCAAGCAGACCGCCGAACTGATCGAGTTGATCAAGACCCCGCCCGCTGGCGAGGGCGAGTTCCTGATGGATCTGCTGACGCACCGCATTCCGCCCGGTGTCGATGATGCCGCCAAGGTCAAGGCCAGCTTCCTGGCTGCCGTGGCGCACGGTGACTTCGCCGTTAGCTTGATCTCCAAGACTCGCGCGACCGAATTGCTCGGCACCATGGTCGGCGGCTACAACGTCAAGCCGTTGATCGATCTGCTGGACGACGCGGAAGTCGCCGCCACGGCCGCAGCCGCGCTGAAGAAGACGCTGCTGATGTTCGACTTCTTCCATGACGTCGCTGAAAAAGCCAAGGCCGGCAATGTGCAGGCCAAGGACGTGATGCAGAGCTGGGCCCATGCCGAGTGGTTCACCACCCGCCCTGAAGTGGCGAAGAAAATCACCGTGACCGTCTTCAAGGTCACCGGCGAGACCAATACCGACGATCTGTCCCCTGCGCCCGATGCCTGGAGTCGCCCGGACATTCCGCTGCACTATCTGGCGATGCTGAAGAACGCCCGCCCCGGCATCACGCCCGAAGAAGACGGCAAGCGCGGCCCGATGAAATTCATCGAGGACCTCAAGTCCAAGGGCAACCTGGTCGCCTATGTCGGCGATGTGGTCGGCACCGGCTCAAGCCGCAAGTCGGCCACCAACAGCGTCATCTGGGCCACCGGCGAAGACATTCCCTTTGTGCCCAACAAGCGCTTTGGCGGCGTGACGCTGGGCGGCAAGATCGCACCTATCTTCTTCAACACCCAAGAAGATTCGGGCGCGCTGCCGATCGAGGTCGACGTTAGCGCCTTCAATATGGGCGATGTGATTGACATCTACCCCTACGAGGGCAAGATCGAGAAGGACGGAAAAATTGCAGCCTCCTTCAAGCTCAAGAGCGATGTCTTGTTCGACGAAGTGCGCGCCGGTGGCCGCATCAACTTGATCATTGGTCGCTCGCTGACCGCCAAGGCACGTGACTTCCTGGGCCTGCCTGCCGCCACCACTTTCCGTCTGCCGACCGCCCCGATCGCGACCAAGGCCGGCTTCACGCTGGCGCAGAAGATGGTCGGCCGCGCTGTTGGCCTGCCCGAGGGCCAAGGTGTTCGTCCAGGCACTTATTGCGAGCCACGCATGACGACGGTCGGCAGCCAGGACACCACCGGCCCTATGACCCGTGACGAGTTGAAGGACCTGGCCTGCCTGGGCTTCAGCGCCGATCTGGTGATGCAGTCCTTCTGCCATACGGCCGCCTATCCCAAGCCGGTCGACGTCAAGACCCACCGCGAACTGCCTGCCTTCATCAGCAGCCGGGGCGGCGTGGCGCTGCGTCCTGGCGACGGCGTGATCCACAGCTGGCTGAACCGTCTGCTGCTGCCCGACACCGTAGGCACCGGCGGCGACAGCCACACCCGTTTCCCGATCGGCATTTCCTTCCCCGCCGGCTCCGGTCTGGTGGCTTTCGGCGCCGCCACTGGTGTGATGCCGCTGGACATGCCCGAATCGGTCTTGGTGCGATTCAAGGGCCAGATGCAGCCCGGCATCACGCTGCGCGACCTGGTTCACGCCATCCCGCTGTACGCGATCAAGGCCGGTTTGCTGACCGTCGCCAAGGCCGGCAAGATCAATGAGTTCTCGGGCCGCATCCTAGAGATCGAAGGCCTGCCGGACCTGAAGGTTGAGCAAGCATTCGAGCTGAGCGATGCCTCCGCCGAGCGTTCCGCTGCAGGCTGCACCGTGCACCTGAACCCCGCGCCGATCAAGGAATATCTGACCAGCAATATCGTGCTGATGAAGAACATGATCGCCGACGGCTATCAGGACAAGCGCACGCTGGAGCGCCGCATCGCCGCCGTCGAAGCCTGGCTGGCCAACCCACAGCTGATGGCTGCCGACAAGGACGCCGAGTACGCCCATGTGATCGAGATCGATCTGGCCGACATCAAGGAACCTATCCTGTGCTGCCCGAACGACCCGGACGATGCTAAGTTCTTGAGCGAAGTGGCGGGCACCAAGATCGACGAAGTCTTCATCGGTTCTTGCATGACCAATATTGGTCACTTCCGTGCCGCTTCCAAGCTGCTCGAAGGCCGCCGCGATATCCCCGTCAAGCTGTGGGTCGCACCTCCGACCAAGATGGATGCGTCCGAGTTGACCAAAGAAGGTCATTACGGCACCTTCGGTGCGGCCGGCGCGCGCATGGAAATGCCGGGCTGCAGCCTGTGCATGGGCAACCAGGCGCAAGTGCGTGAAGGTGCGACGGTGGTGTCCACCAGCACACGCAACTTCCCGAACCGCTTGGGCAAGAACAGCAATGTCTACTTGGCCTCGGCCGAGTTGTCGGCGATCGCGTCCAAACTGGGCCGCATCCCAACTGTTGCTGAATACCACGCCGATATGGGTGTCATCAACAAGGACAGCAGCCAGATTTACAAGTACCTGAACTTCGATCAAATCGAGGAGTACTCGGACACCGCCAAGGGCGTGCAAGGCTGATAACGGGGTAGCTAAGCTGACATCGCGTCGGCTTGGCTCAGTTTGATGACAAAGAGGGCCCGCGGTTCAAATCGCGGGCCTTTTTCTATTAAGCGGACAAACCAGCTGATGCTCAGCGCCAGACGCCCTCGCGGTTTTCGTTTTGCGTGGCGTAGTAGGTGTAGAGGATCTCGTCCGTGACGTTCTCGGTTTTCAGCAGTCCCTTGCTCGCCATTTTGTGTGACCAAGTCCGATCTGCCCCGTAATGGCCGACCCAAGGTACTTGCAAGACCAGATCCCGTCGTATCGGGGTCAGGTGTTGCGGATTGCGGTAATAGCCTTCCGGCGCGTCGACCCAGACCTTGTTCTTGATGCTATAGAAAACCGACTTGAAAGGTCCGCCTTCGACACTGACCCGAGCCGAGAAACCGACACAGTCAACCCCAGTAAGCAGCGGGTAGATGGTGTCAACATAATGCTCAGAAATGACGTCATCATCGTCCACGAAATTGACATACTCGCCCTGGGCAATGTCAATCATGGCCTGTAGCTTGGGGCCATACTGGCGGCTGCGGTTGTCCTCCAGCACCAGCAACTCCACATCGGGATAGCGAGCGACTTGAGGCTCCAAGATATCCAGCAGCCGCTTGCGCAGCTCTCGCCTTGCCGGCAAGGTGGGCACAAGAATCGACCATTTGAACTTGCGGGCCTCGCCTGCCCCTGACGCTGCACCAGCCTGTAGTTTGATCAAGCGATGGGCGGCATCGACATCATCGCTGGGCAGACGGAGATCGGTCTGCTTGGTGCGCGCCGTTGTGCGTTCACGCAGCGAAGTCTCGACCTTGCGCAACAGCAGGCGAGAATAACGCGCCTGCTCGGGCTCGCAGTGCCTACCGTCAAGATCAAGCGGCTCGGCGCCCAGCAGCTCGAAGCGATGTTCGAACCAGTCCAAGGACCAAAAGAAGTCGCTGCAGGCCCGGCCTATGCATTCATGCAGCGCTTGCAGGGCGACGGACGCCGAACCGGTCTCGATCCCAAATGCGCCCGGTAACTCCAAATGCAATTCACCGCCCACTTGCAATAGGCGCAAAGCGTTGCTCAGCAAGGCTTGCAGCTTGCACTCGTCAAGGTCCAGCCGCCCGGCCTGTATGACATCTGCGCTAGTTTCGGCTAACTCCACCTGCCCCTGGTGCACTGTCTTGCTGCTGAGCGGGAAGTTGTGCGGCGCGCACAGGTCAAGCATCCAGTCGGGCTCGCTGGAGGCTTGCGCGTCGAGGTTGAGCCAGCCGGCCCGATACGCCGCCCCCGCCCCCAGACTGATGCAGTTGGGTGACCAGGCGCCTGCAGGGCGAGCTTGATGATGAGCTTGAGTCATTGCGCAAGCCGAGACCAGCACATCGGCATAGGCTTTGGCAGGGTCGCTCGCCTCGAAGCGCTGCAAAGCAAGTCGCGCTCGCTCGAAGAAAGTGGCGCTGCCAAACTGCTGCAGAAAAAAGGACTCAAGCTCCTCGTCCCTCAGCCAGAACACTGTCTCCTCGAACGGAGGAAGGACGTCGGTATGCGCCGCACGCTCCGAGATCACGGGCGTACCCAGCGACATGCAATGCGCCACGCGAGCTTGCTCGAACCGGCTGCTTTCGTAGAAATGCATATTGATCACGGCCTTGGCCTGCTTGATGAACTCGTCGCGCTCAGGGCCGTACAGCGGTCCGTCAAACACCGCCACGCTCAGACCCAGGGCTTCGATGCGCTCCAACCAGCCGCGCCGGCGCTCATTGATGCTGCCGAAAAACAGCAAGTCAATGGGCCTGTCTTCCAGGGGAATGGCGGACGCTGGCTTCAGGTAGGGCGCAAACCACAAGGGCAGCACCGGGATATCGTTTGGGATTGCCGCGTAGGCGCTGCGATTGCCGGCATGGTAGTCCACGACGCTATTGCTGGCCAGCAGTTGCAGGTACTCCGGCGAGACCGTGGCTCCACCCTCCCCTAACTGTTCCAAGTTGACGAATACGCAGGCGTGGCTTTGGGTCTGGCTGCCCTCAAAGCCCAGATGCGCGCCGAAGACGAAATTGATCGCGTCGTAGCGCAAGCGATTCTTGGACATGCTGACGCTGGCGCCCAGGCGGCGGAACTGGTATCGAAAATACCGGGCCTGATCCAAGAAACCCAGCGAATGCACATAGTTAGCGGGCTGCTGAATGCACAAATGGATATCGGGCGTCGAGCTCATGGAGGCTTCTTTCCGGGCTGAAATTCGGGCGAGTTTTGCCGTGGTGCCTTGGCGCATTTGGGCATTCAAGCCCAGATTCCACAAGGATATTGAGAACAAGCTGTGAACAAAGCACCGTGGAGCCAGGCAAATCGCGGGCAATTTGCACGAGGGATGGTTTTGGCACCTTCGTCTGACCAAAGCTTCGCGTTGAGCTTGCAATCCATGGCTACAATGCGCCCCGTCAGGAGAGAGTTCCCTCGCGGGAGCCGCCGAAGGCGCAGTGGCACTGGTGATCCCACGCTGCGAACGCTCAGGCAAAAGGACTGATAAAACGCCCGTTCACAAAACGTCGGGCGTCCTCACTGGAGAGAGACGGGTCTTTGAGCCCGTCCACTGAAGGGGCAAGCTGCGGGCAATACGCCGGCGGCCAATCTCTCAAGTAAAGCGGACAGCGAGGGCATCCCCCCTACTCCTTGGTTGGAGTAGGTCAGTTGACTGCCCTCGAAGGATTTCCGCCATGTCTAGCTCCGACAACTCCACCCCCTTGCTAAAGACCCCGCTGCACGCCTTGCACATTGAGCTAGGCGCCAAGATGGTGCCTTTCGGCGGTTACGACATGCCGGTTCAATACCCGATGGGCGTGATGGCCGAGCACAAACACACCCGCGCCGCGGCCGGCTTGTTTGACGTCTCGCACATGGGCCAGGTGCTGCTCAAGGGCGACGGCGCCAGCGCCGCTCTGGAAACCATCGTGCCGGTGGACGTGATCGACCTGGGCCTGTTCAAGCAGCGCTACGCGCTGTTCACCAATGAAACCGGCGGCATCTTGGATGACTTGATGATCGCGCGCCGCCCGGACGACCTGTTCGTCGTCGTCAACGCCGGCTGCAAGGTGCAAGACATCGCCCACATGCAGGCCAAGATTGGTGACAAGTGCCAGGTCTTACCCCTGCCCGAACAAGCGCTGTTGGCACTGCAAGGCCCGCAGGCGGTGATCGCCTTGTCGCGCCTGAATCCGGATGTGGCCAAGCTGACCTTCATGACCGGCGGTTTCTTCAATATAGACGGCATTGAGACCTTCCTGACCCGCTCCGGCTATACCGGCGAAGACGGTTTCGAGATCTCGGTCGCCGGCGATCAAGCCGAACTGCTGGCGCGCAAGCTGCTGGCCCAGCCCGAGGTCAAGCCGATCGGCTTGGGCGCGCGCGACTCGCTGCGCCTGGAAGCCGGCCTGTGCCTGTACGGCCATGACATCAACACCGAATCCACCCCGGTTGAAGCTTCGCTGACCTGGGCAATTCAGAAGGTTCGCCGCGCCGGTGGCGCGCGTGCCGGCGGTTACCCCGGTGCGGCCGTGGTGGACGCCCAACTCGCCAATGGCGCGGCGCGCAAACGTGTCGGTCTGGTCAGCTCGGAGCGCATGCCGGTGCGTGAAGGGGCGAAGTTGGTCAACGCAGACGGCCTTGAAGTCGGCGTTGTCACCAGCGGCACGCTGGGCCCCACGGTTGGTAAACCGGTCGCCTTGGCCTACCTGAGCAAAGAATTTTCGGCCATTGGCACCGAGGTCTTCGCCATCGTGCGCGACAAGCGCACGCCGATGACGGTCAGCAGCACGCCTTTCACACCTAACGGTTATTTCCGCGGTTAATTTCCTTTCGTCCCTTTCCAATCGCTACACGGAGCACAGCATGAGCAACATCAAGTACACGCACGACCACGAATGGGTCCAGATCGAAGCCGACGGCGTTGTCACCGTGGGCATCACCGTACACGCGCAAGACGCGCTGGGCGATGTGGTGTTTGTGGATCTGCCTTCGGTCGGCACCAGCTTTGCAGCCAAGGAAGTGGCCGGCGTGGTCGAGTCCGTCAAGGCCGCGGCCGATGTGTACATGCCTGTGGGCGGTGAGATCACCGAGGTCAATGAAGCACTGCGCGACGATCCGTCCTTGGCCAATACCGACCCGCTGAAGGCCGGCTGGTTCTTCAAGGTCAAGCTCAGCAATGCCGCCGAACTCGACGGTTTGATGGACAGCGCCGCCTACGACGAGTTGGTCAAGAACAGCTGATCGCTGCCTTGCCCGCGCCGGCCGGCATCCTGCTGACCGGTGCTTGAAGAGAATAAAGAAATGGGCTTGGCGGCACCACAAGTGCGGCCTGCCCCTCAAGGATTTGCCATGTTGATGTCTGCTAACAAGCCCCTGGTCGCGCTCGAGAACGCCGCCGAATTCCACGCTCGCCACATCGGCCCCGATGCCGCTGACGAGGCCGGCATGCTGTCGGTCATCGGCGCCGCCTCGCGCCGTGCGCTGATCGATGCAGTGGTGCCCGCCAACATCAAACGCAGCAATGCGATGAACTTGCCGGCGGTCGCCTCGGAAGCGCAGGCGCTGGCCGAGTTGAAGGCTATGGCCGCGCAGAACAAGGTCTTGAAAAGCTATATCGGCCAGGGCTATTACGACACCCTGACCCCCGGCGTCATCCTGCGCAACATCCTTGAGAACCCCGCCTGGTACACCGCTTACACGCCCTACCAGGCCGAAATTTCGCAAGGTCGCATGGAGGCCTTGGTCAACTTTCAGACCATGGTCACCGACCTGACCGGCATGGCCATCGCCAACGGCTCGATGCTGGATGAAGCCACGGCCGCCGCCGAGGCGATGACGCTCGCCTTGCGCGTGGGCAAGAGCAAGTCGCAAGTCTTCTTTGTCGCCGATGACGTGCTGCCGCAGACGCTGGAAGTGGTGCAGACCCGCGCCAAGCCGCTGGGCCTGACGGTGCAAGTGGGCCCCGCCGCAGACGCGGGCAAGAGCGAATGCTTCGCCGCCCTGCTGCAATACCCTGGCGTGCAAGGCGATGTGCGCAGCCTGCAGGCCGCCGCCGATGCGGTTCACGGCCAAGGCGCTTTGCTGATTGCCGCCGCCGATTTGCTGGCGCTGACCTTGATCAAGGCCCCGGCCGAGTTGGGCGCCGACATTGCCGTCGGCAATACCCAGCGCTTCGGCATGCCCATGGGCAATGGCGGCCCACACGCCGCCTATATGGCTTGCAAGGACGAATACAAGCGCAGCCTGCCCGGCCGCTTGGTGGGCGTCAGCATCGACGCGCATGGCGCGCCGGCTTACCGCCTCGCGCTGCAGACGCGCGAGCAGCATATCCGCCGCGAGAAGGCCACGTCCAACATCTGTACCGCACAGGTGTTGCCGGCCGTCGTCGCCAGCATGTACGCGGTTTATCACGGCCCTGTGGGCCTGAAGCGCATCGCTCAGCGCGTCGCCAGCTTCACGGCGGTGCTGGCGCAAAGCTTGCAGGGCCTGGGCTGGACGCTGGCCAACACCAGCGCCTTTGACACGCTGACCGTCAACACCGGCGGCAAGACCGATGGCATCCTGGCGGCGGCAGTCGCTGCCGGCATGAATCTGCGTCGCTCCGCAATCGACACCGTCAGCATCTCGTTGGACGAAACCACCACACGCGCCGATTTGCAGGCCTTGCTGGCGGTGTTCTCTGCCGGTAAAGCCGTCGCCGACTTCAGCGCGTTTGAAAAAGGTGTAGCCAGCCTGATCCCGGCCGAGCTGCAGCGCACGAGCGCCTATCTGACCCATCCGGTCTTCAACCGCTACCACTCCGAAACCGAAATGCTGCGTTACCTGCGCGGCTTGTCGGACAAAGACTTGGCGCTGGACCGCTCGATGATCCCGCTGGGTTCGTGCACGATGAAGTTGAACGCCACCAGCGAGATGATCCCGATCACCTGGCCGGAGTTCGCCAATATTCACCCGTTTGCACCACACGATCAACTCAAGGGTTATGCGCTGCTGAACGAGCAGCTGACCGCTTGGTTGTGCCAAGCGACCGGCTATGCTGGCATCTCCTTGCAGCCTAACGCCGGCTCGCAGGGCGAGTACGCTGGCCTGTTGGCGATCAAGGCTTTCCACGAGGCGCGCCAGGAAGGCCATCGCAAGATCTGCCTGATTCCTGAGTCGGCGCACGGCACCAACCCGGCTTCGGCGCAGATGGTGGGCATGACCGTCGTCGTCACCAAGTGCGACAAGGAAGGCAATATTGATCTGGTCGACCTGAAGGCCAAGTGCGAACAGCACAGCGCCAACCTGGCCGCCATCATGATCACCTACCCTTCCACTTATGGTGTGTTCGACACCCATGTGAAGGAGATCTGCGCGCTGGTGAAGAGCCATGGCGGACGCGTCTATGTGGACGGCGCAAACATGAACGCCTTGGTCGGTGTGGCCGCACCCGGCGAATTTGGCGGCGACGTGTCGCACCTAAATCTGCACAAGACCTTCTGCATCCCGCATGGTGGCGGCGGTCCAGGCGTTGGCCCGGTTTGCGTGGTGGCCGATCTGGTGCCTTATCTGCCGACACACCGCTCCGGCGGTTATGCCAGCGAGACTGCCATCGGTGCTGTTTCGGCTGCCCCGCTGGGCAATGCGGCCGTCTTGCCGATCAGCTGGATGTACTGCCGCATGATGGGCGCCGACGGCCTGCAAGCGGCCACCGAAGTCGCGATTCTGTCGGCCAACTATGTAGCGGCTCGCTTGGCAGACGCGTTTGACATTCACTTCAGCAGCAATGTGACCAGCCTCAAGGGCGGCGGCGTTGCGCATGAGTGCATCTTGGACATCCGTCCGCTGAAAGATGCGACCGGTGTTGGCGCCGAAGATGTGGCCAAGCGTTTGATCGACTACGGCTTCCATGCGCCGACGCTGTCCTTCCCGGTGGCCGGCACCTTGATGGTGGAGCCGACCGAGAGTGAGTCCAAGTTCGAGCTGGACCGTTTCTGCGACGCCATGCTCGCCATCCGAGCCGAGATCACCAAGGTGGCGGACGGCACTTGGAGCCGCGAAGACAACCCGTTGGTCAACGCGCCGCACACGGCCGAGGCCTTGCTGAAGGCTGAATGGAGCCATGGCTACAGCCGCGAAGAGGCGGCCTACCCAGTCGCCACGCTGCGCCGCCAGAAGTACTGGGTGCCAGTCGGCCGCGTCGACAACGTCTGGGGCGACCGCAACCTGTCTTGCTCCTGCCCTCCGATGAGCGACTACGAGGCTTGATCAGCCGCTAGCCACTCGAACCGACTGCGCGCACCACTGCCGCGCCGTCGGTTTTTTTTCGCAGACATTTTTTGATGGAGGCCCGCTATGGCCGTCTCAGTTTTCGACTTGTTCAAGATCGGTATCGGGCCATCGAGCTCGCACACGGTCGGCCCGATGCGCGCCGCGCGCTTGTTCGCGCTGCGCCTGCGCCACGAAGGACTGCTGGACAAAACCACCCGCGTGGTCTCGCAGATGTATGGCTCGCTGGGTGCTACCGGCAAGGGCCACGGCACCGACAAAGCGGTACTCTTGGGTCTGGCCGGCCATGAGCCGGACAGCGTCGATGTCGAGCAAGTATCGCTTTACCTAGACGGCATACGCGGCGGCAATTTGAGCCTACTGGGCGAACACCCGATCGCCTTCAACGAGGCCAAGGATCTGGTCTTCTTCCGCCGCCAAAGCCTGCCTTTCCATGCCAACGGCATGCGCTTTGTGGCCTATGACGCGAACGAGGTAGAGATTCAGGAGCGCACCTATTACTCCGTCGGCGGCGGCTTTATCGTCAGCGACGAGGTGGCGGCCGACGGCAGCAAGCAAAAGGTCATCGCGCCCGACTCGCAGGTGCTGCCCTACCCTTTCCACAGCGGCGACGATTTGCTGAAGATTTGCAAAGAACACGACATCAGCATCGCCGAGATCATGCGCCGCAACGAGTGCCACTGGCGCAGCGACGAAGAGACCCGCGCCGGCCTGCTGAAGATCTGGCAGACGATGCAGGACTGCGTGGTGCGCGGCTGCAAGACCGAAGGCGTGCTGCCGGGCGGCTTCAAGGTCAAACGTCGCGCAGCGCAACTGCACCGTGACCTGACAGCCAACCCCGAAGCTGCTTTGCGCGACCCGCTGCAGGTGATGGACTGGGTCAATCTCTACGCCTTGGCCGTCAACGAAGAAAACGCTGCCGGCGGCCGCGTGGTCACGGCGCCCACCAATGGCGCGGCCGGCATTGTGCCTGCGGTGCTGCATTACTACACACGCTTTTATCACGGTGCGAATGAAGACGGCGTGATCAACTTCTTGCTAACGGCCGCTGCCATCGGCATTCTGTACAAGGAAAACGCCTCGATCTCGGGCGCCGAGGTCGGCTGCCAGGGCGAGGTCGGCGTGGCCTGCTCGATGGCAGCCGGTGCGCTCTGCCAGGTGATGGGCGGCACGCCTGAGCAGGTCGAGAACGCGGCCGAGATCGGCATGGAACACCATCTGGGCCTGACTTGTGACCCAGTCGGCGGTCTGGTGCAGATCCCCTGCATCGAGCGCAATGCGATTGCATCCGTCAAGGCGATCAATGCAGCGCGCATGGCCTTGCGCGGCGACGGCACCCACTTCGTCAGCCTGGACAAGGTCATCAAGACCATGCGCGACACCGGCGCCGACATGATGACCAAGTACAAGGAAACCGCGCGCGGCGGGCTGGCGGTGAATATCGTCGAGTGCTGACGGCCGCCCTCAAACGCTCAAAGTTTGATGCCGATCGGTGGGTTGTCCTTGGGCAACCAGCGCCGATAGATTTTGAGAAAGCTGCCGTCACGCTTCATCTCGCGCAAATGCGCGACCCACGTGTTGACCGTCGCATCAGGGGTGTCAAGCGAAAAAGCGATATAGCCTTCCGAACTCGCGTAGCTGTAGACAATCTCCAGCGAGTCCTCCGCAATGCCGGCCTTGGCCAGAATGTCAGGCATCGACAGCCGTTCGGTCGCAAAGAAAGGTGCCCGCTTGGCCAACAGCATCTTGATCGCGGTGACCGGCTCACTCACGCTGACCAGGTTTTGAAAACCCAAGGTTTTCAATTCTTCGGCGGTAAACCAGTCGCGCACAACCAGCACCGCCGATGCTCGCTTGGCATCTTCCATGCTGCGTAGCCGCATGCCGTTTTGGGCCGGTGCATAGATCGAACTGTAGAAGGTCACGATCGGACCTACCCACTTGAACTGCTTTTCCCGCTCTGGTGTGCGAGCCATCGAAAACAGCCCGACCTCGCCCGCGCCCTTCGCCTCTCGAAAGCCCCTCGCCCAGGGCATGAATTCAATCGCCAAATCTGACCCTTGGCGGCGTTGAATCTCCTGCACGATCTCCACAGCCAAGCCACGCGGCAGGCCTTGTTCGGTGAAGTTGATCGGCGGAAATTCCTCACTCAAGAGCCGCAAGCTTGCGGCACAGGACGATACCAAGCATAAAGCGAAACCAAGCGTTGCAAGGCCTCGTTGAACAAGTTGACAGAGAGACAGCTGCTTGGTCATGAGAGCCCAAGGATAGCAGCGGGAGCTTGGCCGCCAAAAGGAAAGGGGCACCGAAGCGCCCCTTTTCCACAAGCAGCGCTTGCTCAATCAGTCATCGCCCCCCGGCGCCAGCGTCAAGCCGCCAAGCGATGCCTTCTCGGCCGCGCCAGACTTGAGCTTGGGCTTGCGCTCCCGCACCAGGTAGGAGTACAGCACCGGCACCACGATCAAGGTCAACAGCGTCGAAGTGATGACGCCGCCGATGATGGCGCGGCCCATCGGTGCTTGCACCTCGCCGCCCTGGTTGAAAGCCAGCGCCATCGGCAGCATGCCGAACACCATCGCCGCCGTCGTCATGATGATGGGCCGCATGCGCACCAGGCCGGCTTGCAGCAAGGCCTCTGGAATGGTCGCCCCGCCCTTGCGCGCTTGGTTGGCAAAGTCGATCAGCAAAATCGCGTTCTTGCTGACCAGACCCATCAGCATCACCAGGCCGATCATCGAGAACACATTCAGCGTCGAGCCGGTCAAGAGCAAGGCCAGCATCACGCCGATCAAGGCCAAGGGCAGCGAGGCCATGATGGCAATCGGCTGCACAAAGCTGCCGAATTGACTGGCCAGCACGATGTAGATGAAGATCACGGCCAGACCCATCGCCGCAAGCAGCCCCTTGAAGGCCTCGGCCTGCTGCTTGCCGGCGCCGTCCACATTGAAGCTCACACCGGGCGGCAATTGCATGGACTTGATCATCTTCTGCACGTCGGCATTGACGTCACCGGAGGCACGCCCCTCGGTGCCGGCAAACACGGCCTCGCGCCGCTGCAGGTTCTGACGACGGATCACCTCAGGGTTGAAGACCGACTCGATCGTGGCGACCTGATCCAGCGAGATCGGCGAGCCATCTTTGGCGAACGCGACCGGCAGCTTGAGCATTTGATCAACCCGCTGACGTTGCTCGACCGGCAGGCGCAAGAGCACCTCGACCTGGTTGCCATCCGGCGTGGTCCAGTAGGTGGCCACGTCGCCATTGACATAGGCGCGCAGCGAGGCGGCGAGTTGCGGCGCGGTCAGGCCCAGCTCACGCACGGCCGAGTCCTTCAGCTTGACGGCATAGGCCGGCAAACCTTGCTTGACGGTGGTTTCCACGTCCACCGCACCGGGTACCTTCTTGATCCTGGCGACCAGATCATTGGCCACCTCGGTCAAGACGGTCGGGTCGGAGCCCAGGATGGTGATCCAGATCGAGCGGTCGCCGCCGACGCTGGCGTCCACGCCGGGCAACTTGGCGATGTCGGCGCGGAAGGCGTCTTCCAACTGCTTCTGGCTGCGCTTGCGGTCTTTCTTGTCCACCAGGGCAATGCTCAAGGTAGCCTGATTGCGGCCGGTACTCATGCCCTCGCCGGTGCCGCCGACGCTGGTCGAGATGGTCTTGATTTCCTTGTATTGCGACAAGATCTCTTCGATCTGCGCGACCTTGGTATTGCTGCGCTCCAGGCTGGAGGCCGTCGGCATACGCAGATTGACCTGGATGAAGCTGTCATCGGTCTTGGGCGCGAACTCGCTGCCGACGAAGGCGCTCAACCCCAAGGCCACGACAAAGCTGGCCACGCCTATGGCCATCACCAAGCCGCGCGGCGTGATGGTGGCAAAACGCAGACGGCGTGGCTGGCTGCGATCACGCAGGCCCTCGGCGTCAAACGGGCGACCAAAGGCCGGAAGCGGCGGCACAAACACGCGGTAGCGCCGGCCCGAAAAGGCCCAGCGAATCGTGCGCTCATAGGCGATGTGCAAAAGGTCCATGCCCCGGTCGGTGGCGCGGATCAGGTGGCCGATCACCGGTACGCGTTTCAGATAGGTGCTCGGTGGGTCTTTCCAAATCGAGCTGAGCATGGGGTCCAGCGTAAAGCTGACGAACAAGCTCACCAGCACCGCCACCGCCACCGTGATACCGAAGGGGTAGAAGAACTTGCCGATGATGCCGCCCATGAAAGCGATGGGCACAAACACCGCGCAGATGGCAAACGTGGTGGCCATGACGGCCAAGCCAATTTCGTTGGTGCCGTCAAACGCGGCGGTGCGGTGGTCTTTGCCCATGCCGACATGGCGCACGATGTTCTCGCGCACCACGATGGCGTCATCGATCAGCAAGCCGATGCACAGGCTCAAGGCCATCATGGTCATGAAGTTCAGCGTGAAGCCAAGCGCATGCACGGCGATGAAGCTCGAGATCACCGCGATTGGCAGCGTCAGGCCGGTGATGATGGTCGAGCGCCAGCTGTGCAGGAACAAGAACACGATCGCCACCGTCAGCAAAGCGCCTTCGACCAGCGTGTGCTTGAGGCCTTCTAACGAGTTCTTGACGTTGTCGCTGGACGCATAGATCAGATTCAGCTCGACGTCCTTGGGCAGGTTCTTGCGCAGCTCTTCCATCGCCTCCTTGACGCCTTCGCCGGTGGTCACGATATTGGAGTCTTGCTGCTTGAAGACGCTGAAGGTCACTGCTTGCGCGCCATTGATGCGGGCCAGGCTGTCGGGCTCGCGCTCGCGCTCGACCAGGGTTCCCAAATCACCCAGAGTCAGCACCAGATTGCCGCGCCTGGCGACGACGATATTGGCGAACTGCTTGGGGTCTTTGACCCGGCCTTCAACGCGCAGGATTGCGTCGGCGGTCTTGTCGGAGATCAGCCCGACCGGTTGATCGGTATTGGCTTCGCGCAAGGCGGTCGAAATCTCCGCCGGCGTCACGCCATATGCACGCAGACGCAGCGGGTCCAGATCGATGCGCACCTCGCGCAGAACCATGCCGCTGACATCAACCCGCGCCACGCCGTCGACCCGGCCCAGACGCTTGGCAATGATCAGCTCGCTCATCATCGACAGCTCGCGCGCCGGCCGCGTCTTGCTCATCAAGGCCGCCAGCACGATGGGCTGGTTGTCCTCGATCTGCGCGCGCGCCACGGTTGGCGTCTTCACATCTTTAGGAAAGGCGGCCTGAGCGGCGGCGACGCGGTCGCGCACCTCCTGCATGGCGCGGCCCATATCGGTGTTGAGGCCAAACTCGACCTGCGCTTGCACACGGCCCTCGAAACTGCGCGACATCACCTTCTCGACGCCGGCAATGGTGTTCAGCGCCTCTTCCAGTGGCTTGGCCACTTCGCGCTCGACCGCCTCAGGCGAAGCGCCGGGGTAGCGCACATCCACCGAGGCGACGGGGATCGAGATATCGGGCATGTTTTCCACGCCCAGCTTGCTGTACGAAAAAATACCCAGCACGCACAGCGCCACCATCACCATGGTCGCGAAGACCGGGTTCTGGATCGAAACTTTGGTCATCCACATGATCTGGGCCTCAGTTCGACGCGGCGGCGGTGGACTTTGTGGCTTCGGCAACCTTGGTCTTGCTCACCACCACCGAGGCCTTGGCGCCTTCACGCAAATTGTCAAAGCGGGCCGCCAGCACCTGCGAGCCGGGGCTGAGACCTTGCAGCACCTCGACCCGGCCTTCGCGTGCATCACTGCGGCCGGTCGTGACGATGCGGCGCAGCAAAGCGCCGTTCTCGATCAGCCAAACGCCGTCTTGGCCGGCATTGCTGGTGACAGCAGCCACCGGCACGGTCAGGCGCTGCGCGTCATCCGGCAGCTCCACCTTGGCGACCGCATATTGGCCGGCGCGGAACTCTTCTTTGGGGTTGGCCAATTCCAGCGTCACGCCGATCGAGCGCGTGCCCGGCTCGGCCGCCGGGGCGATACGGCTGATGCGCGCCTCGACATTGCGGTCCGAGCCCTCAACGCGGATTTGCACCGGCATGCCGGGCTTCAAACGGCTGACTTCGTGCGTGCCAACCAGGCCGGCCAGCTCCAGGCGGCTCAAGTCAACAATGCTCAGAATCTGCTGCTCGGGCGACAACTTCTCACCCGGCAGCGCATGGCGTTTAGATACGACCCCGCTGATCGGAGCGACCAAGGCGGCTTGGCGCAGCGTCACTTGCATGGTGTCGAGCTGCGCCTTGGCCGTGGCCACTTGGGCGCGCGCGGTCTCCAAGCTGGCCCGCGAGGTATCTAGCGCGGTAGAGGCGATGAATTTCTGCTCGGCCAGGCCTTGGTTGGCCTTGAACTGGCGCTCGGCCTGATCCAGCTGTGCGTGGGCCGACTCGACGCTGGCGCTGCGCTCGGCGACCCGGTAGCGCAGCTCTTCCAGATCCAGCTGGCCCAAGGCTTGGCCAGCCTTGACGCGGCTGCCTTCGCTGACGCTCAGGTTCAGCAGCGTGCCGGTCGACTTGGCACGCACGATAACAGTGCCGGGTGCTACCAGGGGGCCGGAAAACTCGATCAAGGCCGGCATGCTGGTCAGGGTCGGCTTGATGACCTCGGCCGGCACAAACTCCAACGCCACGGCAGCCTTGTCTTCACCCGGCTTGGTCGGCTTGGCAGCCGGATCACCCTTGCTGGCAAATACCGCGACTGCCCCACCGACCAGCACTGCGGCGGTAATACCGCCGAAAAGCCATTGTTTGCGCATGGAGTCCCCTTATTCATCTATTGCCAAAGTGGCCGCAGTGTAGGGACTGGGCCAGGGCCCTGCGATGGTCATCGTGACGAGTTGCAGAATTCAGGGCACGATCTGCACTCGGCAGCGATCATCTGATGAATGCGTTCTGCCGTCTATCCCAGACCAAGCTGCGCCAACAGGAAACAGCGCTCGCCAAGGCCGCCACCGCCGCCACGCCGAACACCGCTGCATAGCCGGTGTAGGACACCAGCCAAGCGCCGGCCAAGCTGCCCAAAACGCCCGAGCAACCATAGCCCAGGACGGTGTACAAGGCTTGGCCGCGGCCGCGCAATTGGCCGGGGAAATAGCGCGTTACCAGGGCGATGCAGGCGGTGTGCTGGGCGGCGAAGGTGATCGCATGCAGACATTGGGCCAGGAACAAGACCCACAAGCTGCCGGCAAAAGCACCGGTCACGCCAAAGCGCAAGGCCGTCGCCAGCGCTGCCGCGATCAGCCAATGATGCAGGCTGCCACGTTCCATCACCCTGCCCTGCAAGGCAAACCAGGCAATCTCTACCACCACCGATGCGGCCCACAAGAGCCCAACGATCTGCTTGCCGTAGCCCAGCGAATCCAGGTAGAGGCTGAAGAAGGTGTAGAGCGCGGTGTGTGCCAGCACGGTCAAGAACACGCCGGCAAAGAACCAGCGCACCTCCGGGCGGCGCATCACCTCTGCAATAGGCGGACTGGGCGCATGCGCCGAATGAGGCTGCTCCGGCTGCTCGGGCAAGCGCCATGCCATCACCACCACCAGTCCCAGCAAGACCAAGGTGGTGATGGCGAAAGCCTGCATTCCGAAATGCTCAAACCACCAGCCGGCCAGCAAGACGGTGGCCAAGAAACCGACCGAACCCCAGACCCGTACCTGGCCATAACGGCGCGCATCCATGCCGCCCTCGGCCGTCATCAACTGCGCCGCGACCAAGGTTTCCATCAGCGGCACGATCGCCGCGTTGAAGGTGAACATCAGAAACGTGGCAGCGGCCAGCGTTGTCACCGAGGCCCAAGGCGCTGGCACAAGAAAACCCAAGCCCGCACAAAAGCTGGCCAAGGCGGCCCAACGGATGATCTTGGTACGCTGCCCATGCCGGTCGGCCAAAGCGCCCCAGGCATAGGGCGCAAACAGCCGCGTCCAACTCGCCAAGGACACCAACAAGCCGATCGCTACGACCGGCAGGCCCAGCTCCTTGTACCAGAGCGGTGCGTAGGGGTTGAAGCCGCCGATGGCCGCAAAGTAGGCGCAGGACAGCGCACTGCAGGCCGCCAGCGTGCGCTTGGACGCTGCGGCTTCAGGCATGGAGATGAGGGAGCATCAAGCTTGCGCGTTAGAAGCCGCGATGGCTTCGATCGGCAAGACCACATCGCCGCATTGCGCGCGGTGGCGCAGCACATGGTCCATCAAGACCAAAGCCAGCATCGCTTCGGCGATTGGCGTGGCGCGGATACCCACGCAAGGGTCGTGGCGGCCAAAGGTCTCGACCGATGCCACCTCACCGGCCCGGTTGATCGACGCTTTGGGCGTGCGAATCGAGCTAGTCGGCTTGATGGCGATGCTTGCTACGATGTCCTGGCCGGTCGAGATGCCGCCCAGCATGCCGCCGGAGTTGTTCGATGCAAAACCCAGCGGCGTCAGCTCATCGCCATGCTCGCTGCCGCGCTGTGCCACGACGCCAAAGCCGGCACCGATCTCGACGCCCTTGACCGCGTTAATGCCCATCAGCGCATAGGCGATGTCGGCATCAAGCTTGTCGAACAGCGGCTCGCCCAAGCCCACGGGCACGCCGGAGGCTTCGACCCGGATGCGCGCGCCGACCGAATCGCCGGACTTGCGCAGCGCGTCCATATAGGCTTCCAACTCTTCAATTTTGCTCGCATTGGCGGCAAAGAAGGGGTTGTTGCCCACATGCTGCCAGCCTTCGAACGGAATCTCCAGCTCACCCAGTTGAGTCATGCAGCCGCGGAACTCGCAGCCGTATTTTTCTTTCAGCCATTTACGTGCCACCGCACCGGCGCCGACCATGGGGGCGGTGAGTCGGGCCGAACTGCGGCCGCCGCCGCGCGGGTCACGCAGGCCATACTTGCGCCAGTAGCTGTAGTCGGCATGGCCGGGGCGGAAGGTGTCGAGGATATTGCCGTAGTCCTTGCTGCGCTGATCCTGGTTCTTGATCAAAAGGCAGATCGGCGTGCCGGTGGTCAGGCCTTCATAGACGCCGGACAAGATTTCGACCGCGTCGGGTTCATTGCGCTGGGTCACGTGGCGCGAGGTGCCTGGGCGGCGGCGATCCAGCTCGGGCTGGATATCGGCCTCGCTCAGAGGCAAGCCCGGTGGGCAACCGTCGATCACGCAGCCAATCGCGGGGCCATGGCTTTCGCCGAAATTGGTGACACGGAACAACTCGCCGAAAGTACTGCCTGACATGGGGAACCTGTTTAGCTGGGGGCGGATGGATTCTATCGGCCGCCAAACAAAAAGCGGCCCGAAGGCCGCTTCTTCAAGAATCTCAACGAATCACAACTTGGATTCGCCCGCGCTCTCGGGGTTGTCTTCGAGCGGCCAATCGCGGATATAGGCCTTGAGCATGCGGTTCTCGAAATCCTGGCCATCGACCACCGCTTTGGCGACGTCGTAAAACGAGATCACGCCTTGCAAGGTCTTGCCGTTCAAGACCGGCATATAGCGGGCATGGCGCCCCAGCATCATGCGGCGCACTTCGTCGATTTCGGTCTCGGGCGTGCAGGTCAAGGGATGGTCGTCCATCACCCCGCGCACCCGCAAGGTGCCGACCGAACCGCCGTTCTTGACGACTGCCGCGATGACCTCGCGGAAGGTCAGCATGCCGACCAGATCGCCATGCTCCATCACCACCAAGGAGCCCATATCGCGCTCGGCCATGGTGGTCACCGCCTGCGACAGAGCTTCCTCTGGCGTCACAGTGAACAGCGTGCCACCTTTGACCCGCAAAATATCGACGACTTTCATGCGCTGACTCCTGAATGAGTGGGTCGCCGATATGGCTCAAACCCAAATTTTTTACTGGCTAGAAACATAGCACACAATGCGCCCAACTAACACCTGGGAGACACCATGTCAGGCTATGCAGACCCTGCTTTTGACACCTTGGCGCTACACGCCGGGGCCGCACCCGACCCAAGCACCGGCGCACGCGTCACGCCGCTGCATCTAAGCACCTCGTTTGTGTTCGAGAACGCCGAGCATGCCGCCTCGCTGTTCAATATGGAGAGGGCCGGCCATGTCTATTCGCGTCTGTCGAACCCGACCACCGCCGTGTTCGAGGAACGCGTCGCCGCACTCGAGGGCGGCGTGGGCGCGATCGCCACGGCCAGCGGCCAAGCAGCGCTGCATCTGGCTATCGCCACGCTGGCGGGGGCTGGATCACACATCGTCTCGTCGGGCGCGCTCTACGGCGGCTCGCACAATCTGCTGCACTACACGCTGCGCCGCTTCGGCATCGAGACCACGTTTGTGCGGCCCGGTGATATTGCGGGCTGGCGCGCCGCGATCCGGCCCAATACCAAGCTGCTGTTCGGCGAGACGCTGGGCAACCCCGGCCTGGATGTGCTGGACATTCCGACCATCGCGTCAATTGCCCACGATGCCGGCCTGCCTTTGTTGGTCGACTCGACGCTGACCACGCCCTACCTGATGCGGCCTTTCGAGCATGGCGCCGATCTGGTTTATCACTCGGCGACCAAGTTTTTGTCGGGCCACGGCACTGTGGTGGGCGGCGTGCTGGTCGACAGCGGCGCCTTCGACTGGCAGGCCGCGCATGACAAGCATGGCCTGTTCCCCGAGTTGTGCGAACCCTACGCGGGCTTTCACGACATGGTGTTTGCCGAGGAAAGCACCGTCGGCGCATTTTTGCTGCGCGCGCGCCGCGAGGGTCTGCGCGACTTTGGCGCTTGCATGAGCCCGCACACGGCCTGGTTGATTCTGCAAGGCATCGAAACCCTGTCTCTTCGCATGCAGCGCCATGTGCAGAACGCACAGAAAATTGCCGAGTTCCTGAATGCTAACGAGATGGTCGAGCGGGTCGCCTATCCGGGTTTGCCTAGCCACGCCAGCCACGCCTTGGCGCAGCGTCTGCTGCCGCGCGGTTGCGGCTCGGTGTTCAGCTTTGATCTGAGGGGCACGCGTGCCCAGGGCCGCGCCTTCATCGAGGCGCTGCAGATCTTCTCCCACCTGGCCAATGTCGGCGATTGCCGCTCGCTGGTGATTCACCCGGCGTCCACCACGCACAGCCGCATGGATGACGCAGCCTTGGCGCTGGCCGGCATTGCGCCGGGCAGCATTCGCCTCTCGATTGGCTTGGAAGATGCTGACGATTTGATCGCCGACTTGAAGCGCGCGCTGAAAATCGCAGCCAAGGCCTAGGAGCAAGACAGCATGAAATTGATCGTCAATGGCTTTGAAGCCTATGCCCACACCGGCGGCAAGCCGCTGGACCCCGCCCTGCCCGCCATCGTCTTTATCCACGGTGCGCTCAATGACCACAGCGTCTGGACCTTGCTGGCACGCTGGTTCGCCCACCATGGGCATGCGGTGTTAGCGGTCGATCTGCCCGGCCATGGGCGCAGCGCCGGGCCGCCTCTGAACAGCATTGCCGACTTGGCCGATTGGGTCTGGGCCTTGCTTGACGCCGCTGGCGTTCAGCAACAGGCGGGACTGGTGGGCCACAGCATGGGCTCGCTGATTGCGCTGGAGGCGGCGGCCCGCCAGCCTGCGCGAGCCAGCCATCTGGCGCTGCTGGCCACGGCCTATCCGATGAAGGTCTCGGAAGCATTGCTGAACACGGCGGCAGCGCAGCCCGACAAGGCGATCGCCATGGTCAATCAATTCTCCTTCTCGAGCTGGGCTAGCAAGCCGTCTTACCCGGGGCCGGGCGCTTGGCTGCAAGGTGGCGAAATGGCACTCAAGCGCCGCATCCAGGGCCGGCAAACTGAGGTCAATCTGTTCGAGCAAGACTTCAGGCTTTGCGATGCCTACATCGGCGGCTTGGAAGCGGCAGCCAAAGTGAACGCACCCAGCACCTTGATCCTGGGCGCTCGCGACCAGATGACGGCGCCCAAGCAGAGCAAGACGCTGGCCGAGGCGCTACAGGGCGCCAAGACCGTCATGCTGCCCGCCGGCCACTCCTTGATGAGCGAAGTGCCGGATGCCCTGCTGGCGGCGCTGCGCGTCGCGCTGAGGGTTTAGTTAGGCCAGGCCCAGTATGGGGCGCAGCTCTTTGAGCATGTCGGTCGTCATCGCGCGCAGGTCGTACTTGAGCTGCCAGCCCCAGTCGCGAACGGCCTCACTGTCGTCGATGCGTTGCGGCCAGCTGGCGGCAATCGCTTGGCGGAAGTCCGGCGCATAGCTGATCTCGAAACCCGGAATTTGCAAGGCAATTTCGGCCGCAATCTCGGCCGGCGTGAAGCTGACGCCGGCCAGGTTGTAGCTGCCGCGCTGCTTGATCGACTCGGCCGGCGCTTCCATCAACTCGATCGTCGCCCGCAAGGCGTCGGCCATATACATCATCGGCAAGCCCTGACCCTGCTCAAGGAAACAGCTGTACTTGCCGGTCTTGAGCGCCGAGTGAAAGATCTCGATCGCGTAATCGGTGGTGCCGCCGCCGGGTGGGGTCTTGTAGCTGATCAGGCCGGGGTAGCGCAGGCTGCGCACATCGACGCCGTGATTCTTGTGATACCAGGCGCACCAGCGCTCACCTGCCAGCTTGGAGATGCCGTAGATGGTGGTCGGGTCCATCACCGTCGTCTGCGGTGTATCCAGCGTCGGGGTCGATGGGCCGAAGGCGGCGATCGAACTGGGCCAGAAGATGCGGTCGAGCTTTTGCGTGCGCGCCAGCTCCAACACATTCAAGAGGCCCTTCATGTTCAGGTCCCAGGCCCACATCGGGTGCTTCTCACCGGTGGCGGACAAAGCAGCGGCCAGGTGATAGATCTGCGTGATGCTGTGGCGCTTGACGACGGTGGCCAGCGCCGCCGCGTCGGTCACGTCCAACATCTCATGCGTCAACTGCGGCACGCGGCCCTCAGGCGCCAGATCGCTGGTGATGATGTTGGCATCGCCGTGGCGCAAGGCCAGCTCTTGGGCCAACTCGGAGCCGATTTGGCCGTTGGCGCCGATGATCAGAATCTTGGTGGTGCTCATTGAAATTGCTTATTCAGGCGGTTTTGATCAGACCCAGCTCAAGGCCGGCTTGCGTGAAGGCGGCAACCGCTTGCTCCAGCTGCTCGCGCGAATGCCCGGCCGACACCTGCACGCGGATGCGCGCCTGACCCTTGGGCACGACGGGGAAGAAGAAACCGACCGCGTAAATGCCTAACTCCAAGATCCGTGCACTGAGCTTTTGCGCCAGCACCGCGTCGTGAACCATGATGGGCACGATCGGATGGGTGCCCGGCTTGATCTCGAAACCGGCGGCCTGGATGGCCTCGCGGAAATAGGCGGTGTTGGCTTCGAGCTTGTCACGCAGCGCGGTCGAGCCTTCCAGCAGATCGAGCACGGCAATCGATGCGCCGACGATGCTGGGCGCCACCGTGTTGGAGAACAAGTAGGGGCGCGAACGCTGGCGCAACAACTCGATCACCTCGCGCCGGCCGGTGGTGAAGCCGCCCGAGGCGCCGCCCAAAGCCTTGCCCAGCGTGCCCGTGATGATGTCGATCTTGCCGAACACATCGCGGTACTCATGCGTACCGCGACCGGTCTTGCCGATGAAGCCGCTGGCATGGCATTCGTCGATGCCCAAGAGCGCACCGTAGCGGTCGGTTATTTCGCGGATCTTGTCGAGCTGGGCGATCGTGCCATCCATCGAGAACACGCCGTCGGTGAAGACCAGGGTGAAACGTGCCCCGGCTTCTTTGGCTTCGATCAGGCAGCGCTCGAGGTCGGCCATATCGTTGTGCTTGTAGCGAAAGCGTTTTGCCTTGCACAGGCGGATGCCGTCGATGATGGAGGCGTGGTTCAGCTCATCGCTGATGATGGCGTCTTGCTCGCCCAGCAGCGGCTCGAACAGGCCACCATTGGCGTCAAATGCGGCCGCGTAAAGGATGGTGTCCTCGGTGCCCAGGAAGCGCGCCAGGCGCTGCTCCAGGGTCTTATGGAGGTCTTGCGTGCCGCAGATGAAGCGCACCGACGAGAGGCCGTAGCCATGGGTGCGCAAGGCTTCGTGAGCGGCCTCAATCACCTGCGGATGAGAAGACAAGCCCAGATAGTTGTTGGCGCAGAGATTGATCACCTCGCGGCCATCTGCGGTGTGCACCAGCGAGCCCTGAGGGCCGGTGATGACGCGCTCGCTTTTGTACAGACCCGCCTCGCGAATGCCCTGCAACTCGGTGTTCAAGTGGGCGTAGAAGTCAGCGGCGTTGGTCATTGAGGGCTCCTGATGCACAATTCATTAAATTGGACGCTGTTCGATATATCGAACCGGCGTGCAGTATCCAAGATTAGCGATGCGAGGTCAAGCATGTCGGTGCCCAGTTTAGACAGTCTTGAACCCCCCAAGGTGGGGGCCACCTTGCAGGCCTTGCGGCAAACGCAAGGCCTGTCCTTGGACGAGTTGTCGCGACGCGCCGGGGTCAGCAAATCCATGCTGTCGCAGATTGAACGCAACCAGGCCAACCCGACAGTCGCCGTGGTCTGGCGACTGGCGAACGCCTTGCGCGTCGAGATGTCTGAGCTTTTGGGCGGCGAGCGACCGGCAGCTCCGGCGATTGAGCGGGTCGCCGCGCATTCGATTCCGAGCATGAGCAGCCCGGACGGGCTGTGCCAGCTTCGCATCCTGGGGCCAATCGATCTGGCGGGTCAGTTCGAGTGGTATCAGCTGACGATAGAGCCCGGCGGCGCCTTGGAATCGGCCGCCCATGAGCCGGGTTCGCGTGAACACTTAAGCATACTCAGCGGCAGCCTGGAGATCAGCGCCGGCGGCAGCAGCCAGAACTTGCTTTGCGGGGAAACTGCCCGTTATGCGGTGGACGGGCCACACTCGATTCGTAACAAATCAGCCAGCGAGGCGGCGGAGGCTTTGTTGGTGGTGCTACACCCCTAACAAGTGAGCCAGGCTGATCTTTTCCCAGTCGCTGCGCTGCCATAGCGGCGCCAAGGCGGTGGAACGCTGGGCCAGGCAGACATTCAACAAGGGTGCGGCCGGCGTTTGCTCCGGCACCACCAGCAAAACCAGGCGCTGCGTGCCACTTTCGTCGAGCCGTCCGATCAGGTCAAGATCGCCCAATTGGTCCAGCACCGGCTCCAGCTGAAGCGGGTCAATACGCAGCCTTTGCGCCAGCAACAAACTGCTGGCGCCGCCCTCTCCAAGCTGCTGACTCAAGCGCAATTCACGCAAGACACCCAAGCTCAGTTCAAGCGCCAAGCCCGGCACATCCGGACGGCGCAGCATGCCGCTGCTCAGGCTGGGCGCATTGGCCGCCAGCAAAGCACCGAGCAAGACGATCACCCAGCCCGCATAGAGCCAGACCAGAAAAATTGGCACGGTGGCAAAAGCGCCATAAAGGGTTGAAAAGGTGGGCACCGATTTGAAATACCAGGCCAGTACGCTCTTGGCGGCGTTGAAGCCCAGAGCCACAAACACGCCGCCGGCCAAGGCGTGGCGCCAACGTACCACCGTGTTGGGCACGTAGTGGAACAGCGCGGCCACGCCGCAGGCCATCACCAACAGCTCAATGGCATTGAACATCACACCCACACTGAAAGGCAGCGTGGTGAAGTAGTCATGCCCCGTAGTCACGGCATAACTGGTGAGTGCCAAGCTCCCGCCCAGCAGCAATGGCCCCAAGGTCAGGCTGGCCCAATAGACCAAAACGCGCTGCGCCATGGGCCGAGGCCGCTGCACGCGCCAGATCGAGTTCAAGGTGCGGTCTATGGTCAGCATCAAGGCCAAGGCTGAGAAGCCCAAGAAGACCAGGCCGACGGCACCGAGCCGGTTGGCCTTGGAGGCGAATTGAGTCAAGGCGCCGAGCACCGGTTTGGCAATATTGGCCGGAATCAAGCTCTTGACGAAATACTGCTCCAGCGCGGTTTGGAAGGAGGAAAAGATCGGGAAGGCGGTGAACAAGGCCAGCATCACCGTCAACAGCGGCACCAAGGAAATCAAGGTGGTGAAGGTCAAGCTGCCGGCGGTGAGGCCCAGATGTCCCTCCCGAAAACGCAGGCGCAGGCTTTGCACGGTCTGGCGCCAGGGCCAGCGATTGAGGGTCGAAATCAGCAGTCGAAGCCAGCTCTTCAGGTCGAGCTTTTCAGTGGAGAGATTGCGCATGCTGGCTATGATGCCAGCATGTCTGCCTCTCACTCCCAGAATCCGCCCTCCCCGGCTGAGCCGCTGCGCACCCAAGCCAGCTCGCGCGAAGCGTTTTCCCGCAACCTAGCACTCGCGGCCCTGATTGCCCTTTTTCTCTTGAGCCTGGCCTGGGAGCTTTGGTTGGCACCGACCGGCCGCGGCACCCTGGCCATCAAGGCCCTGCCTTTGCTGGTGCCCATGGCGGGTTTGTGGCGCTATAGGCTCTACACCTTCCGCTGGCTTAGCCTGATGATCTGGCTCTACTTTGCCGAGGGTGCGGTGCGCGCCGCCAGTGAAAGCGGCATTGGCATGTGGCTGGCCATTGCCGAGGTGTTCTTGAGCATATTGATCTTTGTCGCTTGCGCGATGCAGGTCAGGCTGCGCCTGGCTGCAGCCAAAGCCCACACCGCAGCGGCCGATGCTCAGCCAAGCTGAATTTCTGCAAGCGCTACGCGGCGTCCTTGGCGAGGCCGGTTTGCTGTGCGAGGGCGACCTCAGCAGTTTCGAGCAAGACTGGCGCCGCCGCTATGAAGGTCGCGCCCTGGCGATTGCCAGACCGGCCGACACGGCCCAAGTCGCCGCCGTCGTCAAGCTCTGCGCGGCCTACGGGGTCGGCCTGGTGCCGCAAGGCGGCAACACCGGCCTGGTCGGCGGCTCGACCCCCGATGCAACCGGCGAGCAACTGCTGCTCAGTTTGTGCCGCATGAAGCAGGTGCGGGCGATTGATGCGGCCAATCTGACCATGACGGTTGATGCCGGCTGCGTGTTGCAAGCGGTGCAGGACGCAGCCGCAGAACAAGGCCTGCTCTTCCCCTTGAGTCTGGCATCGGAGGGCTCCTGCACGATAGGCGGCAACCTCGCCAGCAACGCCGGGGGCACGCAGGTATTGCGTTACGGCAACGCACGTGATTTGTGCTTAGGGCTTGAAATGGTGACAGCCGACGGGGAAATCTGGAACGGTTTGTCGGGTCTGCGCAAAGACAATACCGGCTACGACCTGCGCCACCTTTTTGTCGGCAGCGAAGGCACGTTGGGCGTGATCACCGCCGCCACCCTGAAGCTCTACCCCAGCCCCAAGGCGCAAACGACGGCGCTGGCAGCTTGCGACTCATTGGACGCTGCCGTGAACTTGCTGGTCCTGGCGCAAAGCCGTGCCGGCGCAAGCCTGAGTGGCTTTGAAGTGATGAACGCGGTGTCGCTGGGCTTGGTGAAAAAACATTTTCCGCAATTGCAGCAAGCCTTGGCCCTCAGTCCCTGGACGGTCTTGCTGGAACTGTCAGACACCGAAAGTGAAGCCCATGCCAGCGCCATGTTTGAAAGCTTGCTGGAGGCCGCCTTGGAGGCCGGCGTGATCAGCGACGCGGCGGTGGCTGCCAGCCAGGCGCAATCGCAGGCGATGTGGCATTTGCGCGAGTCGATACCGCTCGCTCAGGCGCAAGAAGGGCTGAATGTCAAGCACGACATCGCGCTGCCCGTCTCGGCAATCCCGAGTTTTGTGACCGGCACCGACACGACCTTGAAGGCGGTTTTTGCCGGGGTTCGTCTGGTTAACTTTGGCCATCTCGGCGACGGCAATCTGCACTACAACGTGCAAGCGCCAGAGGGCGTGCCGGCCAAGGAATTTTTGAGCCAGCATGAAACGGCCATCAACCAAATCGTCTATGACGCAGTAGCCGCACATGGCGGCTCATTTTCGGCCGAACATGGCATCGGCCAATTGAAACGCGCAGAACTGGCCGCACGCAAAGACCCGGTCGCCTTGCACATGATGCGCGCCATCAAAAATGCCCTCGATCCTAAGGGCTTGATGAATCCGGGCCGTATGCTTTGAGCTAAGGCGATGCTCAGGGAGGCATGCCGATGTGTTGCTGCAAAAATCGCTCGACCCGGCCCCAGAAGTCCTTGTTTGTTTCCATCGCGCGCCAGCCATGGCGTTCCTCTGGATAGAGCACCCATTCGACGCTTTTGTGTCCGGCGGCCGCCAAAGCGTCGCGCATGCGCAGGCCATGCTCCATCGGCACACGGCGGTCCAAAGCACCATATGCCATCAGCAGCGGACGTTTGAGGCGGGCGGCTTGCTTCAGCGGCGAGGTGGCATCCAAGCGCTCGCTGTCCGCGTCCGGGTGTCCGATCAAATTGACCAAGTCATAACTGCGGCCGAGTTCGCTGGCATCGCTATTGAGCGAGCTGAATAGCAGCTTCAAATCCGACACGCCGACCCAGTTAATGCCGCAGCGGAACAACTCGGGCTGTTTGATCAAGCCCATCATGGCCGCATAACCGCCATAGCTGGCGCCGGCAATGCAAATGCGATTGGGATCAGCCGATCCGCTCTTGATCGCCCACTGCACCGCATCGGCCAAGTCATCCTGCATGGCCAGGCCCCATTGCTTCCATCCGGCCCGACTATGGGCAGTCCCATAGCCGCTGCTGCCGCGGAAATCGGGCTCTATCACCAAGTAGCCACGCGAGGCCAGGAACTGCGCCTCGGCACTCCATTCCCAATGATTGCCTCGCACATAGGGGCCGCCATGCACGAGCAGCACGGTCGGCAGCATCGCCTTGCTATTGGTGCCGGTAGGCATGCTCTTCGGGCGAGTCACAACCAGGGGCAGACTCAAACCATCGCGTGCGCTGATGCGCATAGGCTCACGCCTGGCCATCTCCTGCGGCTTGATCCAAGGGCGGGCGGACAGCAAGGGCTTGAGGGTCAAGCTGTCGGGCTGGAAGCTGCTGAAGATAGTCGGCTGACGGTCGGAGCTGGACTTGACCAAGACCAGCTTGGCGTTCAGGCAGTCGCGGCAGTCGATTTGGTTGACGGTGGCGGGCAGCGCCTTGTCGACTGCGGCCTGCAGCGCCTTCATCTGCTCATCAAACCAGACGCTGTCCCTAGACTCCCCTTCATAGTGAATCCCCAGCAGGCGGCCGGTCTTTTCATCAAACACCAGCTCACCGCTGAAGTCATAGCCCTTGATGTTCATCACATCCTGCAGCGCCGCCTCGGGCTTGGCCGTATCCATGCGCAGCAAGGCTTGGGTGCCTGTGGGCTGGCTAGGGTTGCCGACCAGGTAGAGCTGGCCGCGTGGGCCGGCCTCGTACCAGCTGGGCAGACTGCTGTTGAACCGTTCGTCCTCTCGCCACAGAGTCCAGCTGCGAGCATCGGCCGAGGGCAGGTACATCGCGTAGCGATCCTTGTCAATCGCCGTGGCTGCCACCGGGCGGCCGGTCTTGTCGACCAGCCATGTGTAGACATGGGGCGGCGCGTTATCCAACACCGAACTCTTGCGGCCGTTGCGTGTATCCAGCCGTGCCAACACGGCCGAGGTGAATTCGCCCAGCCCGTTGTAGCGACTCTCTTCAATGATGACATCATCACTGCCATCCTCCAGCACTCGGTGCAGATGCCAAGTCCAAGGCAGCAACTCCTCGCGGCGCTCCTTGAACAGCGAGTTCTTCAGCGCCGCGATACCGTCCGCATTGACGCTGGGGCGGCTGCTCTCGGCGTTGACCAGTTGCTTGAGGTTTTCGCCGTCCACATCGATGGCCCACAGACCTTGGGCGACCGGCTTTTCGCTCGCCTCCTGCAACTGCGCAACGTCAAACACCAGGCGCTTGTTATTGACCCAGAAGACACGGTTGATGTCGGTATCCCCGAGGCCGATCACGGCCTTGGAGGCCGAGAAATCCTGCAAATTGACAACAGCCAGTTGGGTGCGGCGCCCCTCGGGCGAGGTGACGATGGCCATCAAACGGCCGTCCGGCGAGAGCACCCCGCCGCGGTACATGGGTAGACGAAAGAAATCCTCTATGGCCGGCAAGCCCTGGCTCGGATTGGCTCCGGCCAGGCCACAGGCCACCCATAGCGAAGCCATCGCCAGCACGCGCTGGCCGATTCTGAAAAGGCTCATTCTTATCGTCCTCCCGAGCTGTGATCGCTCAATGTGGGGCGGACTGTAAGCGGATCAGAACCGGCATCACCCTGGGGCAAGCCCTAGGACAAAGCCCTTGGCGGCTTGGCTACTTGTTGCCCAAGCGAAGCTTTCGCCGCCGCTTTGACGGGCTTGCGGCGAATCAGCGCCACCAGCTTGCCCAGCATGCGCCAAACAAAGCGCACAAACATCAGCGTCAGGATGGCCTCGACAAAAGTCATCACAAACGCGACCAAGCCATTCCAGCGCGCCGATCTGCGCTGGAATTTCGCAAACATGCGGTCGCGTGCGATTTCGATGCTGTCGTAGAAGGTCGGGATCACCAGCAAGGTGAGCAAGGTCGAGGTGATGGTGCCGCCAATGATGGCTACTGCCATAGGCCGGTAGAACTCGCTGCCCTCGCCCAGGCCAATCGCGACCGGCAACATGCCGGCAATCAGGGCAAAGGTGGTCATCAGAATCGGCCGCAGGCGCTTGCGGCCTGCGGTCATCAAGGCATCTTCGCGGTCCATGCCCTCGGACTCCAACTGACGCGCGGCGTCCAGCAGCAAAATCGCATTCTTGGCCACCAAGCCCATCAGCATGATGACGCCGATGAAACTCATCAAATTCAAGGTGCTCTTGCTCAGCAGCAAGGCCAAGACCACACCGATCAGCGACAGCGGCAGCGACAACATCACCGCCAGAGGCGCGGTGAAACTTCCGAACTGCATCACCAGCACCAGATACATCAGGCCAATGCCCGACACCAAAGCAATGCCCATCTCGGTGAACACCACTTCTTGCTGGCGCGAGTCGCCTTCCAGTTCCAGGCCGTAGCCGGGCGGGAAGTTGATCGCCTTGGCAATTTTGACGGCATCTGCCGTCACTTCGCCGGGTGAGCGGCCCTGCACATTGGCGGCCACCGCGATCGTGCGCTTGCCGTCGGCATGCTGGATCTTGCTCGGGCCCTTGCCCATGGTGACCTTGGCGATTTGTTCGAGGGGCACCATCACATTGCTGCCGCTGACGGCAATCGGCAAGCGCTCGATATTGCTAGCGTCAACTCGGTCGTCCGGGTGCAGACGCACCGCCACATCGCGGGTCTCCCCGGCCGGGTCAACCCAGTCACCCACCTCAACGCCGGCAAAGGAGACTCGCAATGCCTGCGCCGCATCGGTTACCGAGATACCCAGCGTGTTGGCCAAACCACGGTTCAACTCGATCTGCAATTCGTCTTGCGGGTCCTGCTCAGACAGCCCCACATCGACCGCGCCCTTGATGCCACGCATCTGTTCCATGAAAGCATTGGTGATGTCCAGCAGTTTGCGCGAGTCGGTGCCGGTAAAACGGATCTGCACCGGCTTACGTCCGCCACCATTCAGGTCATCGGACACGGCATACTCCGCGCCAACCAGGCTCTTGACCTTTTCGCGCAGCTCGTTGGCCACCTCGGTGGCTGAACGCTTGCGCTGGTTGCTCTTGCCGATGTCCACATAGATGCGGCCACCGCCGACGTTGACATTGGAGTTGGTCGCGACCGTCTCGGGCATAGCCCGCGCCAATTGGGCCGCAGCCTCCAGCTTCAGACGCGAATACTCCAGGCTGGCGCTCGCGGGCGTGCGCACCTCAACCGCCACCATACCGGAGTCGGTGACGGGCAAGAAACTGGAACCACCGAATTTGACTTGCAGCGCCAAGGCTCCGACCAAGCTCAGCACCGCAAACACGGCCATCCAGATGCGGTGATGCAAAGCCCAGGCAATCACATGGCCATAACGCTCGGTTTGATGATCAAACCAGTCATTGAAGCGAGCCAGTAAGCGGCCAAGCGCGTTCTTAGGCGCCAAATGATGGTTCGGTGGGTCACCCCAGTAGGCCGACATCATCGGGTCGAGCGTGAATGAGATGAACAAGCTGACCATCACCGACGCGACTACGGTCAAGGCAAAGGGCCGGAACCATTCGCCCGACACGCCCGGCATAAAGGCCACGGGGATGAACACCGCAACGATGGCGAAGGTGGTCGACGCGACGGCCAAGCCAATCTCGGCTGTGCCCTCAAGTGCAGCGGTGCGCCGGTCCGAGCCGCGCTCCATATGGCGCACGATGTTCTCGCGCACCACGATGGCATCATCAATCAAGACCCCGATGGCCAGCGACAAGCCCAGCAAACTCATGAAGTTCAGGGTGAAGCCGGCCAGCCAAACCGCGATGAAGGCAGCGATCACCGAGGTCGGCAGCGCCAAGGCGGTGATCAGCGTCGAGCGCCACGAATTCAAGAAAACATAGACGACGAAAATCGTCAGGCCCGCCCCCAAGACCAGAGACTCGATCACGTTGTTGAGGCTGTTCTGCGCGTCCTTGCCGCCGTCCTGCGTGACCTCGAGCTTGGCGCCTTCGGGCAGGGTTTTGTTGATCTCCTCAACCAGCTTGCGAACCTTGTTGGCCACCGTGACCGTGGAGGCATCTTTCGAGCGGGTCACCGCGATGCCGACATTGGGGTTGCCATTGCGCAGACTGACGCGGCTGATTTCGGCAAAGCCGTCCTCGATGCTGGCGACCTGCGACAGGCGCACCAACTCATTGCCGCGGCGCTTGACCACGATTTGCTTGAAGTCGGCCGGCGACTCGAGGCGGCCCAGCAAACGAATACTCTGGTCCTCTAGCGTGCCACGCACCTTGCCGACAGGGGCGGTGCTGTTTTGGCTGCGCAGCGCGGCCACCACATCGGTCACGGAGACATTGTTCTCGCGCAGCTTCTCGGCGTGCAGCAGTACGCTGAGCTCACGCTTGAGGCCGCCGTTGACAGTCACGACGGCCACACCGGGAATGCCGCGGAACTTGTCGGCCAACTGGTCTTCGGCGATGCGTGAAATTTCCGCGTGACTTTGCTTGCTGCTGGACAAAGCCAGCTGCATGATGGGCTCAGCCGCCGGGTCATTGCGCTCCACCACCGGTTCGCGGATTTCGGTCGGCAGCTTGTAGCGCACGGTATCGATCGCGTTACGCACCTCGTCTGAGGCTTCGATCAAGTTCTTGTTGAAGTTAAAGATCAGGACGATCTGGGCATAACCTTCAGACGCTGTAGAGCGCACGCGATCAACACCCGAGATGCTCTGCATTGATTTCTCAATGCGGTTGATCACCTCACGCTCGACCGTCTCGGGCGAGGCACCTGGATAGGCGATGCCGACAACCAGCACCGGCTCTTGCACGTCCGGGATCTGGTTGACCTTCAGCTTCTTGAGTGCCAGCAGTCCCAGGCACATCAGCGAGATGATGATGACGATCGTGGCGATCGGCTTCTTGATGCTGAAATCGGAAAGAAACATGGCTTACTTCCCTGCTGAGGCGGCGCGCGCGGCACTTGCGGCACCGGCTGGAATGCTGGCCTGGGGCGAAGCCACCTGTTTGATCATCTGCCCGTCTTGTAAATTGGAGCCGGGCTTGCGCAAGATGCGCTCACCTGCCTTCAAGCCACTCAGAACAACAAACTCGCCGCGCCTGGCATCGCGCTCGCCGAGCTTGATAGGCGTCTTCTTCAACACCTCGCCATTGATCACCCAAACGAAGGCCTCGTCACCCGCGCGCAACAACGCGCTATCGGGCAACATCAGGCTGCTGACGCTGCCTGTTTCGACGCGGCCTTCTGCATACAAGCCGGCCACTTTGGGCGCACTGCCGGGCGCGAAATCCACCAGCACTTCCAACTGCCGAGTGGTTGCATTGGCGGCCGCCTCGATGCGGCGGATCTTGCCGCTGAAGTTCTTTTCGTCCAGTCCGTTGACGCTGAAACTGACCGTTTGACCTGGCTTCAAATCGCTCATGCGGTCGGCCGATACCAGCCCTTCAAAACGCATACTGCGCGGGTCTATGACCTTGAATAACTCCTTGCCCACCAGGGCCGTGTCACCGGCCGAAACCTTGCGCTCACTGAGAATGCCGTCAAACGGCGCGCGCACTTCGGTGCGCTGCAATTGCTGGCGCGCCTGCGCCGCCCTGGCTTTGGCCGCGACCTGATCACCCTGAGCGTTATTGCGCCGCTGCTCTGCATCTTCTGTGGCTTGGAGTGAACTCATGCCCTGGGCTTGCAAGGTCTTCAAGCGCTGATACTGGCGCTCGGCCTGCTCGAAGGACTGTGCGGCCACCCGGGCGGATTCATCGGCCGAGGTGAGTTGCTCGCGAATAGAGCTGTCGTCCAGGCGCGCGAGAAGATCTCCTCGCTTGACCAATTCACCATTTTCCTTGAGCACCTGCAGCACCACGGCCGAAACCTCGGCGCGCAGATCGGCACGCTTCTCGGGCTGAATGGAACCGGTGATCACCGGGCCGGAAGAAAAATCTGCCAAGCTCATGGTGATCTGATCTTCCGGGGCCAGCAGCAAGGCAATGCTTGACTTGCCGGCGTCTGCGGAGCTGTCCTTCTTGCCGCTGTCTTTACCGCAAGCGCTGAGGCCCAGTGCAAGGACAAGGGTGAGCAAGGCAGGCAAGGCACGCAAGGCGTTCTGGAATGGACGCGTCATCTGACGGACTCCGAAAAGATATGTTGATTGAAATCAAGGAAAGCAGCGCGCCAGCATAAACGACAACTTGGACGCATCCGTTCGTCATGGACAGAAAGCCCGCCCTACAGCCTAGCGGCTGATTACTGAATCGGGCCTTTCAAGGCCGCCGGTAGCAACAGGGGCATGACAGCGATGCCCTCCTCGACCAATTCGGCCACCTCAGTGGCGCTGGCTTGCCCACGGATGCCATGGGCTTCGGTCTCGCCGTAATGGATACGGCGCGCTTCTTCAACGAAGCGATCTCCAACATCTTCGGTGTTGGCGAGCACTGCGGCGACGGCTGAGAGTAGATGGTCGTGCATGCGCGCGTTCACATGGCCAGGCAACTCGGGCTTGGCCACGCCGGCCGGTGCAGCCGAAGCTTGTGCCGTGCTGGGCTCGGCCGGTCCGCCCCGCAAGTGCGAGACATTGAGATGTGGTGCGCTGGGCATGCGCGAAATATGGATGTCAGCGCAAATCGGGCAACTGATCAAGCCGCGCTGCAGTTGTGACTCAAAGTCCGAAGCCGAGGCGAACCAACCTTCGAAGCCATGATGATGGCCACATCTGAGGTTCAGAACCAACATTGCGAACTAAACACCCGCTTGCGCAGGCCGCCAATCAAGCGCCCACTGACCGCTCTGCCAGCGCGTTAGCCACAGCAGGCCAATCAGGGTTTTGGCGTCAGTCATAGAGCCAGACGCGGCGAAGGCGTCGAGCTCTGCCGTGCTGTGCGTGACGATGTCCAAGAACTCGCCAACATCCAGCGAACGCTGGCCGGCCGTCAGGCCTTTTGCAAAGAAAATCTCAATGCCCTCGTCCGAGTAAGCGATCGCGTTGTGCAAGACCCCGGCGTGTGCCCATTCGCGAGCGCTATAGCCGGTCTCTTCCAATAGCTCACGCTGCGCGCAATGCAGCGCAGCTTCCCCCGCGTCCAGCTTGCCGGCGGGGAACTCCAGCATGACGCGGCCCATCGGGTAGCGGTACTGGCGTTCAAGCAGCAAGCGACCATCATCCAGAATCGGCACGATCATCACCGCGCCAGGGTGGACGATGTATTCTCGACTTGCCTCTGCACCGTCGGGCAGGCGCACGATATCGCGCTTGACCTTGAGGAAACTGCCCTCGTAGACCGCAGCAGATTGCAGGCAATGTTCGCGCAGATGTGCGTCTGCGCTACTGCCGCTCTCAGGCTTCATGCCGACCTCGGCGCAGATAGCACCAGACAAAGCCGGGAAAGCCCAGCGTGATAAAAAGGCAGATTGCGGCGCCGTAAAACTCCCAACCCTGCGGGTGGCGCTGACCAATCCTGGCCTCCAGGGCAAAGCCCAGCGCCAAGGTCAGACAAGCCAAAATCGCCAACTCGGCCAGCCGCCAGCCGACGGCCTTGGGCCGTCGCACAGGCCCCACCAACAACAGTCGGTGGCTGAAATAGGGCAAATTGGCCGCGACGGCGGCGGTGAGCAAGACCAGCCAGACGGCTGCTTCTGAATCCATTGTGCGTCTGCGTCGCGAACTCAGGTCGCCAAGGTTTTGACGATTGCGGTGGCACAAAGCGCCATCAAGCCGCCCGGCAAAATACCAAAAACCAGCACGGCGGCACCGTTCAAAGACATCACCATGCGTACATCGCTTGGGGCAGTCAGGGGTGCGCTATCGGTGGGCTCATCGAAGAACATCACCTTGATCACTCGCAGATAATAGTAAGCACCGATCAAGGAGACGGCGACCGCAACCACGGCCAAGGCCGTGTAGCCCATCACATTGGTGCCGACCAAGGCCTGCAGTACCGCAAATTTGGCATAGAACCCTGCGGTAGGCGGCACACCGGCGAGCGACAGCATGAAGATCGTCATCACGGTGGCGTACCAAGGGCTGCGCTTGGCCAGACCGGCCAAATCGCTGATCTCCTCGGCTTCATGGCCTTGCCGCGAGAGCAGCAAGATCATGCCGAAAGTGCCCAGCGTGGTCATTGCATAAACGATGACGTAATACATGGCCGAGCTGTAGGCATTGGCTGCCGACAAGGTGTTGTCGTTGACGACCCCGGACGCGAGGCCCAGCAACATAAAGCCCATTTGAGCGATGGTCGAATAAGCCAGCATGCGCTTGAGGTTGGTCTGCGCAATGGCAACGAAGTTACCGACGAAGAGTGAGGTCAGGGCCAGGACGATCAACATTTGCTGCCAATCAACAGCCAGGCCCATCATGCCTTCCACCAGTAGACGGATGGTGATGGCGAATGCCGCCAGCTTGGGCGCCGCAGCGATGAGCAGCGTGACCGCCGTGGGTGAGCCTTGATAGACGTCGGGGACCCACATATGGAACGGTGCGGCGCCAAGTTTGAAGGCCAGACCGGCGACAACAAATACGGTGCCGAAGATCAAGACTGACTTGTTAGGCACACCGGTGCTGATCACATCGAAGACCTGCGGGATAGACAGCGAGCCGGTCGCGCCATACATCATCGACAAACCGTAGAGCAAGAAGCCGCTGGCCAAGGCGCCCAGCACGAAGTACTTCATCGCAGCTTCTGTCGAGAGCAAATGGTCGCGACGCAGAGCCACCAGCGCGTAAAGCGACAGACTCATCAGCTCCAGGCCCAAATAGATGACCAGGAAATTATTGGCCGACAGCATCACGCAGATGCCCAGCAGCGAGAACAAGCTCAGGCTGAACAACTCGCCCTTGAGCAACTCCCGGGAGGCCGCATAGGGCCGGGCATAGACCAGCGTCACGATGGTCGCAATGCAGGCGAAGAAGGCCAGCAAATGCCCCATCGGATCGGACACCACCATGCCTTGCATGGCGTAGACGGTTTGACCGTCCTGGAAGTAGACCCAATGCACACCGGCCACAACAGCCAGGGTCAGCTGCGTCAACCAGTAGGTCGGACGGCGGGCAGGATCCTTCACAAACAAGTCCAGCATGGCGATGGCACAAGCCATCAGCAGCAGTGCAATTTCGGGATAAACCGCGAGCCAGTTCATATTAGTCATTTGTCAGTGGCCCTAAGAATCAACCGGGGATCAGCTTGGAAGTTGCCACATGCTTGAGCAACTCGGTCACTGATACCTGCATCACATCGGTAAATGGTTTTGGATAGAGACCCATCCACAGCACGGCAATGGCCAGCACCGCCATCATCAGGAACTCACGTGCATTGAGGTCTTGCAGGTTCTTGACGTTGTCGTTGGTGACAGGGCCGAAATACACGCGCTTGTACATCCACAGCGAGTAGGCTGCGCCAAAAATCAAGGCAGTGGCGGCGATGGCGCCAATCCAGAAGCTGTATTGCACCGCGCCCAGAATCACCATCCATTCGCCGACGAAACCGGCCGTGGCAGGCAAGCCGCAGTTGGCCATGGCGAAGAACAACGCAAAAGCGGCGAACTTGGGCATGGTGTTCACGACACCGCCATAACTGGAGATTTCGCGGGAATGAACACGGTCGTAAAGCACGCCGATCGACAAGAACATGGCGCCCGATACGAAACCGTGCGAGATCATCTGCACCAAGCCACCGGCCACGCCAAGTTGGTTAAAGATGAAGAAGCCCAGGGTCACAAAGCCCATGTGCGCGATCGAGGAATAGGCGACCAGCTTTTTCATGTCTTGCTGCACCAGCGCGACCAAGCCGATATAGACGACGCCGATCAGCGACATCGCGATAATCAACCACGACCATTGGTGAGCCGCATCCGGAGCGATAGGCATAGACAGACGCAAGAAGCCGTAGGCACCGAGCTTGAGCATGATGGCGGCCAGCACCACCGAGCCGCCGGTGGGCGCCTCGACGTGGGCGTCGGGCAACCAGGTGTGCACCGGCCACATCGGCACTTTGACCGAGAAGGCGGCCAAGAAGGCAAAGAACAACAGCGTTTGCGCGCCGCCGGTCAGCGGCAACTTGTGCCAGGTCAGGATGTCGAACGAGCCGCCCGACTGGAAGTACAAATACAGCAGCGCGATCAGCATCAGCAAGGAGCCGGCCAGCGTGTACAAGAAGAACTTGAAGGCCGCGTAAACGCGCTTCGGGCCGCCCCAGACGCCGATGATGATGTACATCGGGATCAGCGTTGCTTCAAAGAACACATAGAACAGCAGGCCGTCCAATGCAGCGAACACGCCAATCATCAGGCCCGACAGAATCAGGAAGGAGCCCATGTATTGATTGACGCGTGACTCGATGACTTCCCAAGCCGCAATCACCACGATGACGGTGATGAAAGCCGTGAGTGGCACAAACCACATCGAGATACCGTCCACGCCCAGGTGGTAGCGCACATTGAAGCGCTCGATCCAGGGCTGGTTTTCGACAAACTGCATCGCAGCGGTCGTATTGTCAAAGCCGCTGATCAAAGGCAGCGTGACGGCAAAGCAAGCCAGGGCGGCGAGCAAGGCGAACCAACGCACCATCTTGACTTGGTCGTCGCGACCCAGGGCGAGCAATAGCAGGCCGCTGGCGATGGGTAGAAAAATGGCAAGACTAAGCAACATAAGATCTCCGCCCTTGATCAAAGACCAGCCAGGGTCTTGAATTGGGGCCATATAAACGGCCACAGCTGCCACGTCATCAAGCCGAGCACGCCCAGAATCATCACCAAGGCATACCAGTACAAATGACCGGTCTGCACCAAACGAACCACAGCTGCGAGCCGACCCACCGTGCGGGCCGAGCCGTTGATCAACACACCATCAATCAACGCGCCATCGCCGCCCTTCCAGAAGGCCAAGCCCAAACCGCGCGCGGCCTTGGCCAGCACGTTCTCATTGAACCAGTCGAGGTAGTACTTGTTCTCCAGCACATTGACGGCCGGTGACAAAACGCGGCCAATCGTCTTCGGTATGCCGGGTGCAACCATATAGAACACATAGGCTGTGACGACACCGCCCAGAGCCAGCCAGAACGGCAAGGTACTCAGGCCATGCATGGCCATCGCTGCCGCACCATGGAATTCGTGAGCCAGCTCTTCCATCGCGTGATGAATCTCGTGGTTGACGAAGATCGCATCCTTGAAGAAATCACCGAACAACATGGGCTGTATCGCCAAATAGCCGATCACCACCGAAGGGATCGCCAGCAAGACTAACGGCGCAGTCACCACCCATGGCGACTCGTGTGGGACATGCGGTTCATGGTGACCGTGGTCATCATGGTGATCATGCTCGCCTGGGAAAGGCTTGTGGCGGAAGTTTTCCTTGCCGTGGAAGACCAGGAAGTACATGCGGAATGAGTAGAAGGCGGTTACGAACACCCCGATGATGACGGCCGCATAGGCGTAAGGTGCGGCTGGCAGATGGCTGGCGTGCACCGCCTCGATGATGCTGTCCTTGGAGTAGAAACCGGCGAACAGCGGCGTGCCGATCAGCGCCAAGGAGCCCAGCAAGGACGTGATCCAGGTGATAGGCATGTACTTGCGCAGCCCACCCATATTGCGGATGTCCTGGTCGTGGTGCATACCGATGATCACTGAGCCGGCGCCGAGAAATAGCAGCGCCTTGAAGAAGGCATGGGTCATCAAGTGGAAGACCGCCACCGAATAGGCCGAGGCACCCAAAGCCACCGTCATATAGCCCAGCTGCGACAACGTCGAGTAAGCGACCACGCGCTTGATGTCATTCTGAATGATGCCCAGGAAGCCCATGAACAAGGCCGTGATGGCGCCGATGATCAGCACGAAATTCAAAGCAGTGTCGGACAACTCGAACAGCGGGCTCATGCGCGCCACCATAAAGATACCGGCCGTCACCATCGTGGCGGCATGGATCAGCGCGGAAATTGGCGTCGGGCCTTCCATCGAATCAGGCAGCCAGACATGCAGCGGGAACTGCGCGCTCTTGCCCATCGCGCCGATGAACAAGCAGATGCAGGCGACCGACAACATCATCCAGTCGCTGCCCCACAAAGGCGCGTTGAAGCCGATTTTGGCCAAATCATCCGCCTTGGCGAACACTTCACCGTAGTTCAAGGAACCGCTGTGCGCGACCAGCAAGCCAATGCCCAGAATGAAGCCGAAGTCACCGACTCGGTTGACCAAAAAGGCCTTCATATTGGCAAAGATCGCTGTCGGCTTGGTGTACCAGAAGCCGATCAACAAGTAACTGACCAGACCCACGGCCTCCCAGCCGAAGAAAAGCTGCAGCATGTTGTTGCTCATCACCAGCATCAACATGCTGAAGGTGAACAAGGAGATGTAGCTGAAGAAGCGCTGATAGCCCGGGTCTTCCGACATATAGCCGATGGTGTAGATGTGCACCATCAGCGACACAAAGGTCACCACGCACATCATCATCGCGGTCAGGCCGTCAACCAGGAAGCCGACCTCCATCTTCAGCCCGCCTATCACCATCCACTCGTATATGGTCTGGTTAAAGCGCGCGCCTTCGTTGACCACCGCATTCAGGGTCATCACCGAAAGGATGAAGGCGATCAAGACGCCCAGAATGGTGACGGTGTGAGCGCCGGCTCGGCCGACCTGTTTGCCGAAAAGGCCCGCGACCACGGCACCGGCCAGGGGCGCCAGTGGCACCGCCAGCAGCATGTTCTGTGAGAGTTGTGCAGACATATGGCGGTCAGCCCTTCAGCGCGTCGAGCTCTTCGACATTGATGGTGGCGCGATTGCGGAACAGCACGACGAGAATGGCCAAACCAATGGCCGACTCGGCTGCCGCCACGGTCAGAATGAAGAACACAAAGACCTGACCCGCGATATCACCGAGGTAGTGAGAAAAGGCCACAAAGTTCATATTCACCGCCAAGAGCATCAGCTCGATCGCCATCAGGAGCACGATCAGGTTCTTGCGGTTCATGAAGATGCCCACGACGGCGATGGCGAACAACATCGCCCCCAGCGTCAGAAAATGGCCCAGCGTCAATGTCATCATGATTTGGCTCCTTGCTCGGCCGCCGCTTCGACGGGTGCCGCCACCACGTCAACCGTGGGGGCAACCTTGATGATGCGCAGTCGGTCCGCCTTCTTGACCTTGACTTGTTCTGACGGAATCTGCGTGCGTGCGTCCTTACGGCTGCGCAATGTCAGGGCGATGGCCGCAATGATGGCAACCAACAGCAGCACGGCCGCGATTTCAAGCGGGTACAGATACTGCGAGTAGATCGCGATGCCGAGCACCTTGGTGTTGCCCATCTGCAATTCAGCCGCGCTCAACTCTGGCGCGCTGCTCAAACGGAAGCCCCCCATCAGGATCGCAGCCATCTCCAGCGCGATCACCGCGCCGACAAAGCCGCCCAGTGGCAAATGCTTCCAAAAGCCGTTGCGCACACCGTCCGAATTGATGTCCAACATCATCACAACGAACAAGAACAGCACCATGACCGCGCCGATATAGACCAGCACCAGCGCAATGGCGAGGAACTCGGCTTTCAGCAGCATCCAAATACAAGAAGCAGTGAAAAAGGCCAAGATCAAAAACAAGGCAGCGTGCACGGTGCTGCGCGCCGTGATCACACGGAACGAAGCGCCGAGCAAGACGGCCGAGAAGAGATAAAACAATACGGTTGTGATGTCCATGCGTATTCCTGCAAGCAGGCTTCGCGAGTCAGGCTAGACCGGTCCGGTCAAGCCCGCTTCGTTCAGCGGTACTTGGCATCGGCCTCCTTTTGGGCAGCGATCTCGGGCTCGAAACGATCGCCGACGGCCAAGAGCATGTCCTTGGTGAAGTACAGATCGCCACGTTTTTCGCCGTGGTATTCAAAAATGCTGGTTTCGACAATCGAGTCGACCGGGCAACTCTCTTCGCAGAAGCCGCAGAAGATGCACTTGGTCAGGTCAATGTCGTAACGGCTGGTACGGCGCGAGCCGTCGTCCCTAACTTCCGACTCGATCGTGATCGCCATGGCCGGGCAGACCGCTTCGCAGAGCTTGCAAGCGATGCAGCGCTCTTCGCCATTCTCATAGCGGCGCAGCGCGTGCAAGCCACGGAAGCGAGGCGACAGCGGCGTCTTTTCCTCCGGGAACTGAACCGTGATATTGCGTGATAGGAAATGCCGGCCGGTCAGGGCCAGGCCCTTGAACAGCTCGATGAGCATAAAGCTCTTGATGAAGCTAACTGCAGACATGGGGCGGCCTCATCACTTCCAAATGTTGTAAGGCGACTGAATCCAGAAGCCGACAACGAGCAGCCAGACCAGAGTCACGGGAATAAAGATCTTCCAGCCCAAGCGCATGATCTGGTCATAGCGATAGCGCGGGAAGCTGGCACGAATCCACAAGAACATGGTGACGACCGCAAAAGTCTTGGCGCCCAGCCAGATCCAGCCTGGAATGAAGTCAAGCGCAGCAATCGGCGACAGCCAACCGCCCAGGAACAGTGTGACGGTCAGGATAGACACCAGCCACATATTGGCGTACTCGGCCAAGAAGAACATCGCGAACGACATGCCCGAGTACTCGACCATATGGCCGGCAACGATTTCGGATTCGCCCTCAACCACGTCAAACGGGTGGCGATTGGTTTCGGCCAGACCGGAGATGAAGTACACCAAGAAGATCGGCAGCAAGGGCAGCCAGTTCCAGGACAGGAATGACAGGCCCATTTCGGCAAACTGACCCTTGCCCTGCCCCATCACGATATCGCTCATATTCAGGCTGCCACTGACCATCAACACGACGACCAAGGCAAAGCCCATCGGGATTTCATAGCTGACCATCTGTGCCGATGCACGCAGCGCGCCGAGGAAGGCGTACTTCGAGTTCGAGGCCCAACCGGCGATGATGACACCGTAGACTTCCAGTGAAGTAATGGCCATCAGGAACAGCAAGCCGGCATTGATGTTAGCCAGCGCCACATCAGGGCCGAAGGGAATCACCACCCAGGCGGCCAGCGCCGGCATGATGGTCATGATGGGGCCCAAGAAGAACAAGCCCTTGTTAGCCGCCGTCGGAACGATGATTTCCTTGAAAATCAATTTGACCGCGTCGGCAATCGGAGTCAGCAAGCCGTAGGGGCCGACCCGGTTCGGACCAGGGCGGATCTGGGTCCAGCCGATCGCCTTACGCTCCCACAGCGTCAGATAGGCGACGCAAATCATCAACGGCGCTACCACCGCGATGATCTTGATCAGATTCCACAGCACCGGCCAGATCAGCGGGGAAATACCGCCGAACAGCTGCGCGCCGCTTTGGTAGAAGGTTTCAATCATTGCTGTTCTCGCCTCAAACCTTGCTGACGTTCAAGCCGCCAAAGATAGAACCCAAGGCCGCTGTTTCAGGCAAGCCGCTAGGTACACGCAGCACATTGGCCGGCAATTTCGCATCCAACTTGGCCGGCAATTGCACCGCGCCTGCGCCCTCCTGGCTGATGCGCACCGTATCCCCGTCATTCAGGCCCAATTGCGTCCAAACAGCGGACGGCAAATGGGCCACCGCGGCTTGCCGCGCGTCATTGCTCAGCTGCAGCGAGCTGGCAAAACGAACCAAGGCATCTGCCGCATAGATCGGCAGCTCGGCCAGTCGCTCTATTGCAGCTGGCGTTGCGCTCTGCAACCCGGCCGAACCAGCATTGCTCAAACGCGCACCAAGGTTCACATCGACGCCCAGCGCCTCGGTGCGGACTTGCTCAGAGCTGTCCTGGCTGAAGCCGTCCAGTGCCAGCAAATTGCCCAGCACGCGAAGAATCTTCCAGCCCGGCCGCGTGTCACCCTGCGGTTTGACGACACCGACAAAGCTTTGCGCCAGGCCTTCGGCATTGACGAATGTGCCCGAGGTCTCGGTGAACGGCGCAGTTGGCAGCAACACATCGGCGTAGTCGAGGCCGGTTTTGAACGGGCTCATCACGACGACCATTTCGGCTGAGGCCAAGGCCTTGGCTGCAGCGGCCGCGTTGGATGAATCCAGCACCGGGTCGGTATTCAAAAGCAGCAAGGCCTTCAGACCTGCATCGCCCAGCATCTGGCCGGCGTTCAAGCCGCCCTGCTGAGGTAAGGCGTTAACCAGCTGTGCGCCGACCGTGTTGGCGGCAGCTGTCAGATAGCCAACGCTGGCACCGGTTTGCTCGGCAATCCAGTTGGCCAGGCTCAACAGGCTAGCGGCTTGCGGATGTTCTGCCGCGGCATTGCCGAGCAGCACGGCCTTGTGCTGACCCGACAGCAAGGCATTGGCAATCGCCTGAGCGGCCTCCGTTGCCGTACCGGCCGCAGGGGCAGTGACGCCATTGGCTGCGGCAACCGCAGTCGCCACATCGGCCAAGGCCTGAACCCAACTGCTTGGCGCCACCGTGATGCGGGCAGCGACCGGCATCAGCCAGTCATCTTCGCTGGCATGGATGCTCATGATCTGCGCGCCATGGCGTGCCGCATGACGCAAACGCAAGGCGAACAGCGGATGGTCCTTGCGCAAGAAGGAACCCACCACCAGCGCACGGTCAAGCTGGCTCAGCCCGGCAATCGGCATACCCAGCCAATGCGCTTGGCCGGCAACGGCGCTATTGCCAAAGTCGCTGTGACGCAGGCGATAGTCGACGTTTTGACTGCCCAAGCCGCGCACCAGTTTGGCCAGCAAATGCAATTCTTCGACGGTGCTGTGAGCCGAACCCAAAGCGCCGATGGCCGCCGGGCCGTGTTCGGCGCGAATCAGCTTGAGGCCGTTCGCCACATACTCGAGCGCGGTACTCCAGTCGACCGTCTTCCAGGCGCCGCCCTGCTTGATCATCGGCTGCGTCAGGCGCTGATCGCTGTTCAAGGCTTCATAGGAGAAGCGGTCACGGTCGGCGATCCAGCATTCATTGACGGCGTCGTTCTCCAGCGGAACGACGCGCATGACCTGATTGCCCTTGACCTGCACGACCAAATTGGCGCCGGTGCTGTCATGCGGGCTGATGCTCTTGCGGCGCGACAACTCCCAGGTGCGGGCGCTGTAGCGGAAAGGCTTGCTAGTGAGCGCGCCGACCGGGCAGATGTCGATCATATTGCCCGACAACTCGGAGTCGATCGTACGGCCGACAAAGGTCTGGATCTCGGCATGCTCGCCGCGATGCGCCATGCCCAGTTCCATCACGCCGGCAATTTCTTGGCCGAAGCGAACGCAGCGCGTGCAGTGGATGCAGCGGCTCATCTCCTGCATCGAAATCAGCGGGCCGACGTTCTTCTGGAACACGACGCGCTTTTCTTCGGTGTAGCGCGACTTGCCGGCGCCATAACCGACGGCCAGGTCTTGCAACTGGCACTCGCCGCCCTGGTCGCAGATCGGGCAATCCAGCGGATGGTTGATCAGCAAGAACTCCATCACGCCTTGCTGGGCCTTCAGCGCCTTGTCGCTCTTGGTGCGGACAATCATGCCCTGCGTGACCGGCGTGGCGCAAGCCGGCATCGGCTTGGGTGCCTTCTCCACATCGACCAAGCACATGCGGCAATTGGCGGCGATGGAGAGCTTCTTGTGATAGCAAAAATGCGGGATGTAGGTGCCGGCTTGCTCGGCAGCATGCATCACCATGCTGCCGGCCGGGACCGTTAGCTTTTGACCGTCGAGTTCGATTTCAATCATGTCGTGTCCTGTCCTGCCTCAGCTTGAGGCCGGCACCAGAGCCGTTTTGTGTTCGATCAGATGAACGAACTCGTTTCTGAAATTCTTGATCATCGCGCGCACTGGCATCGCCGCCGCGTCACCCAAGGCGCAAATCGTGCGGCCCTGGATGTTGTCGGCGACCGAGTTCAGCAAATCAATGTCTTCCGGTTTGCCATGTCCATTGGCAATACGCTCGACCACGCGATGCATCCAGCCCGTGCCTTCGCGGCAAGGCGTGCACTGGCCGCAAGACTCATGCGCGTAGAAGTAAGACAGACGCAGCAGGCTCTTGACCATGCAGCGCGAATCATCCAAGACGATGACGGCGCCCGAGCCCAGCATCGAACCGGCCTTGGCGATGGAGTCATAGTCCATCGTGCATTCCATCATCACGTCTGCGGTCAACACCGGTGACGAGGAGCCGCCAGGAATCACGGCCTTGAGCTTGCGCCCCTTGCGCACGCCACCGGCCAACTCCAAGAGTTTGGCGAACGAGGTGCCGAGCGGGATCTCGTAATTTCCGGGCTTTTCCACATCGCCGGAGACCGAGAAAATCTTGGTGCCGCCGTTGTTAGGCTTGCCAATCTCGAGGTAAGGCTGGCCACCATTGCGGATGATCCATGGCACCGCGGCGAAGGTCTCGGTGTTGTTGATCGTGGTCGGCCGGCCGTACAAACCAAAGCTGGCTGGGAACGGCGGCTTGAAGCGGGGCTGGCCCTTCTTGCCTTCGAGCGACTCGAGCAAGGCGGTTTCTTCACCGCAGATATAAGCGCCAAAACCATGGAAGGCATGGAGCTGAAAACTGAAGTCCGAACCCAGGATGTTGTCACCCAGGAAGCCGGCCGCGCGCGCCTCTTCCAGTGCGGCTTCGAAGCGCTCATAGACCTCGAAGATTTCGCCGTGGATGTAGTTGTAGCCGGTCTTGATGCCCATCGCGAAGGCGGCAATCGCCATACCTTCGATGACGATGTGCGGGTTGAACATCAAGATGTCGCGGTCTTTGCAGGTGCCGGGCTCGCCCTCGTCGGAATTGCAGACCAGATACTTGGCGCCCGGAAACTGGCGCGGCATGAAGCTCCACTTCAGACCGGTCGGGAAGCCCGCACCGCCGCGGCCACGCAGGCCCGAAGCCTTGACCTCGGCGATCACCTGATCTTGCGTCAGCGGCGTGCCCTCGGGAGCGCCCTCGCCTTTGAGGATCTTGCGCAAGGCGGCATAACCACCACGAGCGACGTAGTCCTGCAGGCCCCAATTCTTGCCATTCAGGCCGTCATAGATTTGCGCGCCGAGGTGGCGATCATGGAAACAGGTTTCAGTACCCTGACTTTGAAACTTGGAGAGGTCCAGCATGCTTCTTTCCTCTTCCTCAGTTCTTTACAGCCGACTGTGCAGCGGCATGCGCCTTGAGCACATCGACAAGTTCGTCAAGCCGCGCGTTGCTCATGAAGCTGCACATCTGGCGGTCATTCACCAGCATCACCGGCGAGTCGGCGCAAGCGCCCAGGCATTCGCTTTTCTGCACGGTGAAGAGGCCGTCGGCGGTGGTGCCACCCTCTTCCACGCCGAGCTTTTCGCACAGGTGGTTCAGGGCTTTTTGGCCGTCGCGCAACTGGCAAGGCAGGTTGGTGCAGACGTTCAACTTGAACTGACCCAACTTGCGCTGGTTGTACATGTTGTAGAAGGTCGTCACTTCGTACACGGCGATCGGCGGCATGGCCAGGTAGGCGGCAATGGCATCCTCGCTGGCGCGCGAGACAAAGCCGATTTCGTCTTGCACGATGGACAAGCAGGCCATCACGGCCGAAACCTTTTGGTCCGCAGGGTACTTGGCCACTTCGCGCGCAAAACGGGCCGCCGTGGCTTCACTCAGAATGTATTCTTCAGTGCTCATCATCGAATTACTCACCGGTCGATCTCACCAAACACGATGTCCATCGTGCCGATGATGGCCACCGCGTCGGCCAGCATATGGCCCCGCGCCATTTCATCCAGCGCAGCCAGATGCGCGAATCCAGGCGCCCGAATCTTCAGACGATAAGGCTTGTTGGCGCCATCGCTGACGATGTAGATGCCAAACTCGCCCTTGGGGTGCTCCACCGCCGCATAGGCCTCACCCTCGGGCACTTGAAAGCCTTCGGTGAAGAGTTTGAAGTGATGGATCAACTCTTCCATATTCGACTTCATGTCGACGCGGGAAGGCGGTGCAATTTTGTGGTTGTCTGTAATCACCGGGCCGGGGTTGGCGCGCAGCCAAGCCACGCATTGCTGGATGATGCGATTGCTCTGGCGCATTTCTTCGACACGCACCACATAGCGGTCGTAGGTATCACCTTCGGTGCCGACCGGCACGTCAAAGTCCAGCTTCGCATAGGCGTCGTAAGGCTGGCTCTTGCGCAGATCCCAGGGGATGCCACAGCCGCGCAACATCGGGCCGGTGAAGCCCATATTCAAAGCGCGCTCGGGCGTCACCACGCCGATGCCAACGGTGCGCTGCTTCCAGATCCGGTTGTCGGTCAACAGCGTTTCGTAGTCGTCGACATTGCCGGGGAAGCGATTGCAGAAGTCCTCGATGAAGTCCAGCAACGTGCCGCTGCGGTTCTCGTTCATCTTGGCCAAGGTTTTGGCATTCTTGATCTTGGAAACGCGGTACTGCGGCATCGTGTCTGGCAGATCACGATAAACACCGCCAGGACGGAAATAGGCTGCATGCATGCGCGCGCCAGACACCGCTTCGTACATATCGAACAGATCTTCACGCTCACGGAAAGCGTAAATCAGCACATTCATTGCGCCGCAGTCGAGGCCGTGGGCGCCCAACCACATCAGGTGATTCAGCAAGCGCGTGATTTCGGCGAACATCACGCGGATGTATTGCGCGCGCTCGGGCACGGCCACGCCCAACATCTTCTCGATCGCCAGGCAGTAGGCCTGCTCATTGGCCATCATCGACACATAGTCGAGTCGGTCCATATAGGGCAAGGACTGGATATAAGTCTTGCTCTCGGCCAACTTCTCGGTGGCACGGTGCAGCAGGCCGATATGCGGATCGGCGCGCTGGATGACTTCGCCGTCCAATTCCAGAACCAAGCGCAGCACGCCGTGGGCGGCCGGGTGCTGGGGCCCGAAGTTCAGGGTGTAATTTTTGATGTCGGCCATCTTCAGATTCCGCCGTAATTGTTTTCGCGGATGATGCGCGGCGTGATTTCACGCGGCTCAATCGTCACCGGCTGGTAGACGACGCGCTTTTGCTCGGCGTCATAGCGCATTTCGACATTGCCCATGGTGGGGAAGTCTTTGCGCATTGGATGGCCAATGAAGCCATAGTCGGTCAGTATGCGGCGCAGGTCGTCATGACCTTCAAAGATGATGCCGAACAGATCGAAGGCTTCGCGTTCAAACCAGTTGGCGGAATTCCAGATCGGCGTCAAAGCGTCGACGCGCGGGAAGTCATCCTCGGCGCAAAAAACTTTCAGACGCAATCGCCAGTTGTTCTTGACCGACAACAGGTGCGTCGACACAGCGAAACGCTTGCCGCTGTAGTCTCCGTTGTTGTAGCCGCTGTAGTCCAGACCACACAGATCAATCAGTTGCTCGAAGGCCAGCTCCGGATGGTCACGCAAGGCAGTCGCCACTACCAAGTAATCAGCAGGTGCTACTTGGATGGTGATTTCACCGAACTGGCTTTTGAGGTGCTGAATTTTTTCGCCAAAGACGGATACAAGGACCGTCTGCAGAGTGTCAAGTTTGCTCATCTGTGCTCAATCTTTCAGCGCGCGATCGTGTTTTCGCGGCGAATCTTGGCCTGCAATTGAAGGATGCCGTAGAGCAGCGCTTCGGCTGTGGGCGGGCAACCGGGGACATAGACATCAACAGGCACAATCCGGTCGCAACCCCGCACGACCGAATAGCTGTAGTGGTAGTAGCCACCGCCATTGGCGCAGGAACCCATCGACAAGACCCAACGCGGCTCGGCCATCTGGTCGTAAACCTTGCGCAGAGCAGGCGCCATCTTGTTGCACAGCGTGCCGGCCACAATCATCAAATCAGACTGCCGTGGGCTGGGCCGAAACAACATGCCGAAACGATCAATGTCATAACGGGCAGCACCCGCGTGCATCATTTCCACCGCGCAGCAGGCGAGCCCAAAGGTCATCGGCCACAAGGAACCGGTCTTGGACCAGTTGATCAGCTTGTCCACCGAGGTGGTGACAAAGCCTTCTTTCAAAACGCCTTCGATACCCATTGCAAGCTTTCTAACGTCATAGCCATCAAGGCCGAGCGTCGGGTCGCATTCATTCCGACCCGCCTGTCAGCCGCTAGGCTGGCATCCCCAAGGGGATCATCCAAGGCAAGCCTTGAACGAGGGGCTTTATATCACTCCCAGTCCAAAGCACCCTTGATCCACTCGTAGGCGAAGCCCACAACCAGAATGCTCAAGAAACTAATCATCGCCCAGAAACCAGTCGGCCCAATTTCCCGCAGCGCAACCGCCCAAGGGAAAAGAAACGCAATTTCCAGGTCAAACAAAATAAACAAAATCGCCACGAGGTAATAGCGCACATCGAATTTCATGCGCGCGTCTTCAAAGGCCTCGAAGCCGCATTCATAGGGGGAATTTTTGGCCGCATCGGGCCGATTCGGGCCCAGCAGATAGCCGAGCACTTGAGGCGCCACGCCGACGCCGGCGCCGACCAGGATGAAGAGGATGACGGGTAAGTACTGATCCAAGTTCATGGGTGACGCTCTTTAAAAACCGCCGTACGCCTCCAGGCCCCGGCCATGTTTCAGAAGTAATTCAGAAGAAAAAACTACGGGCGCGACGCCGGCGATTTCTCGCCTACGAACTACGCCCGTTTTGCACGACCAACTCGCTTTACCCAATCACTTTGGGATTCGGCTTGCGATGATGCTCAAGGGCAAATATCTCACGGCTCCAACCCCAAGATACTAACCGATGATTTGGTGCCGTCGGCGAGACTCGAACTCGCACAGCTTTCGCCACTACCCCCTCAAGATAGCGTGTCTACCAATTTCACCACGACGGCTATAACTAATTTCTTTGACTATTTTTTGACAGCAGGAGGAGTTGCTATCTAGTCAGCCTCGAATTCTATACTGAAAATTTATCGCTCCAGCCAAGCTGGTGAGAAATTATCAATCTTTAATCGAGGCCAGCACCATCACTTTGGCGCAACTTCCGATGCGGCGCCCGCAACCGGCGCGACCGGAGCGCCTGGAATAGCAGCTGCACCCGAGGCTGCAATGGCGACCGGCGTTGCTTTGTCGAGAATGGTGTCCTTGCTACCGGCGCCCGAGCGGTGGTTGGCCAGATAGGCCATTGCCAAGGTGCTCACGAAGAACACCGTCGCGCAAACCGCCGTGCTGCGCGACAAAAAGTTAGAGCTGCCGGTAGCACCGAACAAGCTGCCCGAGGCACCGCTGCCAAAAGAGGCCCCCATATCGGCTCCCTTGCCATGCTGAACCAAGACCAAGCCGATCATCACCAAGGCACTCAGCAACTGCAACACCAATACCAAATTCATCCAAAACTGCATTTCAAACACTCCAAAGGTTCTTCAACATGCCAGGCCTAAGCGGCCGGGCTGTGGGGAAAAAATTACATTGCAGCCCGACAAATGACCGCAAAGTCGGCTGCCTTCAAGGCTGCGCCGCCAATCAAGCCGCCATCAATATCGGGCTGAGCGAACAACTGCGCAGCGTTGTCTGGCTTGACGCTGCCGCCATAGAGAATGCGCATGCTGGCGGACTTTTGCGTCGCCGCATGCAACTGCATACGCAGCACCGCATGCACCGCCTGCGCCTGCTCAGGGCTGGCCGTCAGGCCTGTGCCGATCGCCCAGACCGGCTCATAGGCCAAGACGATTTCACCGATGCAATGCGTCAAGGTGTGAATCACCGCCGCGAGTTGGCGCTTGACCACCAACTCGGTCTGGCCCGCCTCGCGTTCGGCCAAGGTCTCGCCGACGCAAACAATCGGCGTCACGCCATGCGCCAAGGCAGCCTTGGCCTTGTCTGCCACCAATTGATCACTCTCATGATGAAAGGCCCGGCGCTCGGAATGACCGACGATCACATAGCGGCAACCCAGATCAGACAGCATCAGGGAGGACACTTCGCCCGTAAAGGCGCCCTGCTCATGCGCCGAGCAATCCTGAGCACCCAACAAGATTGCCTGACCGGTCAAAGCCAAAGCGGTTTCCGCCAAATAGGGAAATGGCACGCAGACCGCCACATCGGCGCTCCATGGGCCCGCCTCTTTAAGCGCACTCAACAAGGCCGCATTGGCAGCGCGGCTGCCATGCATCTTCCAGTTGCCGACGACTAGTTTTTTGCGCATTGCCAACTCTCCTGTCTCACCAACTCAAAACGATTTTGCCGACATGCTGGCCGGACTCCATCAAGGCATGCGCCATGGCGATTTGATCGGCCGCAAAGCTGCGATAAATCACCGGCTTGATGACCGTGCGAGCAGCAAGTAATGGCCAGACGCGTTCGCGCAAGGCCGCCGCGATCCCGGACTTGAAAGCCAAGGAACGCGGCCGCAGGGTCGAGCCGCTGATCGTCAGCCGACGACGCAACACGGCCCCCGCATCGATATGAGCGTCGGTGCCACCCTGCACCGCAATGATCACCAGACGACCGTCATTGGCGAGGCATTGAACACCACGCTCGATATAGCCACCCGCCACCATATCCAGAATCACATTGACGCCGGCGCCGCCGGTCGCGGCCTTCACCTCAGCGACGAAATCTTGCTCTTTGTAATCGATGGCCAGATCAGCGCCCAGCGCCAGGCAAGCCTTGGCCTTGGATGCACTGCCAACCGTGACAAAGACGCGCGCGCCCATCGCCTTGGCGATCTGAATCGCAGCCACACCGATGCCGCTGCTGCCGCCATGCACCAACAGGCTTTCGCCCGGCCGCAAGGCTGCCCGCTCAAACACATTCGACCAAACGGTGAAGAAGGTCTCGGGCAGACTGGCTGCCTCGAGCATGCTCCAACCAGCCGGAACCGGCAGGCAATGCCCGATCGGCGCAACGCAGACTTGCGCGTATCCGCCACCCGGCGTCAAGGCGCAGACTGCGTCACCCAACTTGAAGCCGGCCGCCGCCAATTCCTGCGCGTCGCCGCCAACAATTCGCCCAGCCACTTCAAGCCCAGGCAACTCACTCGCTCCGGGCGGAGGCGGGTACGCCCCTTTGCGCTGCAAGACGTCGGGACGGTTGACGCCAAAGGCCTCAACCGCGATCAACAGCTCCCCTGCCCCGGCTTGCGGGTCGGGGGAGTCGATCAATTGCAGCATTTCCGGGCCGCCCGCTTGGGCGATGCGAATTGCTTTCATGTCAGTGGCTAGGCTAGCTGCGCCGCTCTTTACTGAGCTTCGCCCACGACCGGCGCAGGCGCCGCATCACGGTCGACCAAGACTTTCATCGACAGCTTGATACGGCCCTTCTCGTCGGTTTCCATGACCTTGACCTTGACGATCTGGCCTTCCTTGAGGAAGTCGGTCACCTTCTCGACGCGCTGGTGAGCGATCTGGCTGATGTGCAGCAGACCATCCTTGCCAGGCAGCAGGTTGACGAGCGCGCCGAAGTCCAGGATCTTGGTGATCGGGCCTTCGTAGATCTTGCCGATTTCAACTTCGGCGGTGATCTCTTCAATGCGCTTCTTGGCGTATGCGGCCTTTTCGGCATCGGTCGACGCGATGGTGATCGTGCCGTCTTCGGTGATGTCGATGGTGGTGCCGGTTTCTTCGGTCAGCGCACGGATGGTCGCACCACCCTTGCCGATCACGTCACGGATTTTTTCCGGATTGATCTTCATCGTGTACAGACGCGGCGCAAACTGCGACACCTCGGTATTGGCAACACCCATGGCCTCAACCATCTTGCCCAGGATGTGCAGACGAGCTTCCTTGGCTTGTGCCAAAGCGACCTGCATGATTTCCTTGGTGATGCCCTGGATCTTGATGTCCATCTGCAGCGCGGTGATGCCGCCTGTCGTGCCGGCAACCTTGAAGTCCATATCGCCCAGATGATCTTCATCACCCAGAATGTCGGTCAGCACAGCGAAACGGTTGCCGTCCTTGATCAAGCCCATGGCGATGCCGGCCACGTGCGCCTTCATCGGCACACCGGCGTCCATCAAAGCCAGGCAGCCGCCGCAGACCGAAGCCATCGACGAGGAGCCGTTCGACTCGGTGATTTCAGACACCACGCGCATCGAGTACGGGAAATCTTCCTTGCTTGGCAGAGCGGCGATCAGCGCGCGCTTGGCGAGACGGCCGTGGCCGATTTCACGACGCTTCGGGCTACCGACGCGACCGGTTTCGCCGGTGGCGAACGGAGGCATGTTGTAGTGCATCATGAACGTGTCTTCGAACTCGCCGGCCAGCGCGTCGATGCGCTGAGCGTCACGGTTAGTACCCAAAGTCGCCACCACCAGCGCCTGCGTTTCACCGCGGGTGAACAGGGCCGAGCCGTGGGTGCGCGGCAGGATGGAATTGCGGATCTCGATCGGGCGCACGGTGCGCGTGTCGCGGCCGTCAATGCGGGGCTCGCCGGCCAAGATCTGGCCGCGCACGATGCGGGCTTCGATTTCGAACAGCAGGCTTTCGACTTCGACCTTATCGAACTCGATGCCGTCAGCCTTCAGGCCGGCCATCACATTGGCAGTGACGGTGCGGCAAGCTTGCGTACGCGCTTGCTTGTTGCGGATTTGATAGGCAGCAGCCAGGCCTTCTTCGGCCAATGCGCCAACCTTGGCGATCAGCGGCTCATTCTTAGCTGGGGCAACCCAGTTCCAGCTTGGCTTGCCGGCATCGCGCACCAACTCGTCGATCGCGGCGATCGCGATATTGCCTTGCTGGTGACCGAACACCACGGCGCCCAACATGATTTCTTCGCTCAGGCCATCGGCCTCGGACTCAACCATCAAGACCGCAGCCTGCGTACCCGCAACCACCAGGTCCATCTTGCTATTGGCCAGCTGGGTCTTGCCCGGGTTCAGCACATACTCGCCGTTGACATAACCCACGCGCGCTGCGCCGATCGGGCCATTGAACGGAATGCCGGAGATTGCCAGCGCTGCGCTCGAAGCGATCAGTGCGGCGATGTCGGCCTGCACTTCAGGGTTCAAGGACAGCACGTGCACAACCACTTGCACTTCGTTGTAGAAGCCTTCGGGGAACAGCGGGCGGATCGGACGATCGATCAAACGGCTGGTCAAGGTCTCCAGCTCGCTGGGGCGGCCTTCGCGCTTGAAGAAGCTGCCGGGGATCTTGCCGGCGGCATAGGTTTTCTCAAGATAGTCAACGGTCAGCGGGAAGAAATCTTGGCCGGCCTTGGCATCGGTCTTCGCGACGACAGTGGCCAAAACCACGGTGTCGTCGATATTGACGATCACGGCACCGCTGGACTGGCGAGCTACTTCGCCGGTTTCCATCGTGACGGTGTGCTGACCCCATTGGAAGGTCTTGGTGACTTTATTGAACAAACTCATTGTGTCTCTCCTTTATGCCGCAAGAGCAGGCACTACAGGCCCGCTATTTGGCTGGTTTGAAGCGGCTTGCGGCGCCGCAACTGGACCGAGAGTGAGTCTGGGTTTGGCGGGATGCCATTCCAAAACATCGCCAGCAAAGACTTCAAAAGAAGCTCGGTGCAAGGTATTGGAATGACACAGCAGCGCCACGTCAGCTCAACTCAAAACGATTTTCTAAAAGACAAAGAGCCTGTGCTGGACATAGACCCAGACAGGCTCCTTGATCTCGCTCTCAAATTACTTGCGCAGACCCAACTTCTGGATCAGAGCAAGGTAACGCGAAGCGTCCTTGGTCTTCAGGTAAGACAACAAGCTCTTGCGCGAGTTGACCATCTTCAGCAAACCGCGACGACCGTGGTGGTCCTTCTTGTTGGCCTTGAAGTGGGGGGTCAGCGCATTGATGCGTGCTGTCAGCAGAGCGACTTGGACTTCAGGCGAACCTGTGTCATTTGCGCTGCGTGCGTTCGCTTGAACGACTTCTGCCTTGTTGAAACTTTCGACTGCCATGATGCGTTCCTAGATGCCGGAAGCCGCTGGCAAGCCAGGTAATTTGCCCTGGCGCACAGACGGTTTCCATTGTTTCACTTGCGGTCACGGGTGAAACCGACCCGAGCCGTGCCTTTGTCAGCTGCCTTTCATCAAGCCGCTTGAAATTCAAGCTTCCCGAGTTCCAGGCAACAAAACTCTCTGATTATAGACCAGGATTGCCAACTCAGCCGCAAGAGCCGCAGTGCATGACTGCCTGGTGGTTCGCTGGCCATGTGCCGACCTTGTGCGGCAGCAGCAAAAAAACAACCGCAAGCATCACCCCCGAACCACCGATTCCGAGCGACCAAGCGCGGCGAGATGGAGCCAAAGCCGCGCTTTCCAAGAGCCCGAAAACTGTATTTTCCGCAGCTCTTGAATCAACAGATTTCGCGCCAAACTTCGATGCCATGGGGGCTGCGGCGCTTTGACATCTCAAGGCGTTGGATGCAACTCTCTCCAGGAGCTAACCATGTTTGTGATTCCCGTGAGCCGTCATTCCGCTGAATTTACCCGCCAGATCGAGCGTCTTTTGGCCAAGCCAGAGCGCGACGCCGTGGCGCTGCGCACCCCGCCGCTGGATGTCAGCGAGACCGACCAAGCCTTTATCTTGCAGCTTGACCTGCCCGGCATCGCCAAGGAAGCCGTCAAGATCACCATCGAGGGCCGTCGCATCAGCATTGACGCTGTGCAGGCAACCGCGGCTGCGCCGCAAGATGCCAGCGCCCCGGCAGAGCGCCCGCTGCACCGCGAACGCTCGTTGACACGTTTCTCGCGCAGTGTCGTGTTGCCCACCGAAGTCAGTCAATCGGACTCCAAGGCCACACTGGAAAGCGGCGTGTTGACGCTGACCCTGGTCAAGCGCCAGCCCGTCGGCGCCAGTCATCTGACCGTCAACTGAGCAGGCTCAGGCGCTGCCCAGGGTCCAGCGCGGCCTGACGGCAAAGCCGCCATCGTTTTGCAAGTCGGCCATGCCGCGCTGCAAACGCATGGCGGCAGCCATCGCGATCATCGCGCCGTTGTCGGTGCACAGACTGAGTTCGGGGTAATGCACGCGAATGCCGCGTTTGCCGCAGGCCGCATTCAATTGCTCGCGCAGCATGGTGTTCGCCCCAACGCCACCGGCGACGACCAGGCGCTTGAGCCCAGTCTCCTTCAGCGCGAGCAGTGACTTGCGCACCAGCACCTCGACAATCGCCGCCTGCGTAGCCGCCGCCAAATCAGCGCGCTGCTGCTCGGTCGGGGTCTCACCCAGGCGTTTGACTTGCGTCAGCACCGCCGTCTTCAAGCCAGCAAAACTGAAGTCCGGCTTGCCGCTGCGCAGCATCGGGCGCGGCAGATCAAAAGCCTTGGCATTGCCACTCAACGCCAAGCGAGCCAGATGCGGCCCACCGGGATAGGGCAAGCCCAAGAGCTTGGCGCTCTTGTCGAACGCTTCGCCGGCGGCGTCATCGATGGTTTCGCCCAGCATTTCATAGCTGCCGACATCATTGACCCGCATCAGCTGCGTGTGGCCGCCCGACACCAGCAAGGCCACGAACGGAAATTCTGGCGCATCGGTCGATAAAAACGGCGACAGCAGATGACCTTCCAGGTGATGAATGCCCAGCGTCGGCTTACCCAAAGCTGCGGCCATCGCGACCGCCACGCCGGCCCCCACCAACAAAGCGCCAGCCAGGCCCGGCCCTTGCGTATAGGCAATCACATCGACCTGCGCCAAGGGCACGGCAGCTTCGGCCAGCACCTCGCGCGTCAGCGGCAGCACCCGGCGAATATGGTCGCGCGAGGCCAACTCGGGCACCACGCCGCCGTAAGCCTGGTGCATGCTGATCTGGCTGAACAAGGCCTGCGCGAGCAAGCGCGGCGCGCCTTGCGAGCGATCGCTCGGCACCTCGATCAAGGCGACGCCGGTTTCGTCACAAGACGACTCAAATCCCAGTACCAACATAGCCGTGATCAGTGATTTTCTTTGGCGTGATTGATCGAGTATTTGGGAATCTCTATCGTCACATCCTTCTGACCCAGGATGGCCTGACAGCTCAGGCGTGAATCGGGCTCCAAGCCCCAGGCGCGGTCCAGCATATCTTCCTCGCCCTCCTCCATTTCGGACAGCGTACGCATGCCTTCGCGCACGATCACATGGCAGGTGGTGCAGGCGCAGACCATGTCGCAGGCATGTTCGATGGCGACGCCGTTCTCAAGCAAGGCCTCGCAGATCGAGGTCCCGGCGGGCGCGCTTACCGACTTGCCCTCGGGGCAATACTCGGCATGGGGAAGAATTTTGATGACTGGCATGACGATCCTTGGGCGAATTGCTTAGAGCTGTTCGATATTGCGGCCGGTCAAGGCGCGCTGAATGCCGCGATTCATGCGCGCGGCGGCAAAGGCTTCGGTGCCCTTGGCCAGAGCCTCGACGGCAGCATCGATGGCATTGCCGTCCTCACCCTGGGCCGACAGCTGCAAGGCTTGCAGCAAGGCGGCAATCTCATCGCGCTCGACTTGCTCGAGCAAGTCGGCATCGGCCGCCAGCGCCGAATGCGTCGCCAGCGTCATGCGCTCGGCCTCGACCCGCGCTTCGCGCAGTTTGCGTGCGGCCATATCGGCTTCGGCGCTGGCAAAACCGTCTTTGAGCATGCCGGCAATCTGCTCATCACTCAGGCCATAACTCGGCTTGACGACGATGGCCGTCTCCACGCCCGAGCCCAACTCCTTGGCCGAGACGCTCAGCAAGCCGTCGGCATCAACTTGGAAGGTGACGCGGATGCGCGCTGCGCCCGCCACCATCGGCGGAATACCGCGCAGCTCGAAACGCGCCAGAGAGCGGCATTCACTGACCAGCTCGCGCTCGCCCTGCAGCACATGCAGCGCCATTGCGGTCTGGCCGTCCTTGAAGGTGGTGAAGTCTTGCGCTTGCGCTACCGGAATGGTCGCGTTGCGCTCGATGATGCGCTCGACCAAGCCGCCCATGGTCTCCAGACCCAGCGACAGCGGGATCACGTCGAGCAACAAAATATCGCCGTCGGCCGCATTGCCGGCGAGTTGATTGGCTTGAATGGCCGCGCCCAGCGCCACCACTTCGTCGGGATTCAGATTGGTCAACACCTCGCGGCCGAACAAGTCGCCCACGACTCTGCGCACGCAAGGCATGCGAGTGGAGCCGCCGACCATCACGACACCGGCGACTTCGTCCGCCTTGACCTTGGCGTCGCGCAGCACACGCCGCACCGATGCCAGGGTTCGATCAAGCAAGGCTTGGCTCAATGATTCGAATTGCGCGCGCGTCACCAAGGCGTTCAAATCACCGCCATCCAGCTTGGCCTGCAAGACCACGCTATCGGCGCCGGACAGCGCTTCTTTGGCCTCCCGCGCCGCCACCAAGATCGCGCGTTTGTCGTGGGCGGTGTCGGCGCTGAGCCCGGCTTGCGCCAAGGCCCAATCGGCCAGCAAACGATCAAAATCATCGCCGCCCAGCGCGGCATCGCCGCCGGTGGCGACCACCTCGAACACACCCCGGCTCAGACGCAACAAGGAAATATCAAAAGTGCCACCGCCCAGGTCGTAGACGGCGTAAAGACCTTCACTGCCGTTGTCCAGGCCATAGGCAATCGCCGCGGCCGTGGGCTCATTGATCAGGCGCAGCACATTGAGGCCGGCGAGTTGGGCCGCGTCCTTTGTTGCCTGGCGCTGGGCGTCGTCAAAATAAGCCGGCACGGTGATCACCGCGCCAAACACATCATCGGCAAAACTGTCTTCGGCCCGGAAGCGCAGCGTCGCCAAAATTTCTGCTGAGACCTCGACCGGCGATTTACTGCCTTCGCGCGTGCGCAGCGACACCATGCCGGGCGTGTCCTCGAATTGATAAGGCAGCTGTTCCCGATTGCCGATATCGGCCAGCGCGCGGCCCATCAATCGCTTGACGGACACGATGGTGTTGACCGGATCTTCGGCCTGCGCCGCCAGCGCCAGGGCGCCGATCTGACGCCGCCCATCTTCGAGGTAACGCACGGCCGACGGCAAGATCACTTGGCCGGCTTCATCCGGCAGGCATTCGGCCACGCCGCTGCGCACGGCCGCCACCAGGGAATGCGTGGTGCCCAGATCGATGCCTACCGCGATGCGGCGCTGATGCGGGTTGGGCGACTGCCCGGGTTCGGAGATTTGCAGCAATGCCATTGTTATTGTCCTAAGGCGTCCAAGCGCCGGTCGATATCGGAGCGAAATTTGGCGATGAACATCAAGGCCCTGACCTGCTCGGCGGCGGCCTCGGTGCGCTGCTGTTCATCCAACAAAAGCTGCACATCCGCCAGCACTTCGTCTTCGCGCTGCGCCAACTCGGCATCCAGCTTTTGCACATCGGCAGCGCCGGCCGCTTCATCCAAGGCCTCACGCCAGGCCATTTGCTCCATCAGGAAGGCCGTGGGCATGCGGGTGTTCTCGTTCAAGCGCAGCGGCGCGCCGCGCAACTCGCACAAATAGGCGGCGCGCTTGAGCGGGTCGCGCAGCCGTTGATGGGCCTCGTTGACCCGCACCGCCCATTGCATCGCAATGCGCTGCGCTGCCGCGCCCTCGGTCGCAAACTTGTCCGGGTGGACCTTTGCCTGCAATTCCTTCCAGCGCGCATCAATCTCGGCGCGCATTTGCGCCTGCCGTGGCGGCAAACCAAACAGACTGAAATCGTCGTCGTCGAGTTTCATCAGCAATACATTTCAGCGCTCAAGCGCTTCACCAGGGTCCGGCGCCAAGAAAAAAGGCGCGGCAAGCGGCCGCGCCCTAAAGATTGGGCGTGCACTTTACACGCGGAAGGACTCGCCGCAACCGCAGCGGTCTTTCTCACGCGGATTGCGGAACTTGAAGCCCTCGTTCAGGCCTTCGCGCACGAAGTCCAGCTCGGTCCCTTCTAGATAGGGCAGGCTCTTGGGGTCGATCAAAATCTTGATGCCATGGCCCTCAAAGACGATGTCCTCGGGCGCCACTTCGTCGGCATATTCGAGCTTGTAGGCCAAGCCCGAGCAGCCGGTCGTCTTGACGCCCAAGCGCACGCCCACGCCCCGGCCACGCTTGGTGATGTAGCGCGTCACATGGCGCGCGGCGGCTTCTGTCATCGTCACGGACATGCGGGCAACCCTCGCTTACTGTGCTGCCGGCGCTGCATGCTTGGCGCGGTAGTCATCCACCGCTGCCTTGATCGCATCTTCGGCCAGGATCGAGCAATGGATCTTCACCGGCGGCAGCGCCAGCTCTTCGGCGATATGGGTGTTCTTGATGTCGAGTGCCTGGTCGAGCGACTTGCCCTTGACCCACTCGGTCACCAGCGAGCTCGACGCGATCGCCGAGCCGCAGCCATAGGTCTTGAACTTGGCGTCTTCGATCAAGCCGGTGGCCGGGTTGACCTTGATTTGCAACTTCATCACGTCGCCGCAGGCCGGTGCGCCGACCATGCCGGTGCCGACCGAGTCATCGCCCTTTTCAAAGGCGCCGACATTGCGGGGATTTTCGTAGTGATCAACGACCTTATCGCTATATGCCATGGTGTTCTCCTGTCTGTTTGTCGGTCCTATCTCGTCCGAGATAGGTTGGGGCTCAATGTGCTGCCCACTGAATCGTGCTGATGTCGATGCCGTCTTTGTACATATCCCAAAGCGGCGACAACTCGCGCAACTTGGCGACCCGGTGCCTCAGCGTCGTGATCGCATAATCAATTTCCTCGACGGTGGTGAAGCGGCCAATCGTCATGCGCAGCGAGGAATGCGCCAGCTCATCGCTGCGGCCCAAGGCGCGCAAGACATAGCTGGGCTCCAGGCTGGCCGAGGTGCAGGCCGAACCCGACGACACCGCCAAGCCCTTGACGCCCATGATCAGCGACTCGCCTTCCACATAGTTGAAGGAGATGTTCAGGTTGTGCGGCACGCGGCGCTCCAGATCGCCGTTGACGAAGACCTGTTCGATATCGCTCAGGCCGTCCAGCAAACGCTTGTGCAGCATGCGGATGCGCTCGCCTTCGACGGCCATCTCTTCGCCCGCCAAACGGAATGCTGTGCCCATGCCGACGATCTGGTGCGTGGCCAGCGTGCCCGAGCGCATGCCGCGCTCTTGCCCGCCGCCATGCATCTGCGCTTCCAGCCGAATGCGCGGCTTGCGGCGCACATACAAGGCGCCGATACCCTTGGGGCCATAAGTCTTGTGCGACGCCAGGCTCATCAGGTCCACCGGCAATTCGGCCAGATTGATGGCGATCTTGCCGGTCGCTTGCGCGGCATCGACGTGAAAGATGATGCCGTGCTCACGGCACAAAGCGCCGATCGCCGGGATGTCTTGAATCACGCCGATCTCGTTACTGACGTAGAGGACCGAGGCCAGGATGGTGTCGGGGCGGATCGCCGCCTTGAATCGTTCCAGATCGAGCAGGCCGTTGGCTTCGACCTCGAGGTAAGTCACCTCAAAGCCTTGGCGCTCCAACTCACGGCAGGTGTCGAGCACCGCCTTGTGCTCGGTCTTGAGCGTGATGATGTGCTTGCCGCGGGTCTTGTAGAAATGCGCCGCACCCTTGATCGCCAAGTTAATCGACTCGGTGGCACCCGAGGTCCAGACGATTTCGCGCGGGTCGGCGCCAATCAGCCCGGCCACTTCTTCGCGTGACTTCTCGACGATCGCTTCTGCTTCCCAACCCCAGGCATGGCTGCGGGATGCGGGGTTGCCGAAATGCTCGCTCAGCCAAGGCACCATGGCGGCCACGACACGGGGGTCCACAGGCGTGGTGGCGCCGTAATCCATATAGATCGGGAAATGCGGGGTCATGTCCATGTTCAGGTTTGCTTGTTCAGTGATGCTTATTTGGTGAAGGAATTGCCGAGGGCAAAGACCGAATTCGGTGCGGTGATGCGGATGGGTTTGAGCACCGGCTGCGAGGAAATCGCCCGCTTCAGCGGCGACTCTTCAATCGTCACACCCTTGGCCAATTGATCCTCAACCAGCTTGCGCAGCGAGACCGAGCTGAGGTATTCGATCATCTTGGCGTTCAAGCTGGTCCACAACTCATGCGTGATGCAGCGGCCGGTATTCTCGCCCATGCAGTTCTCATGCCCACCGCAGCCGGTCGCGTCGAGCGGTTCATCCACGGCGACGATAATGTCGGCCACGGTGATATCGCTGGACTTACGTCCGAGCGAGTAGCCGCCGCCGGGGCCGCGCGTGCTTTCAACCAATTCATGCCGGCGCAGCTTGCCGAACAGCTGCTCCAGATAGGACAAAGAAATCTGCTGCCGCTGGCTGATGGCGGCCAGCGCTACCGGCCCGCCGTTTTCACGCAGGGCCAAATCAATCATCGCGGTAACGGCAAAACGACCTTTGGTGGTAAGACGCATAAACCCTCCTTTTGGTCCACATGAACACAAGTCGGCAGCAGCTGAGCCGCCCGATCCCGAGTAAACCTGCAAAACGGGTTTACCCTTGATCAATTCCGACTATTTTACTCAATTATTACCAAACTTGCTGGAGTGGTAAAAAAACCAGGTCCTTGAAGGGCTATAGATGGTCGTGCACGACCGCGCCGAACGCCTGCTCGCGCAGTTGGGCCAGTTGATCGCGCACCCGCGCCGCCTTCTCGAACTCGAGGTTGCGCGCATGCTCCAGCATCTGCTTCTCCAGCAAGCCCATGCGTTTACTCAGATCTTTCTCGCTCATTTGCTCGACAGCCGCTACCTGCAGCAGCTTTTGATCATCGCGGCCGCTCTTCTCGGAGTAGACGCCGTCAATCATGTCCTTGATGCGCTTGTTGATGCTGCGCGGCGTAATGCCGTTGGCCTCATTGAAGGCCAATTGCTTGGTGCGCCTGCGCTCGGTTTCGCCCATCGCCTTTTTCATTGACTCGGTGATGCTGTCGGCATACAGAATTGCCTTGCCGCGCAGATTGCGCGCCGCCCGACCAATGGTCTGAATCAAGCTGCGCTCGGAACGCAAAAAGCCTTCCTTGTCGGCGTCCAGAATCGCCACCAGCGAGACCTCAGGAATGTCCAGACCTTCGCGCAGCAAGTTGATGCCGACCAGCACGTCAAACACGCCCAGGCGCAGGTCGCGAAGAATTTCCACCCGCTCGACCGTGTCAACGTCCGAGTGCAAGTAGCGCACCTTGCAGCCGTTGTCGCTCAAGTAATCGGTCAGTTGTTCGGCCATCCGTTTGGTCAAGGTCGTGATCAAGACCCGCTCATTCACCTCGACCCGCTCACGGATTTCTTGCAGCACATCATCAACCTGATGGGTGGCGGGACGCACCTCCACCAGCGGGTCGACCAGGCCGGTGGGGCGCACTACCTGCTCCACCACCTGACCGGAGTTCTCCTGCTCATAAGCGGCCGGCGTGGCCGACACAAACACCGCTTGGCGCATCTTGCGTTCGAACTCGGCGAACTTGAGCGGCCGATTGTCCAGCGCCGAGGGCAGGCGAAAGCCATATTCGACCAAGGTCGACTTGCGCGCGCGGTCGCCGTTGTACATGCCGCCGAACTGACCGATCAGCACATGGCTTTCATCCAGGAACATCAAGGCATCTTTGGCCAAATAGTCGACCAAGGTCGGCGGCGCTTCGCCGGGCTGAGCGCCGGAGATATGGCGGGTGTAGTTCTCGATGCCCTTGCAGTGGCCGACCTCATTGAGCATTTCCAAGTCAAAGCGAGTGCGCTGCTCCAGGCGCTGCGCCTCGACCAATTTGCCGTCCTTGATGAACTCCCCCAGGCGCTGACGCAACTCCTCCTTGATGCCGTCCATCGCGGCCAGCACGCGCTCGCGCGGCGTCACGTAATGGCTGCTCGGGTAGACCGTGAAGCGCGGGATCTTCTGGCGGATCTTGCCGGTCAGCGGATCAAAGAGTTGCAAGGTTTCGACTTCATCGTCAAACAGCTCGATGCGCAGCGCCAACTCCGAATGCTCGGCCGGGAACACATCAATGGTGTCGCCGCGCACCCGGAACGCACCGCGGCTGAACTCGACCTCGTTGCGGGTGTACTGCATGCGGATCAACTGGGCGATCACGTCCCGCTGGCCCATCTTGTCGCCGGTACGTAGCGTCATCACCATCTGGTGATAGTCAACCGGGTTGCCGATACCGTAGATCGCCGACACCGAGGCCACGATCACCACATCACGCCGCTCCATCAAGCTCTTGGTCGCGGAAAGGCGCAGCTGCTCGATATGCTCGTTGATCGCACTGTCCTTTTCGATGAACAGGTCGCGCTGCGGCACATAGGCTTCGGGCTGGTAGTAGTCGTAATAGCTGACGAAATACTCGACCGCGTTGTTCGGAAAGAAATCGCGAAACTCGCCGTACAACTGCGCCGCCAAGGTCTTGTTGGGCGCAAAGATGATGGCCGGGCGGCCCAAGCGCGCGATCACATTGGCCATCGTGAAGGTCTTGCCCGAGCCGGTCACGCCCAAAAGCGTCTGAAAACTCAGCCCGTCATTGATGCCTTCGACCAGCTTGTCGATCGCTGCAGGCTGATCGCCGGCGGGCGGAAAAGGCTGAAACAACTGGAATGGCGAGCCCTCGAAAGACACGAACTCCCCTTTCGGAGCGTCGTCCGGCGCATCCGCTTGCGCAGCGTTTTTGTCTATGAGGCGATCTGAATCTTGCATCGGGTATTCCCTGGAATTTGGCGCCCACCCGCCTTGAGGAGGCAGCATGCGCAACCCGACAGATTAGCGCAGACGCGGCCAGCGCGTCACCCACGAGGGCTCTTGATGCTGCCACCGTATTGTCAGCAGCCGAGTCTTTACAGGGTTATTCGACCGAAAGCGCGGGCGGCACACCGCCATAATTCCGGCACCGCTCTCGAACCGCTTCCTACGCGTTTACGCCGGTTTCGGTATTTCTCCCTGCTGCTGAGTCGAGCAATTGCAAGCGCAGCGCAAGCGAATTGATCATAAAATGCTGCAGCGCACAAAATGTGGCAATATCAGGCACACGACGCTTGCGACGGCCAGCCGCCAACACCTCACTTGAACCCAAGGGCAAAACATGCTGTATCAGCTTTTTGAAACTCAACGCGCTTTGATGAGCCCGTTTGCGGAGTTCTCCAGCGCCTCAGCCAAGCTCTATAACCACCCTCTGTCGCCGTTCTCGCATTCGCCGATTTCGCAACGGGTGTCGGCAGGTCTGGATCTGATGCATCGCTTGGCTAAGGACTACGAAAAGCCGGAATTTGGGATCCGCGGCGTCAACGTGGACGGCGTGGAAGTGGCAGTTCAGGAACTGGTGCCGCTGACCAAGCCGTTTTGCCGCCTGCTGCGCTTCAAGCGCTACACCGACGATTTGGCCGTTCTGTCCAAGATGAAGGATCAGCCCACTGTGTTGGTGGTGGCGCCGCTGTCCGGCCACCACAGCACGCTCTTGCGTGACACCGTACGCCAATTGCTGAAGGACCACAAGGTCTTCATCACCGACTGGACCGATGCACGCATGGTGCCCAAGGAAGTCGGCCCATTTCACCTGGACGACTACATCGCCTACGTGCAGGAATTCATCCGACTGGTGGGCCCGGACTGCCATGTGATTTCGGTCTGCCAGCCCACCGTGCCGGTACTGGCTGCCATTTCTCTGATGGCCTCCAGCGGCGAACAAACACCGCGCAGCATGACCATGATGGGTGGCCCGATCGATGCGCGCAAGAGCCCCACCGCCGTCAACAATCTAGCCATGAACAAGCCCTACAGCTGGTTCGAAAACAATGTGATTTACCGCGTACCGACCAACTTCCCGGGCTCGGGCCGGGCGGTTTACCCAGGCTTTTTGCAGCACACCGGTTTCGTCGCGATGAACCCGAACGTGCATATGAGCTCGCATTACGATTACTTCCTCGACCTGATGCGCGGCGATGACGAAAGCGCCGATTCGCACCGCCAGTTCTATGACGAGTACAACGCCGTTCTCGACATGCCGGCCGAGTACTACCTTGACACCATCAAGACCGTGTTCCAGGACTTTGCCCTGGTCAACGGCACCTGGATGGTCAAGGGTCAGTTGGTGCGCCCGCAGGACATCACCACCACCGCCTTGCTGACAGTGGAAGGCGAACGCGATGACATCTCCGGTGCCGGCCAGACCCGCGCCGCGCATGAGCTGTGCTCTGGGGTTTCAAGCGTTCACCAATACCATTACGACGCCGTGGGCGCTGGCCATTACGGCATCTTCTCGGGCCGACGCTGGCGCGAGAATGTCTACCCCGAGGTGCAAGCCTTCATCAGCAAGTATGACCGTCCGGACGCCGTGCTTGCTGGCCACAGGCCTGCAGCTAGCCCGGTCCAAACGCCTGCGGCCAGCCCGGCACCGACCTCCGAGCCGGCCCGTAAGACCAAAAGCAAATCAAGCACTTGACGAGAGTAGCTTCAACTGCAGTCGAACTGCAGCGTTTGGTCGGGGAGATTGACGCGGCATTGCCGCAGACCCAATGCACACGCTGCGGCTTTCCGGACTGTCACGCCTATGCGGTGGCGGTGGCGAACGGTGAGGCGGGCATCAACCAATGCCCGCCCGGTGGCGCCGAGGGCATCGAGCGCTTGGCCGCGATTACCGGGCGCGCTGCCCTGCCTTTGAGCGCGGCGCATGGCCAAGAAGGCCCGTTGAAACTGGCTGTTATTGATGAGGCTTGGTGCATAGGCTGCACCATGTGCATCAAGGCCTGCCCAGTAGACTGCATCGTCGGCGCGCCCAAACAAATGCATGTGGTCGTCAACGATCAATGCACAGGCTGCGAGTTATGCGTGCCGGCCTGCCCGGTCGACTGCATCTCGTTGCTGAGTCTCAAACCCGAGCTCAGCGGCTGGGACGCCTGGGGCGAGAGTCAAGCGGATGCCGCCCGCGAGCGTTATCGCTTTCATCAACTCAAATTGGTCCGTGGCGAGCAAGAAAACAGCGCTCGCCTGGTCGCCAAGGCCGAGGCCAAGCTGGTCGATCTGGCGGCGGCTTCCAAACTCACCGAAGCCACGGCACTGGACGCAAAACGTGCCGTCATCGAAGCGGCACTGGCGCGCGCTCGCGCCAAGCGCCTGGGCTAAGCGACAGCCCGTCCAGCATCAAGGCCTGTCGATAGGCTCGTCACATCACGAGCTCTGCCAACTCCAGCTCATCAGGCGTCTCATCGATCAGGCGGTCAAAGTCGGCCGCAGCAAACTGACCCTTGGGAATCAGCGGCTTGTCCAGCGGACGGTAAACCCGGCTGTGCAGACGGTTGAGTAACTCGGAATGCTCCATCGCCGACACCACCTCCTCCGGGTTGAGCAGCATGGCGAAAGGGCTGTACAAGGCGCTTGCAAATTGGGTGCTCAACATGGTGATGCTCCGTTAGGTTCGACTTACGTTTCAAGATGTAAGTAACTTTAGGGAGCGGGAGCAGTTCGGCATAGTCGGGGCCGCGCCAATATGCGTGTCAGGCAAACTCCTAGGAGGCTGTCGGGCCAAGGCCGGTGCGGCCCCGGCACGGCACTTGCAATCAGTTGCCCGACTTGGCCATCAGCTTGAGCAGCTTGGCCTTCAATTCATCCCTGCCGGCAGTACCGGCAAAGTCAGCCGCTGTGAGGCCTTGATCATTGCGAATATGGACATCGGCACCGGCCTTCAGCAGTGCTGCCGGCAGATCTATCGCGCCATAGCGCGCCGCCATCATCAGAGGCGTGCTGCCATTGGGCGAGCGGGCATTGATGTCGGCGCCCTGACTCAGCAACCAGACGGCCACACCGTTGTCCGGCCCGCTGCAGGCGTAATGCAGCGGTGTCCAGCCGGCGGTGTTGACGGGCGCGCCTTTTTTGACGATCTTCTGCACCCAGTCCAGCTTGCCCTTGATGGCCGCCAGCATCAGCGCAGATTCGCCGTTCGCATTGACGGCCAGAATGTCCAGCTGCGGGTGGGCCAGCAAACTGTCCAAGGCCTTGTCCGAATCCTCACGCAGCGCAATATTCATTGCATAACGGCCACGTGCATCGGGCTTATTGGGATCCGTGCCGCGCTGCAAAATCTTTGACACGGTGTAGCCATCATTCAATTCGGCCGCCAAAACCAAATCATCAATCGGCGCCGCCAAGCTAGCGCCGGTGATGGCCATACCGAGCGCCAACAACACCCCTATGCTGCGAGTCTTCATCGCTTGCCCTTTTTTTCTTCAATTCAAGCCAAACAAGCGCCGGCAGTTGGCCGAGGTTTGCGCCGCCAACTCTGCAATCGACACACCTTTCACCGCCGCCAGCGCCGCACCGACATGCGGCACATAAGCCGGGCTGTTGGTGCGACCCCGATAAGGCACGGGCGCAAGGTAGGGGCTGTCGGTTTCGATCAGCAATCGCTCCAGCGGCAGCGCCGCAGCCACATCACGCAAGTCTTGTGCGCTCTTGAAGCTCAGGATGCCGGAGAAGGACACGTAATAGCCGCGCTCGACGGCCGCCAGGGCCACGTCGACGCTTTCGGCAAAGCAATGGAATACCCCGCCCGCCTGCTCGCCGCCCTCCTCGTCCAACAAGCGCAAGGTGTCTGCGGCGCTGCTGCGGGTGTGGATGACCAGGGGTTTGGCGGCCTGCTTCGCAGCGCGGATATGGGTGCGAAAGCGCTCGCGCTGCCACGCCATATCGACCTCGATGCTGCGGCCGTTGAGGCGGTAATAGTCGAGGCCAGTTTCGCCTATCGCCACCACCTTAGGGTCGGCCGCACCCGCCACCAACTCCTCGACGCTGGGCTCATGCACATCCTCGTTGTCCGGGTGCACACCCACGGTCGCCCAGAGCTGAGGGTACTGATGCGCCAAACTGCGCACGAGCGGGAATTCTTCCATCGTGGTGCAGATACAGACCGCCTGCTCGACTTGTGCGACGGCCATTTCGGCCAGAATTTCCGGCAAGCGTGCGTGCAGTTCGGGAAAGCTCAGATGGCAGTGGGAATCAATGAACATAGAGGCCAAAAGATGGGGGAACATTGCCAAGCGTGCCAGGACGCAAGGCTAAAAGCGGCAGGACTCAAATTGTCTGAGTCGGCTTGGACGAAGAAATTTGCGTGCCCAAAATCTCCTCGATCTTGAGCTTGACCAAACGGCTCTTTTCATCGGAAGGAAAGCGCACGCCGATACCCTGCGTGCGTCCGCCGGAAGCATTGGCCGGCGTCAGCCAGGCAATCTTGCCCGCCACCGGATAACGCTGATTGTCATCGGGCAAGGCCAGCAGCAGGTAGACGTCTTCACCCAGGCGATAGTCACGCGTTGTCGGCACAAACAAGCCGCCGTCGATAAAAACCGGCATATAGGCCGCGTAAAGCGCGCCCTTTTCCTTGAAGGCCAACTGAATCACGCTGGGCCGCGCACCCACTGCGGCCACAGCGCCTACAGCGGCCGCTTGACCGGCGGGAGGCGAGCCCGTAGCTGGTTTTGAAGGCGAATCACTCATGAAGCCGAGTGTAGCGAAAGCCTTGCCTTGCCATCGATCGAAAAACGCGGCTCATCAGCGGCGCGGCGACGCTTCCATCAGCGCTTGTCGACCTTGAGCAAACAGTGACTCCATTAACAAGCCGGCATTCAAAGGGTGCTCGGCATGACGGGCTGCGCGGCGCAGTGCTGCATCCCAGCCGAGCAGCGGTCCGGCGAGCTTGGGCGCGGGCAAAAACTCGGCCGCAAAATAACTCGGCGGTGCACCGTGGCAGCGCCGCAGCAGATCATGGCTGAGGCGCTGCAAGGCGTCGATCGCACGCGGCACGGGCCAGTCGGCCAAGGCGGCCGCCTCGCCGCGCGCCAGGCGCTGGGGCAACTGCTGCCAAACACTCGCCCGCAGGCCGGCCTCGAACCAGTCCTTGGCTTCTTGCGGGCGGCCGCCAGCGGCCATCAGCAAGACGTCTGCAGCACCCTCTACCCCTTGCTCGCTCAGCCATTGCAGCGCAGGCTTTTGCGCCGGCAGGCCCAGCGGCAAGGGTTGGCAGCGGCTGCGAATGGTCGGCAACAAACCCTCGGGCGAGTTGCTGGCCAAGACAAAACGCAGCATGCCGCCGGGTTCTTCCAGGGTCTTGAGCAAGGCATTGGCCGCCACATTGTTCAAGGCCTCGGCCGGGTAAACCACCACCACCTTGGCGCGGCCGCGTGCCGAGGTCACCTGCGTGAAGCCCAGCATCGCCCGCACGGCATCGATCTTGATCTCGCGGCTGGGCTTGGTTTTGGACGCCTTGGGCTCACCGTCCTTGCCGGTTTCGCTGTCCTGCGCCCAGCCCAGCGTCTCACGCAGGGCGTCGGGCAGCAGCAACTGGAAGTCCGGATGAGTATGGGACTGAAATAACAAGCAACTTGCGCAGTGCCCGCAGGCCGGGCCGTGGCTGGTCTGTTTGCCTGCCCCATGCGCTTCACACAACCAGGCCTGCGCCAAGAGCAAAGCCAAATCAAATTGACCCACGCCCGCGGGCCCTTGCACCAGCAAGGCGTGCGAGCGGGCCGTCGCCAGCGCTTGGCTCAAGGGCTGCTTCAACCAGGGCAGCACTTGCTGCTGGGTGCCGGCTACCACCCGCGCGACTCCATCACAGCGCTGATCTGCGCCGCCACCTCGGCTACCGAAACGCTCGCATCGATGCGCGCGAAACGCTGCGGCGCGCCAGCGGCTCGCGCCGCATAACCCGCACGTACGCGCTCAAAAAATTCCAAATCCTGCTGCTCAAAGCGGTCGGCCTCGCGCGCCGCCGCACGGCGCGCCGCCGCCATCTCGGCCGGTAGGTCGAACCACAGAGTCAGGTCAGGCTGGCGACCGTTTTGCACCCATTGCTCCAGCGTCGTCAACACGGCCAGGTCCATGCCCCGACCGGCGCCCTGATAGGCAAAACTAGCGTCGGTATAACGGTCACAGACCACGGTCTGGCCGGCCGCCAAGGCCGGCTCGATCACCCGCTGCAAATGATCGCGCCGACCCGCAAAGACCAGCAAGGCCTCGGTCAGGCTGTCCATGCCGCTGTGCAGGAACAGGCCACGCAGGGTCTCGGCAAGCTCGGTGCCGCCGGGCTCGCGCGTGTTGACGACCACGGCGCCGCGCGCACTCAAGCGCTCGGTCAGGGCCGCAATATGGGTCGACTTGCCGGCCCCGTCTATGCCTTCAAAGGTGATGAATCTGGCTGTCACTTGCTTCAATCTAGATTACTTGCCGCGCTGGAATTTATTGACCGCGCGATTATGCGCGGCCAGATCGTCACTGAACTCGCTGGAGCCGTCGCCGCGAGCCACAAAATACAGCGCCCGACTGCGCGCCGGGTGCAGCGCGGCCAGCAGCGAGGCATTGCCCGGCATCGCAATCGGCGTTGGCGGCAAGCCGCCTCGCGTGTAGGTGTTGAAGGGCGTGTCGGTCTGCAAATCACGCTTGCGCAGATTGCCGTCAAAGGCCGCGCCTAGGCCATAGATCACCGTCGGATCGGTTTGCAAAGGCATGCCCAGGCGCAGGCGATTGATGAAGACGGCAGCCACCATGCCCCGGTCGGCGGCAGCGCCGGTTTCCTTTTCCACGATGGAGGCGAGGATCAAGGCCTGGTCTTGGTTCTTCAAGGGCAGACCCTCGCTGCGACCCGCCCAAGCGGCGTCCAGACGCTTTTGCATCGCTTTGTGCGCGCGTTTCAGCACGGTCAAATCGCTCACCCCCCGGCTATAGGCATAGGTATCCGGGAAGAAGCGTCCTTCCGCCGCCTGCTCGGGCGCGCCCAGCAGCGCCATCAACTGCGCCTCGTTCAGTCCTGCCGTGCTTTGCTTGAGCGCTGGCGCCTTGGCCAGCGCGGCGCGCACCTGGGCAAAGGTCCAGCCTTCGATCAAGCGCAGCTGCTCCAGCACCTCGTCACCGCGCACCATCTTGGCGAGCAAATCTCGCGGTGTCACCCCTTGATGAATTTCGTAGCTGCCGGCACGTATCAAGCGCGCTTGGCCCGACCAGCGAAACCATTCATACAGCAAGCGCCCATCGGCCTGCACACCGGCATTGACCCAGGCCTGCGCCACCTCCCGGGGCGAGGCGCCGGCCTCGATCGACAACTCCACCGAAGGCGCGGCCAAACTCAGCGGCGCTTGCAACCACCACCAAATCGCCCCGCCCATGAGTGCTGCAAGCAAAAACAGGGTCGCCAGCAATTTGCTTAAAAATTTCATTCCCAATACCCTTTTGCCCACGCCCTGATTCGGGGGCTGATGATAATCGCGCCATGACTATATTCAGCACCAACATCGGCGGGGCCGCTCGCTTGACGCAATGGGGCGTGATCCGCGCCCAAGGCGAGGAAGCGGCCAAGTTTTTGCACGGCCAACTGACGCAGGACTTTGCCCTCTTGGGCCTCTATGAAGCGCGTTTGGCTGGCTTTTGCTCCGCAAAGGGGCGTTTGCTCGCAACATTGATAGGCTGGAAAACGAGCGAGAGCGAAGTGCTGCTGGCTCTGCCGGCGGAGCTGCTGCCGGCAGTCCTGAAGCGTTTGTCAATGTTTGTGATGCGTGCGAAATGCAAGCTCAGCGATGCCAGCGCCGAGATTGGACTCTGGGGCTTGAGCGGCGCCGAAGCGCAGGCTTGGCTGGGCGAGGCGGCGCCGGCGCAACGTTGGGCCTGTGCCGACATTGCTGGGGCCCGGGTGATTCGATTGCCTGGCCTGGCAAGCCAAGCTCGCTTCTTGCTGGCACAAGACGCCCAGGCAGCCGCGCCTGCCCTCCCCGTCATCAGCGAGGCCGACTGGCATTGGCTGGAGTTACTCAGCGGCCAGCCTTGGGTGCTGAGTGCCACCAGCGAACAATTCGTGCCGCAGATGTTGAACCTGGAGTTGCTGGGCGGCGTCAACTTCCAAAAAGGCTGCTACCCCGGCCAAGAGGTGGTGGCGCGGATGCAGTACCGCGGCACGCTCAAGCGTCGCACCTTCCTGTTCGAGACCGAGGCGGGTTTGGGTCTTGAAGTCTTGCCCGGCCAAGAGATTTTCCATAGCGAAGACCCCGGTCAACCGGCCGGGCTGGTGGCCAATGTTGCCACCAAGGATGGCCGGGCCTTGCTGCTGGCCGAGACCAAGATCGCCGCACTCGCCAGTGGCAGCTTGCACCTGGGCTCGATAGACGGCCACCTGCTGCGTCCGGTCGCCCTGCCCTATGAGCTGACAGAGCCGCAATGAGCGTTGAGATTTACGTCTACTACAAGGTGCTGGACGCAAATCTTGATGCGGCCCTGCGGGCCTTTGAGCAAGCCTTGCTTGGCCTAAGCGGGCCATGCCCAAGGTTGTTGCGTCGTGAAGGCAATGCGGCCGGTGAGCAAACCTGGATGGAGATTCATGGTGGCGCCAACGCTCAAGCTGACGAGCAGCGGCTGGCTGTCGCCATGAGCCCTTACCTCAGCGGCATCCGCCATACCGAGCGTTTCATGCCCTTGCGCTGAGAGTCAAATGCCCGCCAGGAGCGGGCTCGCTCAACCGTCAAGCCTCAAATGCCTGACGCAGCGCAAGGCCGCAGGCCTCAAGCGCGGTCAAGGCTTCGGGGATGGCGCGGCCCATCTTGATGAAGTCGTGCGTCACGCCCCGGAACAGCTCCAACTGAACCTGCCCCCCGTTGGCTCTCAGGAGATCGGCATAGGCAATGCCTTCATCAACCAAGGGGTCGCATTCGGCCAGCAACACACAAGCCGGGGCCAAGTCGCTATGGTCCTCGGCTTCAAGCGGCGCAAAACGCCAGTCACGCTTGTGATGGTGGGAAATGTAATGGTTGAAAAACCAATCAATGGACGCCGCGTCGAGCAAGAAGCCATTGGCAAACAGCTTGTGCGAGGCGGTGTCGGCATGCGCCGTGGTGCCGGGCGTGATCAGCAGCTGCAGGGCGAGCTTGAGACCGATATCGCGCGCGTGCAGCGCGCAGACCGCAGCCAGCGTGCCGCCGGCACTGTCGCCGCCAACAGCAAGGCGTGAGCCGTCCAGCCCCAAGCTCGGGGCCGCTTTGGCCAGCCAAGTCATGACCGCCCAGCAATCATCGACAGCCGCCGGGAAGCGGTTCTCGGGCGCCAGCCGGTAGTTGAGCGACAAGACCGCCGCTCCGCTGCGCAGTGCCAATTGCCGGCATAGGCTGTCATGGGTATCCAGGCTGCCAATCGTGAAGCCGCCGCCATGCAAATAAAGCAAGACGGGCAAACATGCGTCACTGGGGGCATAGAGCCGAGCGGCCAGCGGCCCCTCGGCCCCGGGCACCTGAAAGTTCTCGACCCGAGCCAGCGGCGCACGGGGCAAATCCAGAATCTCGGCACCCATCAGATAGCCAATCCGCGCCTGCTTCGGGCTAAGGCTGTGAAAGGCCGGCCGATTCGCGCGGTAAATGCGGCTCAAAACGCCGGCCATCTTCGGTGTCAACAAGGTGCTACTCAAACAGTACTCCAGGGCTTAGGCTAGGGGCCAATCCGCGATTTTCCCATCAGCCCAGGACTCCACATGGCCTTGATTCAATATCTGACCCAAATTCACATCGATTTCGGTGCGGTCGCCATGCTGCCGCAGGTCTGCGAGCAGGCCGGCATCCATCGCCCCTTGGTCATCACCGACATCGGCGTACGCTCTGCAGGCGTGCTTGCACAGGCGCTGGCACCTTGGGGCGCCTACCCACCGCCGGTGTTTGACCAAACGCCTGCCAATCCGACCGAGGCCGCCGTGCGCTGGGCCGTGCAGTTATGCCATCACGGCTTTTGTGACGGTCTGATTGCGATTGGCGGCGGCTCCAGCATGGACTTGGCCAAAGGCGTGGCGATCGCCGCCACACACCAAGGCGCCTTGAAAAACTACGCCACCATTGAGGGCGGCAGCCTGCAAATCACCGCTGCGGTCTTGCCCGTGATCGCCGTGCCCACCACTGCCGGCACCGGCAGCGAGGTTGCGCGCGGGGCAATTTTGATTGTGGACGATGGCCGCAAACTCGGTTTTCACAACTGGGTCTTGATGCCCAAGGTCGCCCTGTGCGACCCTGAGTTGACGCTGAGCCTGCCGCCGCGCCTGACGGCCGCCACTGGCATGGACGCAATCGCGCATTGCATGGAGACCTTTATGTCGGACGCCATCAACCCGCCGGCCGACGGCATTGCGCTGGATGGCCTGCGGCGCGGCTGGGCCCATATTGAACGGGCCACGCTGAACGGGCAAGACCGGGAGGCGCGCTGGCAAATGATGAGTTGCAGCATGCAGGGCGCCCTGGCCTTTCAAAAAGGCCTGGGCTGCGTGCATTCGCTCAGCCACGCGCTGGGCGCGGCCGACCCGCGCCTGCATCACGGCACACTCAATGCGGTGTTTCTGCCGGCGGTGATTCGCTTCAATGCCGCTGCACCCGGCATGCAGCGCGAACAGCGGCTGCAACGAATGGCGCAAGCCATGGGCTTGGCGGGCGAAGCTGCCGCTGGTGACGGCGTGGCCCTGGCCCGAGCCGTCAGCGCGATGAACGCCAGGCTGGGCTTGCCGGCTGGCTTGGCCGAGTTGGGCGTTGACCCGCAATTGTTCGTCGCGGTGATCAAAGCCGCCCTGCTCGATCATTGTCACAAAACCAACCCGCGCGAGGCCAGTGCAGCTGACTATCTGGAGATGCTGCACGCATCTCTTTGACGCGCAGCGCCGCAAGGTCGAAGCGATTTTTGGGCTTGAAGAATTGAAAAAGGCCCGGCGACTGCCGGGCCTTTTGCTACTCAAGTGAGTTCGCTTGCGTTGATCAGCTGATCAGTTGATCAACCATGCTTGGCGTCGAAGAACTGCTCATCTTCGGTCGAACCCTTCAAGGCAGCGGTGGAGGCCTCGCGTTCGATTGTCGTGGTGACGGCGTCGAAGTAGCCGGTGCCGACTTCGCGCTGATGCTTGACGGCGGTGAAGCCGCGCTCAGCCGCCGCGAATTCCTTCTCCTGCAACTCGACGAAGGCGCTCATATTGTTGCGGGCGTAGCCGTAGGCCAGCTCAAACATCGAGTGGTTCAGGCTGTGGAAGCCGGCCAGCGTGATGAACTGGAACTTGTAGCCCATCGCGCCCAACTCGCGCTGGAACTTGGCAATCGTCGCGTCGTCGAGGTTCTTCTTCCAGTTGAAGGAAGGCGAGCAGTTGTAGGCCAGCAGCTTGCCGGGGAACTTGGCATGGATGGCGTCAGCGAACTGCTTGGCGAATGCCAGGTCAGGCTTGCCGGTCTCGCACCAGATCATGTCGGCGTAAGGGGCATACGCCAAGCCACGGCTGATCGCCTGCTCGATGCCGTTGTTGGTGCGATAGAAGCCTTCGACCGTGCGCTCACCGGTGCAGAACGGCTTGTCGTTGTCATCGATGTCGCTGGTGACCAGGTCGCCGGCTTCAGCATCGGTGCGGGCCAGCAACACGGTAGGCGTGCCCATCACGTCAGCGGCCAAACGTGCGGCAACCAGCTTGGAAACGGCTTCACGAGTTGGCACCAAGACCTTGCCGCCCATATGGCCGCATTTCTTGGCAGCGGCCAATTGGTCTTCAAAGTGAACGCCGGCGGCACCGGCTTCGATCATCGCCTTCATCAGCTCGAACGCATTCAGCACGCCGCCGAAACCGGCTTCGGCATCGGCAACGATGGGTGCGAAGTAGTCGATGTCGTTCTTGCCTTCGGACCATTGGATCTGGTCGGCACGGGCGAAGGTGGCGTTGATCTTCTTGACGACCTTGGGCACCGAGTCGACCGAGTACAGCGACTGATCGGGGTACATCTCGCCATTGCTGTTGGCGTCACCGGCAACCTGCCAGCCGGACAGATAGATCGCCTTCAGGCCGGCCTTGACCTGCTGCATCGCTTGGTTGCCGGTCAGGGCGCCGAGCGAGTTGACGAAGGGCTCGGTGTTGATCAGACCCCAGAGCTTGTTGGCGCCGCGCTTGGCCAAGGTGTGCTCGACTTGCAGCGAGCCCCGCAGACGCACGACGTCGGCGGCGCTGTAGCCACGGGTGATGCCCTTCCAACGTGGGTTCTCGGCCCAGTCTTTTTCGAGGGCGGCAATTTGCTGGTCACGGGTCAAAGTCGTCATGAGTAACTCCTGCTTGGCTAAGGGAAGAAAAAAACCGTCTTGCTGGATCTAAATTTAGTCCTCTTCGGCCCGCAGTGGAAGACTTATGTCTTATATAAGACCAAATACTTAAACCTTATAAAACAACAACTTACAATCAACATTTCTGATTATGAAAAGACTTTCCCCATGATGAGAAAAAATGCGGCAGTGCAGCATGACATCAATTCACGATGCGCAAGCGGGATTTCACATCATGGGAAATAGGCCTGCGCCTAGAACCCGCTCAAGCAGTTGGGGTCGGAGCAGCCTCTGGGTACAGAGTCAGGTCCAACCCACAAATCCCTATAAACCGCCCACGAAATAGCGCTTCAACCCCGCCAGCACCATCTCAACCGCAATCGCGGTCAGTACCAGGCCCATCAGCTTTTCAATCGCCGAGATGACCGAGTCGCCGAGCAGGCGGCGGATGCGGTCGGCCATCAGCAGGGTCAGACCCGACACCCACATCGCCGCCAGCAAGGCGCCGATCCAGTCCCAAATACGGTCGGGTTGACGGGAAGACAGCAGCAGCACCGTTGCCATCGCAGACGGCCCGGCCAGCAGCGGCACGGCCAGCGGAAAGATGAAAGGCTCTTTGCCCGGCTCCAGGCCATAGGCCGATTCGCCGGCGGCGCCGAAAATCATCTTGATCGCAATGATTAACAAAATCACCCCGCCTGCCACTTCCAGCGATCGCTCGGACAGGTGCATCACCCGCAAGAACACATCGCCAAAGAACATAAAGGCAAGCAGCGCGATGGAGGCGATACCGACCTCACGGCCGGCCACCCGCGCGCGCCGCTCCTTGGGCACGGACTTCATGATGGAGACAAAAATGGGTAGGCTGCCGAGCGGGTCCAAAACCAGCAAAAGCAGAATGAAGGCGGAGAGAAAGCTATGGTCCATGGCACGATTGTCGCCGCCACCGAGCCGCTCGGGCAGCTATCCTTCGGCCGAAATCCTTCCGTTGAAGAAAATCAATGATGACCGCCATGACCACAGAAAAGCTAGACGCCATCGACCGCAAGATTATTGAAGTGCTGCAGCGCGATGGACGGGCCTCCAATGTGGAGTTGGCGGCACAAATTCATTTGTCGGCGCCACAATGCTTTCGGCGGGTCAAGTCACTGGAGGAGCGCGGCGTGCTGCGCGGCTACCGCGCCTTGGTCGCCCCGCAAACGCTGGGTCTGGGCGTAACGGCTTATGTGAGCCTGAACATCGCCGGCGAGGCCTTTGACCGCGTCCGCGAGGTCGAAACCTTGATCCGGGACTTCCCGGAAATCCTCGAATGTCATACGGTCTCGGGCGACTGCGACTATCTGCTCAAGGTGGTCGCGCAAGACCTGAAGTCACTGTCGCAGTTCTTGACCGACAGGCTGATGCAAATCAAGGGCGTCGATGATGTGCGCTCGATGATTTGCCTCGAGGAAATCAAGCCGCCCTCGCCGCTGCCGGTACGGGACTGAATTCGAGTTCAACCCCGCGGGTGATGTTGGGCGTGAATGGCTTTGAGCCGCTCACGCGCCACATGGGTGTAGATCTGTGTGGTGGATAAATCGGCATGACCCAAGAGCAATTGCACCGCGCGCAAGTCGGCACCGTGGTTGAGCAAATGGGTGGCGAATGCATGCCGCAAAGTGTGCGGTGACAAGGGGCTGGTGATGCCGGCCGCTATGGCGTATTTCTTCACCAGCGTCCAGAACATCTGCCGGGTCATGCCGGTGCCGCGCACGGTCACGAAGAGTTCATCGCAGCGCAGCCCTTTGAGCAAATTGGACCTGGCTTCTTGCAAATAGCGCATCAGCCAGCCATGCGCCTCCTCGCCGAAAGGCACCAAGCGCTCTTTCGAGCCCTTGCCTGTGATGCGCAGTGCCGCCTCTTTGAAACCGACATGCACGCTCTTGAGTGTCACCAACTCGGTCACCCGCAGGCCGCTGGCATACATCAGCTCCAGCATCGCGCGGTCGCGTAGTCCCAGCGCTGTAGCCGTATCGGGCGCGGCCAGCAGCAGCTCGACTTGCTGTTGGCTCAAAAGCTTGGGAACACGCAGCGCTTGGCGGGCATTTTGCAAGCGCAGCGTCGGGTCGGCCTGAATTCGCTGTTCGCGCAAGGCCCAGCGGAAATAGCGTTTGAACACACTCAGGCGCCGGTTTGAACTGGTGGCCCGGCTGCCCGCGTGACGGGCGCTGGCATAGGCCAGCAGGTCCGGCTCCCGGCATTGATCTAAAGACTTTGCGTCCGGCTGCGCCAACAGCCAGTCGGCCAACAGGTTCAGGTCGCGCCGGTAGGCCTCCAAGGTATTGGCGGCCAAGCCGTCCTCCAGCCACAAGGCCTCAACAAAGCCATTGATCGCTTGTTGGCTGGCGGCAGCCTTGGAAGCTGGCGTCGTCACTCCAGCTTGAGCTTTTGCTGGGCCACCACGGACTTGTAGACCTCAAACTCGGCCTTGATCTGAGCGGCAAATTGCTCGGGTGTGTTGGCCAAAATGATGGAGCCGGTGTCCTCGATACGCTTTTTCACGTCCGGCAACTCCACGGTCTTCTTGACCGCCGCATGGACCTTGTCAACCACCTCTTTGGACAGGCCCTTGGGGCCGTAGATCCCGTAATAAGCCATTCGGTTGACCGGCTCCAGGCCCACTTCCTTGAAAGTCGGCACATTGGGCAGCTGGCTCAGGCGCTGCGGCGCGGCGACGACGATGGGGATCAAGCGGCCGTCTTTGATGAAGGGCAAGGCCGAGGGCAGATTGTCAAAAATCATAGGCACTTGGCCGGCCACCGTGTCGTTGAGCGCCGGGCCGGCGCCACGGTAGGGAATATGGATGACATAAACACCGGCCAAACTCTTGTAAAGCTCCATTTGCAAATGCCCGATACCGCCGGTGCCGCTGCTGGAGAAGCTGTACTTACCAGGGTTGGCTTTCAGCTCGGCCAAGAAGCCTTTGTAATCCCGTGCCGGAAACGAGGGATGCACGGCGATCACATTGGGCGTGGCCGCCACATTGATGATGGGCGTGAAATCGGTGATGGGGTTGTAGGCGATCTTTGGATTGATGGCCGGGTTGGCGGCCGTCGTCGACACCGTGGCCATGCCCAAGGAGTAGCCATCGGGTGCGGCCTTGACGGTCTCACCGGCACCGATCGTGCCGCCACCACCGGCCTTGTTTTCCACCACCACGGTCTGACCCAAGGCCAGATGAAGTTTCTCTGCCACCACGCGGGCCACGATGTCGGTCGTTCCTCCTGGCGCAAAAGGAACGACCAAGCGCACCGGCTTGTTCGGATAGGTCTGCGCCAAGGCTGGCGGCAGGCCGGCCAGGCTCAAAACCAAGAGACTTGTACCCGACACCCAATTGCGACGATTCATGCTTGACTCCGGTTGAGGCTTACGCTGCGCTACGTTTGCGGCACCAAGCATGCCACAAGCTGCGTCAACTGTTTGCCGCCAAGGCCCAGTCAATATGTTCAATCACCAGCTCGCCGGCGCCGGCGCGAGCTTGTAGCAAGGCCGCGCGCATCTCGCCATGCTCCTGCGCACGCAAAGCATTGCCCATCGCCACGGCCAAATTGCGCTGCCAGCGCTCATAGCCGATGCGGCGGATGGCCGAGCCCTCGGTGCGGCTCAAAAACTCTGCCTCGCTCCAGGCCCAGAGCTGCAGCAGGCCGGGTGCTGCCAAGGCCTCGCGCGCATCAAAATCGGCCAGCGAAGTTTTTTGGGCGAACTTGTTCCAAGGGCAGATCAGTTGACAGTCATCGCAGCCGTAGATGCGGTTGCCGATCAAGGGCCGCAACTCCAGAGGGATCGCACCGGCATGCTCGATGGTCAGATATGAAATGCAGCGCCGCGCATCGACCCGGTAAGGCGCCACGATGGCCTGGGTCGGGCACACATCGATGCAGGCCGTGCATTGCCCACAGTGGGCCGTAACCGCCTCGCTCAGCGGCAGCGGCAAATCGACATAGATCTCGCCCAGAAAGAACATCGACCCGGCCTCGCGGTGCAGGGTCAGCGTGTGCTTGCCGCGCCAACCCAGGCCGGATCGCGAGGCCAGCTCGACCTCCAGCACCGGCGCCGAATCGGTGAACGCGCGGTGGCCAAAAGGGCCGATCAGACCGGCCAGCTGGGTCGCCAACTGTTGCAAGCGGTTGCGCAAGACCTTGTGATAGTCGCGCCCTCGGGCATAGATCGACAACTGCGCGCGCTGCGGGTCGGCCAGCCCCGCCCACTCGATAGCCTGCCAATCTGGCGGCGTGTCGCGCGGCAAATAGTCCATCCTTGCCGTCAGCACCCGCACCGTGCCCGGCACCAGCTCGGCTGGCCTGGCGCGCTTGAGCCCATGCGCCTGCATATAGTGCATCTGGCCATGAAAGCCGGCCTCCAGCCAAGCCAGCAAACCGGGCTCGGCCGAGCTCAAATCAATATCGGCCACGCCGATCTGGGAGAATCCGAGCTCAAGCGCCCAGCCGCGCAGCTGCTCCAGCAGTTCGGCCAAGGTCTTTGCATCGATCCCGTCATTCATCTTCTGTGGAGCTTGCGTCATTTGCGCATTCTAGAAACTCAGTCATTGCTTTGGCCCAATGAGGCCGCCTGCGAGGCTTTTGCGCTGTCTTTTGCAATCGCCCTAAGCGCCGGCACCGAGTCGATCAACGCCAGCATCGAGTTGCACGGCCAGCTCGGCGCTGGCAAGACCAGCCTGGTGCGGCATCTGCTGCGCGCCTTAGGTGTGGAGGGCCGCATCAAAAGCCCCAGCTACGCGGTGATGGAAAGTTACGACTTGAGCAGCACAGCACCGCGGGTCGGCGAAGTTAGCCACTTTGATTTCTATCGTTTCAACGACCCGCGCGAATGGGAAGACGCCGGCTTTCGCGACATCTTTGCCGCGCCTGGACTGAAGCTCAGTGAATGGCCCGAGAAGGCCAGTGGTGTGTTGCCCCCGGCCGATTTGCAGATCTGGCTCGATGTCGGGGCCGACGACAGCCGCAGCGTGCGCCTCATCGCCGGCAGCGCTTGGGGGCAGCAGATGCTGCAAGCTTTAAGGACAAGCCCATGAGCGCGCGACGCACCGCCCTACGGGCCATGGGCGCGCTGGCTTTGGCTCTGCGCTTGCCTGCGACAGCGACGGCAGCTGGCAGCTTCAGCAGCATCATCGCCGTGCGTGTCTGGCCCGCCAGCGACTACAGCCGGGTCACGCTGGAGTCCGACAAGCCGCTGCAGGCTAAACATTTTCTGGTCGAGAACCCCGACCGCCTGGTGATAGACATCGAGGGCCTGGAGCTGAACGCCGGCCTGCGCGAGCTGCTGGGCAAGGTGCGCGCCGACGACCCGTTTATCGGCGGCGTCAGAGTCGGCCAGAACACCCCAAGGGTGGTGCGACTGGTGCTTGATTTGAAACAGCCGGTCGCGCCGCAAATTTTTACCCTGGCGCCGGTCGCCTCCTACCAGCACCGGCTGGTGTTCGACCTCTACCCCCAACAGGCCGCCGACCCCTTGCTGGCCCTGATTCGCGAAAAGGAGCAGGCCGAGCAAGCTGCGGCGCAGTCGGTGCAAGACGCCTTGGGCGAGTTGATAGGCCGCATCGACAAACCCAGCTCTACAAGGCTGCCGCCCGTGCCGCCGCCCTTGGTCGTGCAAACGCCGGTGCCGCTGCCGCCCTTCCCTGCGGCCTCGGCGGCGAGCGCCAAAACGGATCCGCTGCCCGGCTTTAGCCAGGCCAAACTGGACCGCCTGATCGTGATTGCACTGGACCCCGGCCATGGCGGCGAGGACCCCGGCGCCATCGGACCCACAGGCTTACGCGAAAAAGATGTGGTGCTGGCAGTGGGCTTGAAGCTGCGCGACCGGCTCAACAGCAACCCGAATATTCGCGTCATGATGACCCGCGACGCCGACTTCTTTGTGCCCCTGCATGAGCGGGTCAACAAGGCGCGCCGTGTGCAGGCCGATCTGTTCGTGTCGCTGCATGCCGATGCGTTTTTCACCCCGCAAGCGCGCGGCGCCTCGGTGTTCGTGCTGAGCGACGGCGCCGCCAGCAGCCAGGCCGCCAAATGGATAGCCAACAAAGAAAATGCAGCCGACTTGGTCGGCGGCGTGAATGCCGGCGCGGTCAAGGATGCCGGTGTGTTGAAGGCCATGTTGGACATGAGCACCACCGCGCAGATCAAGGACAGCCTCAAGCTGGGCCACGAGGTGCTGGGCCAGATCGGCCGTGTCGGCAATCTGCACAAGCGCAAGGTCGAGCAGGCCGGATTTGCCGTGCTGAAGGCGCCGGATGTGCCATCCATCCTGGTTGAAACGGCCTTTATTTCCAACCCTGAAGAAGAAGCCAAGCTACGCGACCCGGCCTACCAGGGCGAATTGGTCGAGGCCCTGGCCACCGGTATTGCGCGTTACTTTGCCAAAAACCCGCCGCTGGCACGGCATAGGGCGCTGACTTAAGCGGAGCAAAGTCGCTTGCCCGCTTCAAATCTCGCCAAGCTGCCTAAGTGGGCCGAGTGGGCCAACTGGGCCATTCAGGCAATCAAGCGGCCTTGACCTTTTCTGCCTTGCGCGCCTTCCAGCCCCCGTAAATCGCGATCAGCCCCGGGATGATGATCATGGCCCAGATGATCTTGCTCAGATTCGTCTGCACCCAGGCCAGATTGCCGAACCAATAGCCTGCCAGCGTTATGCCGAGCACCCAGATCAGCGCGCCGATGACGTTATAGAGCGTAAATTTGGCCCGGTCCATCTCGGCCACACCCGCGACGAAAGGCGCGAAGGTGCGCACAAAAGGCATGAAGCGCGCAATGATGATGGTGACCGCGCCATTGCGCTCGTAAAACTCATGCGCGGCGTCGAATGCCCTGCGGTTGAAAAAGCGCGATTGCTCCCACTTGAACACCTTGGGACCGATAAAGCGCCCGATCGAGTAATTGCATTGATCACCCAGAATCGCTGCCACCAACAATATCGCCAGCACCAGGGGCAAATTAACCAAGCCAGCACCGCATAGAGCGCCGACCACGAAGAGCAAGGAGTCGCCCGGCAAAAACGGCATCACCACCAAGCCGGTTTCAACAAAAATAATCAAGAACAACAAACCATAGATCCATGCGCCATAGTGAGCTACAAAAGACGCCAGATGGCGATCAACGTGGACAATGAAGTCGATCAGGGTGCTAATAAGTTCCATGGCGCGGGATTATGCGGCAAGCTTGTGACAGTCAAGGAAGCGCCCGGGTCTATCGAAGAGCCGCACTCAGTCCTTCGGGCGGCGCAGTTTCAGCAGCAATTCGACCAGCCTATTGATATCAAAAGGCTTGCCCATATGCTCGTTCATGCCGGCGGCCAAGCAGGCCGCGCGGTCGCTGTCCAGGGCATTGGCCGTCAAGGCAATGATGGGCAAGGCCGTCAGGCCCAGATCGGCCCGAATGTGGTGGGTAGCCGTGAAGCCGTCCATCACCGGCATTTGCAGATCCATCAGCACCAGATCGAATGAATCGCGGCCTGCGGCCAATTTTTCCAGCGCTTCCTGCCCATCGTTGGCGACCTGCACGCGGGCACCCTCGTCTTCCAACAACTCCAGCGCGATCTGCTGATTGTTGAGGTTATCTTCAACCAGCAGCAAGCGCATGGCGGCCAAGCGCCGCCGCGGCGCAGCCGTGTCCACAGCGACGCTCGGCGCTATGGGGGCAGGCACCGGCGTGGCGGCCGGCGGCGCCACGACACTGCTCTTAGGCGCCGGCGCCGTCGGCTTCAATCCTTGCAACGCTGCCGACAGCGCCTCCAGCGCGGCCGCACCTGCGGCGCTTTGGGTGGCGAACTCGGCCAGCCAAGCTTCATCAGGCGCCAGGTTTTGTTTGAGCTGCGCCTCGCCGGCCGCTGCCAGCTTGGCCAGGGCGTCGCCGCCCAGCGTGGCCACCAAGCCCTTGAAGCTGTGCACCGCAATCGTGGCCGCCGCATAGTCTTCGGCCTGCAGCAGCGCGCGCAGTTGCTCGGGCAATTGCACGGCGCTGGCTGCCAGCGAAGCGGCCATGCGCTGAAACAGCCCGACCTTGCCCATCATTCGGTCCATCGCACTTTGCACATCAAAGCCCTGGGCGGCGGCCGTTGCGCGCAAATCGGCCGGCACCGCCAAGGTCGGAAACACGCGTTCAGCCGGGGCTGCCGTCGGGGCAGATGGTACGGACTGGCTGGGGGCAGGTGCCTGAGTAGGCGCGAGCGACGCAGCAGCGGCTGCCTTGGCCTGGGCCGGCGGCGCAATCACGCGGCCCGCTTGCTTGGCCAGCCTGCCTGCGTCCAGTTGCAAGAGCATGGCAAGGAGCTTGTCGACATCAAAGGGCTTGGCAATGTGCTCGTTCATGCCGGCAGCCAGGCAATCGCGCCGGTCGGAAGCCAGGGCATTGGCCGTCATCGCCACAATCGGCAAATCGGTAAGGCCCAAATCATTGCGAATGATCAGGCAGGCCGTCACACCGTCCATCACCGGCATCAACATGTCCATCAGCACGACCCGGTAGGCCTGCGGGTCGGCGCGCAGCATATCGACCGCCTGTTGACCATCACCAGCCACATCGACCCGTGCGCCCGCATCTTCAAGCAACTCCTTGGCCAGTTGCTGGTTGTTCAAATTGTCATCGACCACCAGCAGGCGCATGCCCCCCAAGGCTTGCGGATCGGTCGCAAGTCGCGCTTTGTCCAACTGCGGCGCGGCACCTGGCGTCAGGTGCGCCAGACTATGCTCATGCGCCAGTAAAGCGCGACGCAAGGTGGCGGCGGTCAGCGGCTTGAGCAGCACCAAATCAATGCCGGCCTGCTCTTGCGCGCTGTGCTTGGACATCAATTCCTGATCCAGCGCCGTCACCAGGGCGGCAATCGGCAAGGCTTGCTGTTGATGTGAGCTGATCTCCCGCAAGCGCTGCAGCGCGCTCCAGCCGGCTTGCTCGCTGGCTGCCGCGCCGCTGCGCCAATCCAGCAAGACGGCGCGGCATTTGCGCGCCCCCGCCTGCAGTTCGCCCAAGACCGTCAGGCCCTGCTCCAAATTGGCCGCCACAATGTGCGCCCACTGCATTCCGGTCAACATGCGGGCCAGCACCGCGCGAGCGCCGGCGTTCTCTTCGATGATCAAGATGGGCTGGCTTGATGGGGTTTGCAGGTCAAGCAGTGCCGCCTCAGCCCCTGGCCCAGGCTCCACCAAATTTGACGCAGCGTCGGGCAAGGCCGCCGCAGGATTTGGCAGGGCGTCGGGCAAGGCCGCCGCAGAGCTTTGTACAGCGTCGGGCAAGGCCGCCGCCAAAGGCAGCGTCAAGCTGAATGAAAAACAGCTGCCCTGCCCCAAGCTGCTTTGCAGCCTCAGCTCACCACCCATCAGCGCGACCAGGCGCTGGCTGATGGCCACCCCCAAGCCGGTGCCACCAAAGCGGCGTGAGGTCGAAGCCTCGGCCTGCGAGAAGCCGCTGAAGATGCGCGCATGGTTTTCCGGCGCGATGCCAATGCCGGAGTCCCTGACCGCAATATCCAGCGTCACCGAATTGGCGTCTCTTGAGAGCAGCGTCGCCGCCAGCACCACCTCGCCGGCCGCCGTGAACTTGATGGCATTGCCGCACAGATTGATCAGCACCTGCTGCAAGCGCATCGCGTCGCCGAGCAATTGATCCGGCAACTCGCTGTCGATATCGAACAACAGCTCAACCGGCTTATCGCCCAAATTGGCAGACAAAATGACCGCCAAGTCGGCCAAGAGCTGCTCCATGCTGAACGCCTGCACGTCCAGACTCATCTTGCCGGCCTCGACCTTGGAGAAGTCCAGGATTTCATTCAGCAGGCCCAGGAGCGAACGCGCAGCCCCCTCGGTCTTGGCTGCGTAGTCGGCCTGGCGGGGCGTCAGGTCGGTGCGCCGCAACAAGGTCAGCATGCCCAGAATGGCGTTCATCGGTGTGCGGATTTCGTGGCTCATATTGGCCACGAAATTGCTCTTGTACTGCGAGGCCTCCTGGGCCGCTTCGGTCGCCGACACCAATTCGGTCACGTCCAGGCGCAGACCCACGATATGGCCGTCGGCCATGCGGCGCTCCACATTGCGTACGCTGCGCCCGTCGGCCAGGCGCTGCACCAAGCTGCTGTTGCCGGTGCGATGCAGGGCCACGCGCTCGGCCACCCATTCTTCAACCCGGCCTAGGGCGTCGGGAAACTTGCCGCTCTCTGCTCCCACCCGCATCATGGTCTCGAAGCTCACACCGGGTACGATCAGACCGGGCGCGTAGTCGAACAGCTGCACAAAACTCTGGTTGCACAGCACCATCTTGTCGTCCGGGTCGAACAAGACAAAAGAGCCGTCCAGCGCCTCGATCGAGCCACGCAGCAGCTCGGTGCTACGTATCAACTCGGCATCAATCCGGCGCCGCACGCTGATGTCTTGCAGGGTGCCGACCAGGCGAGAGGGGCCATGGTCATTGAACTCCACCTCACCCACCGCACGCACCCAGGTGGCGCGCCCCTTGAAGGTGGTGAAGGGCAGTTCGAGATCGAAGCCCGCGCCGTTTGCAATACCGGCTTTGAGGGCTTGGTCTAACAACAAACGCGAAGCCTGCGAGAACGGCCTCTGACTGTCGGCATAGCTGGGCCGGTAGCCGGGCTCCACTTCATGAATCAAGCAGGTCTGGTCCGACCACTGCACCTCTTGCGTCAGTAAGTCCAGCGCCCAGCCGCCCATGCCGCTGATTCTGGCCGTACGGTCCAAGAAGGTGCGGCTGTCATGCAGCTCGGCTTCAGCCAATTTGCGAGCGGTGATGTCAATCAGGGTGCCGGCCATCCAGCGCGGCCGGCCGTCCTCGCTGCGGCTGAAGAGCTTGCCCCTGGACTGCGCCCAGATCCAGCTGCCGTTCTTGTGCCGCATGCGACCTTCAAACTCATAAGCCGGCGTCTGGTCATCAAAATGCTTACCCAGCAACACGGCCGAGCGAGTGATGTCGTCCGGATGGTTGAAGCTGCTCCAAGTCTCTATCGTGGTGGCGCCCAATTCTTCCAGCGAGTAGCCGACGATTTCGGCCCAGCGGTGGTTGAACTTGGTCTCGCCGGTCTCGACATTCCACTCCCAGGTGCCCGCATGGGTGCCATCGATGATGTTTCTCAGCGCCAGGCGCTCGCGCCCGAGTTCGCGTGCCGCCATCGCGGCTGCCGTCACATCGGTGCGTATGGAGATGTAGCGCTGCACCTTGCCTTCAGGCCCCATGACGGGTGATATCAAGGTGTCGACCCAGTACAGCCCGCCGTTTTTGTTGCGGTTGCAGATTTCACCGCGCCAGGCCGTACCGGCGGCGATCTGGCGCCAGACCTCGGCCCAAAAGCCCGGTGGCTGATGGCCCGAATTGACGATGCGGTGGTCTTGCCCCAGCAGTTCCGCCTGGCTATAGCCACTGATGCGGCAAAACTGCTCATTGGCCATGATGATGCGACCGGACGCATCGGCAATGGACACGATCGAGTGCTGATTGAGCGCGGCGAACAGTTCGTCCCGCCCATCCGGGGCCTCATCGAACCAATGAAGCTCGGGCGTGGTCATGCCGCCAAATCCCCGGCTGCACGCGCTGACAAACCTTTGTCTCGATCCATCACTGTAAAGCTGAGGCTGCGCATAGATGATCCAAGCGGGCTGATTGATCTGCTTCGAACGTTTTTATCATGGCCTGTTTTGTTTTGCTTTGCTCTTTCAGGGCAGGCACAGCACATTGACACCCCAGGGTGCAGCAACAGTCATCTTCCTGCTATCGGCGCGGCACGCCGCAGCTTGAGTGCGAACATTGCTTGGGCGCTTTATCTGGCGCCCAAGCCAGGGCAAGCCTGACCAAGGTAAAATTCGGCATGGATTTGTCCCTTCCCGCCTCGCCTGTGCCTGCACCGCAGCATCTGGCCGCCGCGCCCACGCGGCGCAGCATCCGCGAACTCCCCGATGAACTGATCAGCCAAATCGCCGCCGGCGAGGTGGTGGAGCGGCCTGCATCGGTCGTGCGCGAGTTGGTCGACAACGCGCTGGACGCCGGCGCAACGCAAATTCAGGTCAAGCTGATGGCCGGCGGCGTGCGTGCCATCGTGATCGAAGACGACGGCCTGGGCATCCCGGTGGACGAGCTACCGCTGGCGCTCAAACGCCATGCCACCAGCAAGATCCGCTCGCTCGATGACCTCGAGTCGGTCGCCACCATGGGCTTTCGCGGTGAAGCCTTGGCCGCGATCTCCTCGGTCGCCGAGATGGCGCTCTTGAGCCGCTGCGAAGGTGCCGCCCATGCCCACCGGCTCGACGCTCGCTCGGGCGAGTTGGCCCCGGCGGCGCGTTCGCGTGGCACCAGCATCGAGGTGCGCGAGCTGTTCTTCAGCACCCCGGCGCGACGAAAATTCTTGAAGACCGACGCGACCGAGTTGGCGCATTGCATGGAGGCGGTGCGCCGCCACGCGCTGGCCCGGCCCGATGTGGGCTTCACCGTTTGGCATGAGGGCAAGCTGGTCGAGCAGTGGCGTATTGCCTCGTCGGAGCAGCGCTTGAGCGATGTCTTGGGGGCGGAGTTCCTCGCCGTCAGCCGGGCGGTGTTTTCCGAGCGCGGCCCCTTGCGCGTCTATGGCCGCGCCGGTCTGCCCGAAGCGGCGCGCAGCCGTGCCGACATGCAATATGTCTACGTCAACGGCCGCTTTGTGCGCGACAAGCTGATCGCCCACGGCATCCGCTCGGCCTATGAAGATGTGTTGCACGGCCACCGCCAGCCCAGCTATGTGCTCTTCATCGAAATTGCACCGGACCGGGTCGACGTCAATGTGCACCCGACCAAGATTGAAGTGCGCTTTCGTGACGGCCGAGAAATCCATCAGCAGGTGCGCTACGCGGTGCAGGATGCGCTGGCGCTGTCACGCTCAGCCGCTGCGGAGAACCTCGAGCCCAGCCCGGCCGAGCAAGCGCAACAGGCGATTGCCGCTGCGGCCAGCGTGCCGGGCTACCGGCCCTCGCCCGGCAATCCGCCGGCCTGGTTTGCGCAGACGCCCTCCGCACAGGCCAATGAGCCGGCAGCAGGCTATGCCAATCCGCCCTCTGCCAATAGTTGGCGCCCACCGATTGGCCAGGGCGCGCAGGCTTCGCTGGGGCTGGCCGAGGTGGCCACACTCTACGGCCAGGCCGAGTTCAATCCGCAGGCAAGACCTGACCCTGCAGTGCCTTTGCAGCAAGCCTTGCCCCAGCATGACTGGCCGCTGGGTCGCGCCATCGCGCAGATCCAGGGTGTCTATGTGCTGGCCGAGAACGCGCAGGGGCTGATCATTGTCGATATGCATGCGGCCCATGAGCGCGTGGTTTATGAGCGCCTCAAGGCCAGCTTGGGCGCTGCGGCGATCGAGTCGCAACCGCTGCTGATCCCGATCACTTTTGCCGCGACGGCGCAAGAGATTGCGGCCGCCGAGGCACATGCAGCGACGCTGGAGCGGCTCGGCATGGATGTGGCGCCGCTATCGGCCAAGGTCTTGGCGGTGCGCGCTCGACCGGCGGCGCTGGCCGGCGGCGATGTGGTGGACTTGGTGCGCAGCGTGTTGGCCGAGTTGGCGCAGTTCGATGCCAGCCACGCCATTGAGCGCGCTCAGCATGAGATTCTCGCCACCATGGCCTGCCATGGTGCGGTGCGCGCCAACCGCCAGCTGACGCTGGAAGAAATGAATGGCCTCTTGCGCGATATGGAACGCACCGAACGTGCCGATCAGTGCAATCATGGCCGGCCGACATGGCGGCAATTGACTATGCGCGAACTCGATGCCTTGTTTTTGCGCGGGCGCTGAAGTTCATGCTTGTTGCATGACGAATTCAGCGACTGCTTTTTGTGATGGAGCCCTTTATGGCCACTTTGAAATTGAATAAAAAGAATAAAACTGGCCCAAGTGGTTCCAGTCGACCTGACGGCGAACGCCGCCCTCCGGTGCGCGGCAAGGGTGTCTCACGCCCACGCCAAAGCCTGGAGCGCGCGCAAGCCGAGCGGCAGGAGCGGCAAGCGCAATATGAGCAGCGCCAAGGTGGTTTCAATGCGGAGCGGCCCGCCTTCGCCGGCTCACGCGACGAACGCGCAAGACCGCCGGCCGGCCCCCGCCACGGTGGGCCTGATCAGCGTGGTGGCTATCAAGGCGGACATCAAGGCGGCCCGCGCCGAGACGCGGGCCCACGGCGTGACGAGGGGCCTCGCTACGAGGAGCGTCGCCCGCAAGCGGGCTACGGGCGCCCACATGAATATGACTCACGCGACTCGCGTGATTCGCGCGGCCCACGCGATGAAGGCCCGCGTTATGAAGACAGGCGCCCCGGCGGCTACCAAGGTCAGCGCCCGAACGAGCGGCCGCCAATGCGGGATTCTCGCGATGCTCGCGAGCAAACGCCTCGTTTCGACGACCGGCGTCCGCAATACGACCGGCCGCGCCAGGATCAACAAGGGTTTAACGAGCAGCGCCCACGTCAGCAATTCCAGGGCGGCGGCAGTGGCGGTGGCAATGGTGGTTATGGCGCGCCGCGCGAGCAAGGTGCTTACCGGCAAGGTCCGCGCGATCAGCAGCAATACCAGCAGCAGCGTCCGCGCTATGAGGACCGTGGCCAAGGCGGCTATCGTGGGCAAGGCGATCAAGGGGGCCAAGGCGGCTTCAATCAACAGCAGCGCGAAGAGCCGGGACAAAGCAATTTCACCCGCCAGGATCAGCGTCGCGCCAGCGGCCCCAGGCCAGCTCCACGGGGCCCGGATCAGTCTTCAAAATATTCCCAAGCCGCTGCCCGCCAGCTGCCAGAGCATCTGCGCGCTGCGGCCGCTCAGCTGAGCCGTCAGCTCGGCGATGACGACGAAGATGAAGATTATGTGGACTCGCGCGATGAAGGCGTGCGCCTGTCCAAGCATATGGGCGTGCTGGGCATGGCCTCGCGCCGTGAAGCGGACGAGTGGATCGCGGCCGGCTGGGTGCGCGTCGACGGCAAGATGGCCGTGCTGGGCCAGCGCGTGCTGCCAGGCGTGAAGATCGAGGTCGATCAACTCGCCAACAAAGAGCAGGCCAAGCGCGTCACCATCCTCTTGCACAAGCCGATCGGCTGGGTCTCGGGTCAGGCCGAAGACGGCTATGAGAACGCGTCAACGCTGATCAAGTCCGACACCCATTGGACCGAAGACACCTCCGGCATCAAATACCACCTCGGCCACAGCCGCGGTTTGGCGCCGGCAGGCCGTTTGGACATCGACTCGACCGGCTTGCTGGTGCTGACCCAAGACGGCCGCATCGCCAAGCTCTTGATCGGCGAAGACTCCAAGATCGAGAAAGAGTATTTGGTGCGGGTGGAGTACCACGGCCGCGACGGCGTCAAGAGCGCCGACGGCAGCTTCCCCGCCGCCGATATGGCCTTGCTGAATCATGGCCTGGAATTGGACGGCGTTCAGCTGAAGCCGGCCAAGGTCAGCTGGGCCAATGAGGACCAGCTGCGCTTTGTCCTGCGCGAAGGCCGCAAGCGCCAGATTCGCCGCATGTGCGAGCAGGTTGGCCTGAAAGTTGTGGGCCTCAAGCGCGTGCGCATCGGGCGCATCAACCTCGGCAATCTGCCGGTCGGCCAGTGGCGGTTCCTCACACCGTGGGAGCGCTTCGATTGATGGCGCGAACAAGCCAAATGGGAGCAGGATGGGGCCAAATTAAATGAACCTGACCCCATTTAACGGGCCGGTTTGCTTGGCGGGGCCCACGGGCACGGGCAAGACGGCGTTTGCGCTGGAGATCGCGCAGGTCTTGCCGGTGGAGATCATCAGCGTCGATTCGGCCCTGGTCTACCGCGGCATGGACATTGGCACGGCCAAGCCAAGTGCTGCCGAGCAGGCTGCCGTGCCGCACCATTTGATCGACCTGATCGACCCGCTGGACGCGTTCTCGGCCGGGCAATTCGTGACGGCGGCCAAGCGCATCGCAGCCGAGGTCTTGGAGCGCGGCCGCTTGCCGCTCTTGGTCGGCGGCACCATGCTGTACTTCAACGCGCTGCACCAGGGCTTGAGCGAGATGCCGCTGGCCGACCCGGCGCTGCGCGCCGAGCTGGATGCCCGCGCGGCCGAGCTGGGTTGGCCGGCCCTGCATGCCGAGCTGGCAAGACTTGACCCCATCACGGCCGCCCGGCTGGCGCCAAACGATTCGCAGCGCATCCAACGCGCGCTCGAGGTCTGCCAGTTGGCCGGCCGACCTATGAGCGAGTTGCACGTACAACGCAACGGTGCGGTCGATTGGCCCATGATTTCGCTGGAACCGAATGACCGCGCCTGGCTGCATAGGCGCTTGGCAGAGCGCTTTGAGCTGATGCTCAAACAAGGCCTGCTCGACGAAGTGCGCGCCTTGCGCGCGCGCGGCGACCTGCATGCCGATCTGCCCTCGATGCGCTGCGTTGGCTACCGCCAAGCCTGGGCCGCGTTGGAGACCAATAACTTCAAGGACTTGGCCGAACAAGGCACGATCGCCACCCGCCAACTGGCCAAGCGCCAGCTGACTTGGCTGCGCTCCAGCCCGCAGCGCCATGTGATCGCCTGTGATGACCCTCAGGCCAAGCTGCATCTATTGGCTTGCCTGCAACGCTTGCTGAGTGCCCCTTATGCCGGTGCTTGAGGCCCGTGGTCTGGCCAAAAGCTATGGCGCCACACCCGTCTTTACCGGCATTGATTTGCGCCTGCAAGCCGGCGAATTGGTGGCGCTGCTGGGTGAGTCCGGCTCGGGCAAGTCCACACTCTTGAACTGCCTGGCCGGCCTGGATGAGCCCAGTGCCGGGACGGTGCATCTGGCCGGCGCAGAGTTGGGCAGCCTGCGCGAAAGTCAGCGCGCCTTGCTGCGCCGCCAACACCTGGGTTTTGTATTCCAGGCCTTTCATGTGCTGCCGCATCTGAGCGTGGCGGCCAATGTCGGCCTGCCCTTGCTGCTCTTGAAGCGAGCCGACCCTCAGCGCGTGCAAGAGATGTTGGAGGCCGTGGGCCTGGGCGATCTGGGGGCTCGCAGCCCGCGCCAGCTGTCCGGCGGCCAGTTGCAAAGAGTGGCGATTGCGCGCGCGCTGGTGCACCGCCCGGCGCTGGTCCTGGCGGACGAGCCGACCGGCAATCTCGATGCCCGCAATGCGTCCGCCGTGCTGGATCTGCTGCTGGAGCAAGTCCATGCGCAAGGCTCGGCCTGCTTGCTCGTCACACATTCCGAGCGTGCGGCGGCGCGTGCCGACCGTTGCCTGCGGATCAGCGAGCAGGGCATCACGACGCAGGACCTTCAAACGCAGGCGCTCGCTTGAGCTGGGCCTGGCTGACCCAGCTGTCTTGGCCCGCCCTGCGCCATCAGGCGGGCCGGCAACTCTTGGCCCTGCTGTCCATCACGCTGGGTGTGGCACTGGCCTTTGCGGTGCATCTGCTCAATAGCAGCGCCCTGAATGAGTTCTCCAAGGCCGCCGCCAGCCTGAATGGCGCACCCGATCTGGTGCTGCGCGGCACACAAGGCCCACTGAGCGAGAGCAGCTATGCGGCGGTTGCCAAGCTGCCGGGCTTGAGTCTGGTGGCCCCGGTGCTGGAGGGGCAAGCGCAGGCGGTAGGCGCCGACGGCAAACGTTTCAACTTGCGTGTGATCGGGTTGGACGTCCTGCAGTCTGGCCCGCTCGGCCCCGAGCTGATGCCCAGCGAGCTGAAATCCATCTCCTCATTGCTCGACCCGGCCACGGTTTTCCTCAATCCGGCCGCCATCGCGCGCCTGGGCGGCAAGGCCGAGCGCCTGAGCCTGCGAGCCGCACAAGGCACGGGTGCGGCCCACAGCCAAGACTTTGCCGTCGGCCCGGCGATTGCCGCGACCGGCTCAGCGCTGGCGGTGCTGGACATCTCCGGCGCTCAACTTTTGCTCGGCCGCCTGGGCGAGCTCGACCGCATCGACCTGCGCCTGGAGGCCGGGCAGAACGTTTCGACATGGCTGGCCAATAACGCTTTACCCCAGGGGCTGACGGCCGCACCGCCGCCCGACGAAGGCGCGCGCCTAAGCGCCATGACGCGCGCCTACCGCGTCAATCTGGGCGTTTTGTCTTTGATGGCCTTGTTCACCGGCAGCTTTTTGGTTTTTGCGGTGATGTCCTTGTCGGTAGCGCAACGCCAGCCCCAGCTCGCCTTGTTGGGCGTGCTGGGCATGACGGCCAAGGAGCGCGCCGCCTTGATCATGGCCGAGGGCCTGGCCCTGGGTCTGCTCGGCAGCGCCGCTGGGCTGCTGCTGGGTTATGCCTTGGCCAGCGTGGGCCAGCAAGTCTTGGGCGCCGGTCTCGGCTTTGCCGTCGGCAAAGCGGGCGGCAAAGGCTTCGGGCTGGCGCTGAGCGCCGCCCAAATCGGCGCTGCGGCCATCTTCGGCGTCATTGGCGTGCTGATCAGCCTGGCGGCCTGCGCCCTGCCCGCTTGGAGCGTGCGGCGCATGCCGGTCGCCTTGGTCTTGCGCGGCCTGGGCAATGAGTTGGAACCTGCGCCTCCCAGCTGGCTGGGGCCGGGCTTGTTGTTGGCAGGCCTGGTTTTGGCTTTTGTGCCTCCGCTGCCCGCCTGGCCGGACGTGCCGCTGGCCGCCTACGCGGCGATGTTTCTCTTGCTGCTAGGCGGCATCGCCTGCGTGCCCGCCTTGCTGCGACTGACACTCGGCCTGCTGAGTGTCTTGCCAAAGGCCATGAGCGGCTCTGCCCTGCTTGCTTTGGTGCGCGAACGCGCTCGCGACCAAGCCGGCGAAGCCAGCCGCTCTTTGGCCGGCGTCTTGGTGGCGTTGAGCCTGTCGGTGGCGATGCTGGTGATGGTGGGCAGCTTTCGTGACTCCTTGACTCAGTGGTTAGATCAAATGCTGCCGGCAGATTTTTATGTGCGCTCCAGCCTGCGCATGCAAGCCGGCCAAGGCGCTGCCTTGCCGCCTGACTATGCCCCGGCCTTGTGCGCCAGCGGCCTGGCCAAGACCGTGACCGGCCAGCGCAGCAGCAGCGTTTGGCTGGATGAGCACGCCGAAGCGATCGACTTGATGGCGCGCGAGTTCAAAGTGGATCAGCTGCCCCTTGTTAGGCCCCTTGTCGGGCCACTCGCCGGGCCGATTGTTGAGCCTCTTGCCGGGGCATCGACTGCCCTGCCCGTCTACATCAACGAGCATTTGCGCGACCAGCTGCAGCTGCGCCCGGGCCAAAGCCTCACACTGCGTTTGACGCCGGGCGGCGCGAGGCAGGAGGCCTATGTGCGCGGCGTCTGGCGCGACTACGCACGCCAGAGCGGCGCGTTGATGCTGCAGCTGAGCGACTACCAGCGCTGGAGCGGCGATATGCAGCTGACCGAGCTCTACATCTGGCTCAAACCGGGGCTGGCCTCGGCCGAAGCAGGACCTCAGCTCAAGGCCTTGCAGCCCAACAATCCGGACGATCTAGAGTTTGCTGCCGTTGGTGAGTTGAAGGCCATGTCGCTGAGCATTTTTGAGCGCAGCTTTGCGGTCACCCATTGGCTGCAGGCGGTGGCTTTGGGCATAGGGTTGTTCGGCATCGCCGCCAGCCAGTCGGCGCAGGTCTTGGCGCGGCGGCGTGAATTTGGTCTGCTGCGCCATCTGGGGCTGACGCGCGCCGATGTGCTGCGGCTCCTGGCCATCGAGGCGGCGCTGCTCAGCGGCGTTGGCGCGCTGGCCGGCCTGGGCCTGGGGCTGGCGCTGAGCGGGGTGCTGGTCTGGGTCGTCAACCCGCAGAGTTTCCACTGGAGCATGGACATGAGCCTGCCTTGGCCGCGCCTGCTGGCCTTGCTGGGCGCCGTATTTCTGGCCGGCCTGTCGGCCTCGATGCTGGCTGCTTGGCGCGCCACCGGTGATGCCGTGGTGCAGGCGGTCAAGGAGGACTGGTGATGATGATGAACATGGTCACCGCCCTGCGCCGGCGCCGACTCTTGCAGGCGTTGGGTCTCACCTCGCTGCCAGGCTTGGCGCAATCTGAAGGCAAGGTCCCAAGCCTGCAGTTCCCGCGCGACTTCGGCGCCCATCCGGCACAGAGCCTGGAATGGTGGTACCTGACCGGCGTGTTGGGCGACGTTTTCAGCGAGCGGGAGCTTGGCCCCCCTCGCTTAGGCTATCAGCTGACCTTTTTCCGTGTGCGCGGCCCGGCGCCGCCAGACCACCCGAGCCGCTTCGCCGCCCGGCAATTGCTGCTGGCGCATGCCGCCGTGACCGATCTGGCGGGCGGCAAATTGCAGCACGATCAGCGCCTGGCTCGCGCCGGATTCGGTATCGCCGAGGCCAGCGAAAGCGATTGCGATGTCCATTTACGCGACTGGTTTTTGAGAAGAAACGAGGCAGGCTACCGCGCCGGCTTCGCCAGCAAGACAGGCGGCTTCGCGCTAGAGCTGCGCTTGCAAACCACGCAGCCGCCCTTGCTGCAAGGCCAGCAAGGGCTGTCACGCAAGGGCCCCGACCCCGCTCAGTTCAGCCACTACTACAGCCAGGTGCAGTTGCAGACCGAAGCGCAGCTGCAGCTCGGCGGCAAGACTCGCCAACTCAGCGGGCGCTCCTGGCTCGACCATGAATGGAGCGACAACCTGCTCGGAGCCCAAGGCGGAGAACAAGCGGTCGGCTGGGACTGGGCCGGCATCAATTTGAGCGACGGCGGCGCGCTGACCGTCTTCAGGCTGCGCCGGGCCGACGGCACGCAGCTCTGGGCCGGCGGCAGCTGGCGCAAGCCCGGCGGCGCTAGCCAGGATTTTGCGCCTGCACAGATCAGCATGGCGCCGCTGAGGCATTGGCGCAGCCCGGCCAGTGGCGCCAACTATCCGGTCGCCTGGCGCATCACCACACCGCTGGGGCAGCTGGAGCTGCGCACGCTGCTCGACGCGCAAGAAGTCGACGCACGGGCCAGCACGGGCATGCGTTACTGGGAAGGCGCTGCGGAGTTGCTGAGCCTAGACGGCCAGCGCCTCGGTCTGGGCTACCTGGAGTTAACCGGCTATGCCGACGGCATGGCGCTGCTGCGGTCGCAAGGGCCAGGCAAAAAACTCAAGCCCTGAGCTCGGCCGCCCGGCCCGGCATCAAGCCATCGCCCACCCGCACACAGTTGCGGCCATCCGCCTTGGCCATGTGCAGGGCGTCTTCGGCTGCGTTGACGAATTGATCCAGGCTGTGGTGGTCGGCCTGCAGCGCCGCCACACCCAGGCTGACGCTGACCGGGATGACGTGGCCGTTCCAACAAAAATCAAGCCGCTCGACCCGTTCACGAATCCGCTCCGCCACATCGAGCGCACCGAGCGGGTCGGTGTGGGGTAAAAAAAGCCCGAATTCTTCGCCGCCAAAGCGAGCCAGCACATCGCCCTGACGCAAGGTCTCGCTGCTGGCCTCGGCAATCTGGCGCAGCAGCATGTCACCGCAGCGGTGGCCAAAGTTCTCGTTGATGCGCTTGAAATGGTCGAGGTCTATCATCACCATCGCACAAGTCGTTTCATAGCGCCGGGCCAAGGCCCATTCGCGCTCGATCAAGCCGAGAAAGGCACGCCGGTTGACGATGCCGGTCAACATATCGGTGCTTGAAAAGCGCTTGAGCTGCAGCGTCGACTGTTCGAGCTGCGCCAGCAGGCCCAGCAACACGCGCCCGAGCAGCGCAGCCAGCAAGAGCGCGCTGAGCCCGGCACAGAGGGCGGCGGCGACACGGTCGCCAAAACCCAGCAATGAAATCAAAAGCTGTGAAACAGCTACCGCAGCCAGCAAAGCCGCTGCCAGCAGCAGCGCCAGGGCCTTAGCCGGCCCGAGGACCTCGGTCCATTGTCTCAACAAGGCCAACCACCTGGGCGGCTCCAAATTTTTCAACATGTGCGAATAGTGAAGCGAATGTGCGAGCAGCATTTCAACACAGACCTACAGACCGCAAGAATCATTGAGCCGCCGTGTTGCCGAGCCCGACCGATGCACGCGCGTCACAATCTTGTCGTAAATCAAAATGGCCAGCCGCAGGCTGCAGCAAACTGAAGCGATGACCAACAAGCTCGCGGCAATGACCGCGAGGCATGGAGACAAGACATGAACAAGCACGCCGCCGCCGCATGGCTGAACAGCATTGAAGCTACCGTGGACCAGATCCTGCAGCGCGTGCAGGGCGAGATCGTGATGGCCATACCGCTGGGCCTGGGCAAACCCAACCCCCTGGTTAACGCGCTATATCGACGCATTGCGGCCAGCCCCGAGCGCCGGCTCAAACTGTTCACCGCCCTGTCCCTGGAAAAACCCCAGGGCAAGTCCTCGCTGGAGGCGCATTTTCTGGAGCCGCTGGTCGAGCGCGTGTTTGGCGACTACCCCGACATGGACTATGTCAAGGCGCTGCGCGCCGGCACGCTGCCGCCCAATATCGAGGTCCATGAGTTCTTCATGAAGACCGGCGACTACCTCGGCAATGATGGCGCGCAGCAGGCCTTTGTCTGCACCAATTACAGCTTCGCGGTGCGCGACATGATGTCGCATGGCGTCAATGTGCTTGCGCAGGCGGTGGCGAGCCGCACCGGGGCCGACGGGCGCACCGAGTTTTCTCTGTCCTGCAACCCTGATCTGAGTTTTGATTTGATCGAGCGCATGCAAGCGCAGGGGCGGCCACTGCTGGCGGTGGCCATGGTCAACCATGAACTGCCCTTTATGCCCGGCAACGCGGTGGCCTCGCCTGACTTGTTTGGCCTGGTGCTGGATGGCCCGGGCTGCAGCCACACCATCTTCGCGCCGCCCAATGCGGCCATCAGCTGGGCCGACTACGCCATCGGCCTGCACGCGGCCAGCCTGGTGCCCGACGGCGGCACGCTGCAGATCGGCATTGGCTCGCTGGGCGACGCCATCGCGCAGGCCTTGATCGTGCGCGATGGAAATAGCGAGCATTTCAAGACCATCCTGAGCCCGCTTTGCCATGGCGAGCTGCAAGGGCGCGAGCTCGATAAGTTCGAGCAAGGCCTGTACGGCTGCTCGGAAATGTTCGTCAACGGCTTTATGCGTTTGATCGAGGCCGGCCTGATTCGCCGCCGCGTTTTCAGTGATCTGGATCTGCAAGAGTTGGCGCTGCAGGGGCGCATGCCGGCCAAGCCCAGCCTGCAGGTGCTGCAAGACCTGCTGCAGCGCGGGCGCATCAGCTCGCCGCTGCGCGAGGCCGACCTCGCCTTTCTGAGCCGGCACGGCATCCTCAAGGCCGGCGTGAACTGCAGCGCGGATCAGTTGCAGCTGGGCGAGCAGTCGATTCGCAATGATCTTCGGGATCCTGCCGCCCTGGCTGCCATCGAGGCTTGTTTGCTGGGGCCAAGCTGGCTGGGAGCGACCATCATGCATGGCGGTTTCTTCCTCGGGCCGCGCGACTTCTATCAGCGCCTGCGCGAGATGCCCGAGGAGCAGCTGGCCCTGATTGACATGACACGCATTGGCTTCATCAATGAACTCTACGGCGACTCCCTGGGCAGCGAAGCGCTCAAACGTGCGCAGCGCGTCAAGGCCCGCCTGATGAACACGACGATGAAGGTGACGCTGCTGGGGGCTGCGTCCTCGGACGGTATGGAGTCGGGGCAGATGGTGTCGGGCGTCGGCGGTCAGTACAACTTCGTCGCCATGGGCCATGCGCTGCCCGATGCGCGCGGTATTCTGATGTTGCGCTCTACCCATGACAACGCCGACGGGCTGCGCAGCAATATCGTCTGGAGCTATGCCAACTGCACCATTCCTCGCCATCTGCGCGACATCGTGATCACCGAATACGGCGTCGCTGACCTGCGCGGCTGCACCGATTCGGAATGCGTGAAACGCTTGCTCAATATTGCCGATTCGCGCTTCCAGACCGCGCTCTTGCACGAAGCGATTGCCCATGGCAAGTTAGAGGCGGACTACGAGATTCCCGCCGCCGCCCAGCGCAACAGCCCCGAGATGCTGCGCGAACATTTGCGCCCCTGGCGCAACAGCGGCGTGCTGCCGGACTTCCCCTTTGGCACCGACCTGACGGCGGACGAGCTGACCATCGTGCGCGCACTCAAGAAGCTCAAACACGCCAGCCACCATCCGCTTGAATTGGTCGGCATGATTTTGCAAAGCCTGAGCGGCGAGAAGCCCGTGCCGCCCGCCTACCTGGAACGCCTGGGCTTGGCCGACGCCAAGAGTTTCAAAGATTTGTTTGTGCGCAGACTGTTTGCCAGCAATCTTTAAGCCTCAGCCGGATGGCATTTTGAGCCGCCGCATACACTGCGGCCATGCCCAAAAACCCAGACCTCGCCACACCAAAAACCGGCAATCCACGCTCGCTCAGTGGTTTGCTGCCATTCTTGCAACCTTACCGTGGCCCCATTTTGGGCGCCTTGCTCTTCTTGGTGCTGGCCGCCATGGCCACCCTGGCCTTCCCGCTGGCTCTGCGCGGCCTGGTCGATCAAGGCATGGGAGGCAGCTCCACCAAGGGCACCCTCCAAAGCGGCGAGCGCTTGATGGCGATGCGCGAGCATTTCCTCGCCTTGTTCGCAGTTGGCGCCGCGCTGGGCGTGTTTTCGGCGGCACGTTTTTACGCCGTCACCTGGCTGGGTGAGCGCGTCACCGCCGACCTGCGCAATGCGGTCTATGGCCATGTGCTCAAGCAAAGCCCGGAATTCTTTGAAACCACCCAAACCGGCGAGGTCTTGAGCCGCATCACCACCGACACCACGGTGGTGCAAACCGTCGTCGGCTCCAGCTTCTCGATGGGCTTGCGCAGCCTGGTCATGGGCGTGGGGGCGATGGCCATGCTGATCGCCACCAATCCGCTGGTGATGACGCAGGTGCTGGGCATCTTGATCTTTGTGCTGCTGCCGGCCATCTACTTTGGCCGGCGGGTGCGCAAACTCAGCCGCTCGGCGCAAGACCGCGTCGCCGACACCAGCGCGATCGCCGCCGAGGTCTTGAACGCGGTGCCGGTGGTGCAAAGCTATACACAAGAAGCCGCTGAGGCCAGTCGTTTTGCGCAAGCCAGCGAAAACGCCTTCGAGACCGCCCGCAAGCGGGCCTTGGTGCGATCGGGGCTGGTGGCCTTCATCATCACCGCCACCTTCGCCGCGCTGCTGTGGGGCTTGTACCAGGGCACGCAGGCGGTCTTGGCGGGCAAGATTTCGGCAGGCCATCTGGGCCAGACCATTGTCTATGTGATTTTGCTGGTCAGCAGCGTGGCCGTGCTGGCCGAGGTCTACGGCGATGTGCTGCGCGCGGCCGGCGCCACCGAGCGATTGATGGAGTTGCTGGCCAGCCGCTCGCCGGTGGGTGAGCCTGCCCGGCCACAGGCGCTGCCGGTCATGCCGGGCGGCAGCGCGCTGCGCCTGGAGCAGGTGAGCTTCAACTACCCATCCCGCCCCAAGCAAGCTGCCTTGCAGGACTTTGCGCTCGACATCCAGCCCGGCGAAACCATCGCGCTGGTGGGCCCCAGCGGTGCTGGCAAGAGCACCGTGTTTCAGCTGCTCTTGCGCTTTTACGATGCTCAGAGCGGCCGCATCTTGCTGAACGAGGTGCCCACCGATCAGCTCAGCCTGGCGACGCTGCGGGCCGGCATTGGCCTGGTGCCCCAAGACAGCGTGATCTTCTCGACCAGCGCCATGGAAAACATCCGTTACGGGCGCCCCGGTGCCAGCGACGCCGAAGTCATCAAGGCGGCCGAGGCTGCGTTTGCCGATGACTTTATCCGCCGCCTGCCCGAGGGCTATGCGACGTTTCTGGGCGAGCGCGGCGTGAGGTTGTCGGGCGGCCAGCGACAACGCATCAGCATTGCACGCGCGATGCTGAAAAACCCACCGCTGCTGCTGCTGGACGAAGCCACCAGCGCGCTGGATGCCGAAAGCGAGAGGATGGTTCAAGCCGCACTTGAAGCGGCGATGCAGGACCGCACGACGCTGGTGATTGCGCACCGTCTGGCCACCGTGCAGCGCGCCGATCGCATCGTTGTAATGGAGCATGGCCGCATTGTGGATATCGGCAGCCATGCCGAGCTGAGCGCGCGCGGTGGGCTCTACGCCAGGCTGGCCGCGCTGCAATTTGATTTGCAGCCGGCTGCCGAGGCTTAAGCCGAGTCCTGAAGCCAGCGCTGTCTGTCGATGATTGACAGCCGCCGGTGCTTGCTCATTTTTTGATCTTCTTGGCGGCTGAGGCTGGGCTGGCCGGCGCTGAAGCGGCATGCTCCACGCTGACTGCCGATGCCTCAACCATGGCGACCCGCACCTCATCACCGACCTTCAACTTCTTGATGTCGACGCTCTCGGGCACGGGCACGGTGAAGGTGCGGTGCACGCCGCGCAAGGTCGCGGTATTGGCCTTGGCATCAAGTGCCTTGATGATGACCAGCATTTCCACGGTGCTGGACTCCGTGCGACCGGGCAGGCCGCCCACATCCGTTGTCGCCGAGGCGCTGGACTCCACCCGCTCGCGAATGCCACTTGAGCCGGCCTTGCTTCTAGGCTCCAGGCTGACCGCGATTGCGCTGGCATAACGAATCACCAGCTCGTCACCAACCTGCACCTTGTCCAGATTGTTAACGCTGGCCGGTACATCCATCTTGGTCAGCTTGCCCTTGGGATCACGCACCACGGCGGTCCGCTTGGCCAGGTCCAGCTCCACCACGCGCGCCCTGAATTCCAGCTCGCTGCCCTTCATCCGGGCCAGTTCGGTCTTGCCGGATACGGTTGATGTGACCAGGCCTTGCGCTTGAGCCGCATGGCCCAGGGCCAAGGCCATTGCGAATGAGAGCGAACCGAGAGTGAATAGCTTCATGAAAAATCCGTTCAGGTAGGGCGGTAGATCTTGCTCACTATTGGAGCACCGTTTAGTTTGATTCCATCAAGTCCAGCGCAGCAAGGGGGCGCAGCAGCAGATTTGCGCCCGAGTTAAAGGGCTGACCTTGTCGGTCCAATTGACGCAAACTGAGCTCGGCCGTCTGAGCTGTTTGGGCTTGAATCAGAAAATAGTTGCTCTGCTGCTGCTCATTCAGCAATTTCAGATGAAAGTAGCCTGGGCCTGGGCTTGAGCCGGCTTGGCTGACGCTCCATCGGCCCTGCTGCAGCAGCGGCAGCCCCGGCTTGCCCAGATAGCTTTGACGCATTCGGTAGACCCCGTCAGGCAGCAGGGTCAGCGTATGGGCGATGCCGGCACAGTCGGCGCAGGGCAAGACGCCGGCAAAACTTTGCGGCAAGCTCAGACCGGCCATGCCAGAGGCCTGGCGGGCGGGTTCCTGCCCCACCGAACTGCGCGCCACTGCCTGCAGCTGCAGCTCCAAAGGCTGGGCCGGCGCAGCATTCAGCACCGGGTAATGCTGGATGCTGGTAAACCGCAGTTGGCCGTCCACATGGATGGTGGCGCGCAGCGCGTAGCGATGCCTTGGATCGACCTGCGCCTTGGGCACCGTCAGCTTGAAGTCCAGCGCTGCTTGGCTACGCCCCAGCGGCCTGCTCAGCTCGGCCATCAGCTTGGCCGGCGCGTCGGCCAGCGACACATCTTCGATACGCACGGTGAAGACCGCCTGCGGCGGCAGCGCGATCCGCTCCCGATAGCTGGCTCGGCCCTGCACTTCAAACATCGCGCCCTCCCCGGCGGACGCGGCGCCGGAAGGTGCAGCGGCAATGGCCAAGCCCGGCCCGAAAGCGAGTGCGGCCAGCACGGCCGCGGCGCGCGTAAAAAATGCAAGTGCTGATCTATATTTCATGCGTCACCCGTCGGGCCGGCACAGCCCCGTGTATATCCTAACGGCTGAAGCGCTCAGCTTGGTAACGAGCTGCCGTTATAGTGGCCAAGCATACGTGGCCTTGCCCAGCCTTTTCGAGAAAAAGGGGCTGGCCCGGCTTCTTGAATTGGCAACAAAGAAAGACGCAACACCATGCGCAAGAACCTCGGCTTGACCAAGAGCGTCGCCCTATCCCTGCTGCTGGCCTTGCCGCTGGCGATGTTGATGAGCGCTTGCGAGAAGAAGGCGCCTCCCGCAGCGCCCAAACCGCCCCCGGCCGAGGTCAGGGTCGTGACTTCCCGCTCAGAGACCGTGCCGGTGGTGAACGAATATGTGGGCCGAGTGGCTGCGTTTCGCTCGGTCGAGGTGCGCGCCCGGGTCGAAGGCATTCTGGAGCAGCGCCATTTCGTCGAAGGCAGCGAGGTCAAGAAGGGGCAACTGCTGTACACGATTGACCCCACCCCTTACCGCATCGCTTTGAATGATGCGCTAGCCGATCAGGCCCGCTCCAGCGCCAATCTGGCGAGTGCGCGCTCAAAGGAAAAACGCCTGGCGCCGCTGGTCAAAGAGAACGCGATCAGCCAGCAAGACTATGAGGACGCGGTCACGGCGGTCAAGCAGACCGAGGCACAGCTGGCGGTTTCCGCCGCTAACGTCGAGCGCGCGCAGACCAATCTGGGCTACACCAAGGTCTTGGCGACCGAGTCGGGCAAGATAGGCGCCGCCTTGGTGCCCGAGGGCCGCCTGGTCGGGCGCGGTGAATCGACCCACCTGACCACGGTCGATCGGCTCGATCAGGTGTATGTCAATTTCAACGTCGCCGACCGTGACGCCTTGATCCTGCGCCGGGAGCTGAGTACGGGCCGCGTCAAAGAAGGCGCAGGCAGCGCCCAGGCGCGCATCTTCTTGCCCGACGGCAGTGAGTTCGAGCGCACCGGCAAGCTGGACTTTTCCGAGTCGCAGGTCAACCCCAGCACCGGCACCATCACCTTGCGCGTGGTGATGCCCAACCCCAAACAAAAGCTCCTGCCCGGCATGTATGTACGGGTGGTCTACACCTCGGGCGAGCGGCCAAACACCATTTTGATCCCGCAAAAAGCCGTCACCAAGACACCAACCGGCCATGTGGCCTGGGTGGTCGGGCCTGAGAACAAGGTCGAGCGCCGCGATCTGGTGGTGGGCGAATGGTTGAAGAGCGACTGGATCATCGAGAAGGGCCTGGGTGCGGGCGAAACCGTCGTGGTCGAAGGCCTGCAGCGCCTGCAGCAAGGCGCGGTGGTCAAGCCGACACCTTGGGTGCCCGGTGCTGCGCCCAGTGCGCCGGCCTCAGTCATCTCGGCAGCCTCCGCCGCCTCGCGATAAACCGGAGGCCTGATCATGGGATTTTTTGTCAAGCGCCCGGTCATGGCGACCGTCATCGCCTTGCTGTTCATGCTGATCGGCATTCTGGCCAGCACCCAGCTTGCGGTGGAGCAATACCCTAACGTCGCACCTCCCCAGGTGCAAATCACCGCCGTCTACCCCGGCGCCAGCCCAGAGACCCTGGAAACGACGGTCGCCGCGCCGCTGGAGCGCGAGATGAACGGCATCAGCGGCCTGCTCTATATGCAGAGCACCAGCTCGGCCAGCGGCTCGATGCAGCTGCAGATCTTCTTCCAGCCCGGCACCGATCTGGACCTGGCGGCGGTGGAAGTGAACAACCGCGCCAAGCGGGTCGAGTCGCTGCTGCCGCAAGAAGTCTTGCGCAATGGCCTGCGGGTGGACAAGACCAATCCGCAGATCCTGCAAGTGATCGTGATGCAGTCGGATGACCCGCGCTTTGATCGCACCTATATCGCCAATCTGGCCAATAGCCAGGTCATCAATGAGCTCAAGCGCCTGCCCGGCGCCGGCGATGTGACGCTGTTTGCCGCGCCCTATGCGATGCGCTTGTGGCTGGACCCGGACCGGCTCTCCAAATACCGCCTGACCGCCGCCGATGTCGGCAATGCGGTGCGCGAGCAAAACCAGAACTTCGCCGTCGGCGAGATCGGGCAGTCGCCCGCCGACAGCGGCCAAACCCTGACCTTCCCGGTTCAAACAGCCGGCGGTCTGACCGATGTCGAGCAGTTCAAGAACATCGTCATCCGTGCGCAGGCCGATGGCTCGGTGGTGCGCGTGCGCGACATCGCCCGGGTTGAGCTGGGAGCGGACGACTATCTGTTCGAGTCGCGCCTGAACGGCAAGCCGGCCGTCGCCATCGGCGTGTATCTGAGCCCGGGCGGCAATGCGCTGGAACTGTCCAAGGCCTTAAGGGTAAAGATGGATCAGCTGACGGCCTCCTTCCCACGCGAAATCAAATGGTCGGTCAGCTACGACACGACCAAATTCGTCACCGCCTCGGTGGAGCTGGTGGTGCATACCTTTATCGAGGCCTTCATCCTGGTGCTGGTGGTGGTCTATCTGTTCTTGGGCAGCATGCGCGCCACTATCATCCCGCTGCTGGCGATTCCGGTCTCCATCGTCGGCACCATGGCCGGCCTGCTGCTCGCCGGCTTCTCGATCAATATGCTGACGCTGTTCGGCCTGGTGCTGGCGATCGGCATCGTCGTGGACGACGCCATCGTCGTCGTCGAGGCGGTCGAGAAGATCATGCATGACGAGCATCTTGACGCCACCAGCGCGGCCATCAAGGCCATGCAAGGCATTGGCGGCGCCATCGTCGGCGTGACGGCGGTGATCTGTGCGGTGTTTGTGCCGATCGCTTTTCTGGGCGGCGTCACCGGCACGCTCTACAAGCAGTTCGCTATCACCATCACCTTCGCCACCCTGCTGTCGGCCATCACCGCGCTGACGCTAACGCCGGCCTTGTGCGCACTGATCCTCAAGCCCGGCATGACCAAGCTCAAGCCGATCCAGGTCTTCGACCGCTTTTTCGAGCGCGTCACCGGCGGCTATGTCAAGGGTGTCAAGCTGCTGCTGGCCCGCAAGCTGCTGGCCTGGGGCCTCTACGGCGGCATGATCGCCGGCGTGGTGTTCTTGTTCGGTGCGATTCCCGGCGGCTTTGTGCCCGAGGAAGACAAGGGCTCGATCTATGTGGCGGTTGACCTCCCGGCCGGCGCCTCGCCCGAGCGCACCCGCGAGGCCTTGATCAAGGCCGAGAAGATTCTGGCGAGCGAAGACTCGGTCCAGGACGCCACCGCGATTCTGGGTTTCTCGATCTTCTACCGCTATGCCAACCAGGCTTTCATCTTCGTCACGCTCAAGCCCTGGGCCGAGCGCAACACGCCGGAGACGCAGGTGGCCGGCTTGCTCAAGCGTCTGAACCGCAAGTTCTCGACCATTACCGAGGCGCGCGTGTTCGCCTTGAATGAGCCGCCGATCTCGGGCATGGGCAATGTGGCCGGTTTTGACTTGCGCCTGATCTCGCTCGACGGCGACCGTGCCAAGCTCAATGCAGCCACGCAGGCCTTGGTCGCCGCAGCCGCCAAAGACGAGCGCCTGGTCGGCACCCGCAGCGTCGCCGCACCCGATGTGCAGACGCTGTTCCTCGATGTGGACCGCAACAAGGCCAAGTCGCTGGGCGTGTCGGTGCCTGACCTGTACGCGACGGTGGGCACCTTGATGGGCTCCAACTTCATCAACCAGTTCACCGCCTTTGGTACCAATCTGAAGGTCAAGATGCAGGCCGAGCAGGCTTTCCGTTCGGACCCGGCCGCGCTGGAGCGCTTCCAACTGCGCAACGCCTCTGGCGAGTTGGTGCCCTTGGCGGCGCTGATGCGCACCGAGTGGCGCTCCGCGCCTATCGCCTTGACGCGCTACAACGGCTACCCCTCGATTCAAATCAACGGCGGGCCCGCACCCGGCCGCAGCTCGGGCGAGGCACTGGACGCGATGGAAGAGCTGGCCGCCCAGCATCTGCCCGAGGGCGTGGCTTTCGAGTGGTCGGGGCAATCCTTGCAGGAGCGCGTCGGCGGCTCGCAGTCGGCCGGCATTTTTGCGCTCTCACTGGTCTTTGTGTTCCTGTTCCTGGCCGCACTTTATGAGAGCTGGTCGCTGCCCGTTGCGGTGTTCCTGATCGTGCCTATCGCTATTCTGGGCGCGCTGCTGGCCCTGCTGCTGCGCGGCTCGCCCAATGATGTGTTCTTCCAGGTCAGTTTGATCACGCTGGTCGGTCTGGCGGGCAAGAACGGCATTCTGATCGTCGAATTTGCCAAGCAGCAATATGAAGCCGGCATGTCGGTGATGGACGCAGCCGTCGAAGCCGGCCGCCAGCGCCTGCGCCCGATTGTGATGACCTCGCTGGCCTTTATCCTGGGCGTGCTGCCCCTGGTCAAGGCCTCGGGCGCGGGTGCTGCCACGCAGCATTCGGTCGGTACCGGCATCTTGGGCGGCATGCTGGCCGCCACGCTGGTGGGGGTGTTTTTCACACCGCTGTTCTATGTGGCGATGATGAGTCTGTTCAAGCCCAAGACTGAAACAAAGCCCAAGCCTGGGCCCGAGCAAGCTGCGGAGGTGCAGCCATGAGACCCCATCGTCTGAACGGGCTCGCCCTGGCCGCCGCCCTGCTCTGCAGCGCCTGCGCCGCGCCCACCGCTGAGCTCGCCGGCTACGCGCCCCAGCCGGTGCAAATGCCCGGCCAATGGAACACCCCGACCAACGCCGCCAGCAGCCTGGCCGAGCGGCCGTTCGGTAGCCTGTTTAAGGATGCCGAGTTGGAAGCCTTGATCAAGGAGGCACTGAGCAATAACCGCGATATCCGCATCGCCGCCCAGCGCGTCGAGCTGGCGCGCGCGCAATACGGCCTGCAACGTTCTGCTGGCCTGCCCAACCTGGGCGCAGACGCCAGCGCCACCCGCAGTCAAGCGCCCAGCGGCCTGAGTGCGACCGAGAACCTGACATCCAGCAGCTACCGCTTGGGCCTGGCGATGCCGGCTTGGGAAATCGATTTGTGGGGCCGTATTGCTTCGCTGTCAGACGCGGCCTTGAACAATGTGCGCGCCAGTGAGGCGCTGCGGCATTTCGTAGAGGTCGGACTGGTGTCTCAGGTAGCGGCCGGCTGGCTGAACTTGCTGGAATACGACCAGTCGCTGCTGATCGCCGAGCGCACCCGGGTCTCGCGCGTCGAGTCGCTGCGCATCGTCACACTGCGCTTCAATGCCGGCGTGGTCTCCAAGGTCGATGTGACACAGGCCGAAACCTCGCTGGCCCAGGCGCAGGCTGCCTATGCCCAGCTGCAGCAAAAGCGCGGTTTGCAAGAGAACGCCTTGTCGCAGCTCGCCGGGCGCAACCCCGGCCCCTTGCGGGTCAGCAAGCCGCTGGAGCGGCATGAATTGCCGCAGGCGCTGCCGGCCGGCATTCCGTCCGATTTGCTGACACGCCGCCCCGATGTGCGCGCCGCCGAACTGAGCCTGGCTGCCACGCAGGCCAATGTGGAGGCTGCGCGCAAGGCCTTCCTGCCCAGCATCTCGCTGACTGGCTTTTTGGGCTTTATCAGCCCGCAGCTGAGTCAGCTGATTGATGGCGACCGGCAGGCTTACACCATCTCGCCCGCCGTCACCCTGCCGCTATTCACCGGCGGGCGGCTGAGCAGCAATTTGCAGGCAGCCGAGGCTCAGCAGCGGATTGCGACCGAGGACTACGCACGCACCACGCAAGGCGCTTTGCGCGAAGTTGAAGACGCTTTGGTGCGCTTTCAACGCCTGCGCGAGCAGCAGGCCGCCATGCAAACCATCGTGAAAGCCAGCCAGGAGCGGCTGCGCCTGGTGGACCTGCGCTACGTCAACGGTATATCGAGTTACTTCGAGGTGCTGGACTCGCAGCGCCAGTTGTTCGACGCCGAGCTGCAGCTGACCCAGCTGACCAGCGGCGCCTATGCAGCGGTGATCGAGCTGTACCGGGCCTTGGGCGGCGGCTGGACGCCACAGGGCTAAGCCGCGCCCAGAAACCAGCGCCGGTTCACTCCTGAACCGGCCCGGTCAAGCCCCATTGCCCGCTGGGCTGCTTGCAAAAGCGGAACACGCCCTCGTCGCGCTGGTTGCCCCAGCTGTTTTGGATGCGCAGATTGCGGCAGTCCATATCGCGGAACCTGCCGCGCGCCAAGGGCGTGACGACGCCCTTGGCACGGCTCTTGTCGCTCTTCCACTCAAAGCTCTGCCCTTCGGTCTCGGCTACCACCGCCTTGTCGATCTGCGCCCGCATCAACGCCTGATCGGCCGCGCTGAAGCGGGAAAAGGCCGAGTTGTTCATGGCGCGCAGATTGCTATTGGCCTGCGCTGGTGCAATGAAAACCGCCGTTAGGCTCAGAAGTAGAAGTAAGGCTTTGATGATGACACCTGTGCTGGCTGTGGGACTGCCCGACAGAATACTGCATCCCATAGAATTCGCCCCCATGAACAGCCCAAGCTCCAGCCCCATCCTCAGCCATTCAGCGCGCCCGGTCCGCAGCCAGTACGAGGACTTCATGCGCCATGTCTTCAAGCATGGTGCGGCCAAGACCGACCGCACCGGCACCGGCACGCGCAGCGTGTTTGGCCAGCAGCTGCGCTTTGACCTGAACGAAGGCTTCCCGCTGGTGACGACCAAGAAAGTCCACCTGAAGTCCATCATTCTGGAGCTGTTGTGGTTTTTGCGCGGTGACTCCAACGTGAAATGGCTGCAAGAGCGCGGCTGCACGATCTGGAACGAATGGGCCCGCGAGGACGGCGACCTTGGGCCCGTCTACGGCGTGCAGTGGCGCAACTGGCCCAAGCCCACTCCTGACGATCCTTGTGGCCACATCGACCAGATCGCCGAAGTCGTCAAACAGCTCAAGACCAACCCCGATTCGCGCCGCATCATCGTCAGCGCCTGGAATGTGGCTGACCTGGATCAGATGGCGCTGATGCCTTGCCACGCCTTCTTCCAGTTCTATGTCGCCGACGGCAAGCTGTCCTGCCAGCTTTACCAGCGCAGCGCTGATATCTTTCTGGGCGTGCCCTTCAATATCGCCAGTTATGCCCTCTTGACCCAAATGCTGGCGCAGCAATGCGATCTGGCCCTGGGCGATTTCATCTGGACCGGCGGCGACTGCCATATCTACAGCAACCATTTCGAGCAGGTGCAGACGCAGCTCGCCCGCGAGCCGCGCGCTTATCCGACTATGACGATCAAGCGCCGGCCGGCCTCGATCTTCGACTACGAATTCGATGACTTCGAGCTGAGCGGCTACGACCCGCACCCCGCCATCAAGGGCGCGGTGGCGGTATGAGGCGGCCGGAAATCAGCTTGATCGCAGGCGTGGCCCAAGACGGCGCGATCGGCCGGGGCAATGAGTTGCTTTGGCGTTTGCCGGCCGATCTGGCCCGCTTCAAGGCGCTGACACTGGGCCACGCCGTCATCATGGGGCGCAAAACCTGGGACTCGTTGCCGGCCAAGTTCAGGCCGCTGCCCGCCAGGCGCAATTTGGTGCTGACGCGCAAGCTAGACGCAGCACTTGACGGTGCCGAAGTCTGCACAAGCTTGGACGCTGCCCTGGCCGCCTGTGCGGGCCAAGAGCGCGTGTTCGTCATCGGCGGCGCCGAGATCTATGCGCTGGCCCTGCCGCTGGCGGACCGGCTGGAGCTGACCGAGGTGGGACAGGCCTATCCGGATGCGGACAGCTTCTTCCCGCTCTGGGACAAAGCGACCTTCAGCGAAGTGGCACGCGAGCCAGGCCAGAGCCCGGACGGTTTGCGCTACGACTTCGTCAGCTATCAAAAACACATCTGATTCAAAAAAAGAGGGAACACGCTATGTCAGGACACGGCTTTCACGTTCACGGCCCGCATGACCATGAGGTCGAACATGCGGCCCAGCATGAACCCAAGGGCATGGCCGGCAAACTGGCGGTCGTGACCGCCATCTTGGCCACCATCGGTGCCAGCTTCTCCTATATGGGCGGGGCGACCCAGGCCAATGCCGGGCTTTACAAAAACGAGGCCGCGATCAAGAAGACCGAGGCCGCCAACCAATGGGCCTTCTACCAGGCCAAGAGCAGCAAGCAGAATCTGGCCGAGTTGGCGGTAGAGATCGTCGGCGAGGACAAAAAAGCCCGCTACCGCGAAGACATCGAACGCTACAAGAAAGAAAAGGCCGAGATCAAGGACAAGGCCGAGAAGTTGGAGGCTGAGTCCAGCGACTGGAACCATCAAAGCGATGAGCAAATCCATTTGCATCACCGTTGGGCGCAGGCCACGACGGTCTTGCAGGTCTCGATCGCGATGGCCGCGATTGCGCTGCTGACCAAAAACCGCTGGATGACGGCCGTCACCCTGGTGCTGGGCACGGCGGGCATTGTGCTGGGCGCCCTGGCCTGGCTGCATATTTGAGCAGCGCTGACTCAGGGCACAAGCCTAGTTGCTAGTGCCTGATTTGAGCGGCGCATCTAAATCGGTCGGTATTTACCCTTGAGTTGAGGCAAGGGGATGGAGAAGTCTTGCCGACAGACTCATACTGTTCGCTGACCCCCCGCTCTTTCCATGACTTCCGACCACAAATCCACCCAGACCAAGGCCGAGAACGCAGTCCCAGCGGCTCCGGCAGCACCTGCTTTGGCCGCTATGGGCGCTCCGGTGGCTGTGTCCCTGCCAAGCAGCGCGGCGGCCGATGCCAGGCCTGCGCTGGCCATCGTGGGCATTGGCGCCTCAGCCGGCGGCCTGGAGGCCTTCGAGGCCTTTTTCAAGGCCTGCCCGGGCGACACCGGCCTGGGCTTTGTGCTGGTGCCGCATCTGGACCCCGACCACGAGAGCTTGCTGGTCGAGATCCTGCAGCGCAGCACCGCCATGCCGGTGCTGCAGGCGCTGGACGAAACCTTTGTTGCGGCCAATCACGTCTACATCATTCCGCCCAACCGCGATATGGCCATCCTGGGCGGCGAGTTGCAGCTGACGCTGCCGGAGGTGGCGCGCGGCAAGCGCATGCCGATCGACGGTTTCATGCGTTCGCTGGCGGCTGATCAGCGCGGGCGCGCCATAGGCATCGTCTTGTCGGGTACCGCCAGTGACGGCACGCAGGGGCTGGCCGCCATCCTCGACGTCGGCGGCACCAGCCTGGTGCAAGACCCCGGCAGCGCGCGCTATGACGGTATGCCGCAAAGTGCGATCAAGGCCGGGGTAGCGAAGCAGGTCTTGCTGCCAGAGCAAATGCCGGCCCAGTTGATGCGCTTGCTCAAGCAAATTGCTGCCGCGCCCCGGCTGACGGCGCTGGCGGCGACAGTGCCGGTCAGAACGCTCAACGCGCTCAACAAGATCTTGCTGCAGTTGCGCGCCAGCACGGGACATGATTTTTCGCTCTACAAAAAGAGCACCATAGGCCGGCGCATCCAGCGCCGCATGACCTTGCATCAAATCGACGACGACCTCGTCTATGCGCGCTACCTGAAGGAAAACCCGGGCGAGGCACAGCTCTTGTTCCGCGAGTTGCTGATCAATGTGACCAGCTTCTTCCGCGACCCTGAGGCCTTTGTGATGCTCAAGCAGACCCTGCTGCCGCCGCTGCTGGAGGGCAAGCCGGCGCACAGCGTCTTCCGGGTCTGGGTGGCCGGCTGCTCCACCGGCGAAGAAGCCTATTCCATCGCCATGATCATGCATGAGCTGCAAAGCGAGCTCTTGTCCAGCAACGCGCAAGGCCTGACCCTGCAGATCTACGCCACCGATCTGGATGATGAGGCGATCGCTGTGGCACGAGCCGGCCGCTACCCCAGCAGCATCGCGCTGGACGTGTCGCCCGAGCGCCTGCGCCGTTTCTTCACCAAGGAGGCTGATGGCAGCTACAAGGTCAAAAAAGAAATTCGCGACTCGGTCGTGTTTGCGGTGCAAAACGTCATCAAGGACCCGCCCTTCACCCGGCTGGATCTGCTGAGCTGCCGCAATCTGATGATCTACCTGGAACCCGAGTTGCAGCAGCGGCTGATCAACACCTTTCATTACGCGCTGCGGCCCAATGGTTTGTTGTTCTTGTCCACCTCGGAGAGCATCACCAATCAGCCCGAGCTGTTTTCGCCGCTTGATCGCAAATGGAAGTTCTACCAAGCCCGGCATGACGGGCGCGCGCAGCGCGAGCACGGGCGTGTGCCCATAGGCCCTATCTCTATGCTTGCCGCGCCCCCGCAAGCCGGCATCACAGGAGGCGATTTGAATCCGAAAGAAACCCTAGCCACAAGCACCGGCAAGTTGAGCGCCCAGATTGCCGACATCAGCAACCGCTCGCTCTTGCAGGCCTTTGCACCTGCCTCGGTCACCACCGACAGTGACGGCAACATCCTCTACATCCACGGCGACACCGGCCGCTACCTGCGCCCGGCCCCCGGCCCGGCCAGCTTCAATGTGCTGCAGATGGCGCGCGAGGGCCTGCAAGGTGGCTTGCGCACGGCCCTCTTGCAGGCGGCAGCGGGCGCTGCAGGTGCGGCGAGTGGGCTTGCTGGTGGAACAGGCTTGCCGCAGGGCGCGCTGTCCTGGCCCAGCGAGCTGGCCATGGTCAAGACCAATGGCGGTTTTTCGCCGGTTCGCTTCAGCGTGCGTGCACTGCCCCGACTGGCCAACCAGCCGGCGATGCTGCTGGTCAGCTTCGAGGAAGCGCCCGAGGCGCCCGAGCCGAGCACGCTCAGCGTGGCATGCGACGGCAGCGTCGAACAGGCGCGCATCAAGGAGCTGGAGTTAAAGCTCAACTACGCCAACGAGACGCTGCAAACCACCCATGAGGAGCAGCAGGCCTTCAACGAGGAACTCAAATCCACCAATGAGGAGCTGCAGTCCACCAACGAAGAGCTGCAATCCTCCAATGAGGAGCTGGAAACCTCCAAGGAGGAGTTGCAGTCGCTCAACGAGGAAACCATCACCGTCAACGCCGAGCTGAACAGCCGCATCGAGCAGCTGACCAGCGTGCAAAACGATATGAAGAATCTGCTGGACAGCATAGGCTCCGGCACCCTCTTCCTCGATCACAGCTTGTGCATTCGCCGCTTCACGCCGGCCACGCTAAAGATCTACCGCCTGATCCCCAGCGATGTGGGCCGCCCTTTGAGCGACATCACTTGCAATCTCGATGCCGCCCAGCACCAAGCCATGCAGGCCGACCTGCAAAGCGTGCTGGACAGCCTGATACCGATCGAGCGCGAAGTCAGCACCGCCGATGGCACCTGGCACCTGAGTCGTATCCAGCCCTACCGCACGCTGGACAATGTGATCGAGGGTGTGGTGCTGACCTTCACCGATGTGAGCGAATTCAAGCGCGCCCATATGGCCGCAGCCCAGGCTGCCGTCGAGCTGACTGCAGCCAAGCAAGCGGCCACTCAACTAACGCTGCAGCTGAGCGTGCAATTGGCGCGCGAGCTGGCCGAAGGCATTGTCAACACCGTCAGCGAGCCGCTGCTGGTGCTGGACGCGGCGCTGCAAGTGGTGTCGGCCAGCCGCAGCTTTTACGCGTATTTCAAGGTCGAGGCCGCCGACACGGTCGGGCGCAAGCTCTTCGAGCTTGGCAATGGCCAATGGGCGATCCCTGCGCTGCGCGATTTGCTGGAAAACATCTTGCCCAAGAACCGCACGCTGGACGGCTATGAGGTCAAGCACGACTTCCCCGGTCTCGGGCCGCGCCGCATGGTTTTGAATGCGCGCCGCATCGTCACCTCGGCCGGTGACACCGAGCTGATCTTGCTGGCGATGGTCGCCATCGAGACGATGGCCGCCGGCTGACTTTATTTACCAACCCTGATGCAGCCCGCCGCCCCAAGCCCAGATCCAGACGGGGACTCCGGCCACAGCGCGCTGCGCGCGGTGGCCGAGGCGGCTTGGGCTGCGACCGGCCAGCAGAGTGCCTCGCCCGCGCCCCAGCTCGACAGCAGCCAGCTCTTGCATGAGCTGGAGGAGTACAAAATCGACCTGGAGATGCAGAACGAGGCCTTGCGCGAGGCGCAGTGGGAGCTGCAGAACTCACGCGACCAATTTGCCGAGCTGTATGAATTCGCCCCGTCTGGCTACCTCTTGCTGGGGCCGAACGAGCAAATCGAGCAGGCCAATCTGACAGCGGTCAAGCTGCTCGGGCAGGAGCGCGCACAGCTGCTGGGGCGCAACTTCGTCGGCTGGGTGGCGGCGACGCAGCAAAAGGCCTGGCGCCAGCTGTGCCTGCGCTTGAGCCAGGCAGGCGCTCAGCCACGGTCCGAGCCGCTTGAGCAGATCGAGTTGCTGTTGCGGCGCAGCGACGGCAGCGAGTTTTTGGCCCATCTGGAATGCAGCCCAAGGATGCAGCCGGGCGCCGCTGCCCAAGCCGGGGCTGGGGCCAGTGGATTTCGCCTGTTGATCAGCGATGTGTCGGCACTGCGCGCCAGCGAGGCCCGGCTGCGCCTGAGCGATGCCGCACTCGGCGCCATCAGCGAGGGAGTACATATCACCAGCCCCGAAGGTCTGCTGACCTCGGTCAACGCCGGCTTCGAGGCCATCACCGGCTATAGCGCCGCCGAAGCCATCGGCCGCAAACCAAGCTTTATGCAAGGCCCGGGCAGCGACCCCGTCACGGTAAAGGCCATCCGTACGGCGCTGCGTGAGCGGCGCCAATTTGCCGGTGAAATACTCAATTACCGCAAGGATGGCCAAGCTTTCTGGAGCGAGCTGACCATCTCGCCGCTGCTGGATGAACAAGGCATGCTGACCCATTGGGTCGGAATCTCGCGCGACATCAGCGCCGCTAAACGGGATGCTGCCGAGATCCACAGATTGGCGTTTCACGACAGCCTGACTCAGTTGCCGAATCGGCGCTTGCTGCATATGAGACTGGAGCAGGCACTGGCGGCCAGTGAGAGCAGCGGCCAGTATGGTGCGCTGTTCTTCATCGACCTGGATAAATTCAAAGAGCTGAACGACTCGCATGGCCACGATATGGGTGACCTGCTCTTGACGCAGGTGGCGCACAGGCTGCGCGAGGCCTTGCGCCATCAGGACACGGTGTCACGCCAGGGTGGCGATGAGTTTGTGCTGCTGGTGCTGGAGCTGGGCGCCACGCAAGAGTTGGCGGCTAAGGCGGCCGCTCAGATCGGCAATTCCTTGCGTGAATTGCTGGCGCCGCCCTTTGATCTCATGGGTTTTGAATACCCTTGCAAGGCCAGCATAGGAGCGGCGCTGTTTCGCGCGCCCGACAGCGTGGCCGAGCTGCTCAAGCATGCCGATTTGGCGCTTTATGAGGCCAAGGGCACGGGCCGTGACCGAATGCGGTTTTTCGACCCCGCCATGCAGTTGGCGCAGGACCAGCGCATGCGCTTGCTGAGCGAGTTGCGGCTGGCAACCGAGCTGGGACAGTGGCGGCTGTACTACCAGCCGCAGGTCGACGCGACGCGGCGCATGATAGGCGTGGAGGCCTTGTTGCGCTGGCAGCATCCGCGTCTGGGCCTCTTGCTGCCGGATGATTTCATCGGACTGGCCGAAGACAGTGGCCTGATCCTGCCCATTGGCTTGTGGGTCTTGCAGACCGCCTGTGCCCAGCTCAAACAATGGGAAGCCGACCCGCACAGCGCCGGCCTGCCAATCGCGGTCAATGTCAGCGCCAGGCAGTTCAGGCAGCCCGACTTTGTGGCGCAGATCGTCGCGCTGCTGGCGGCCAGCGAGTGCCGCCCGGAGCTGCTGAAACTGGAGCTGACCGAGAGCCTGGTGCTGGATGACATCAGCAACACCATAGACACCATGCTGGCCTTGAAGGTCTTGGGCCTGCAATTTTCGATGGATGACTTTGGCACCGGCCACGCATCCCTAAGCTACTTGGCCCAGCTGCCGCTGGATCAACTCAAGATCGACAAATCCTTTGTCGCCAAACTGCCCGGCCTGGCCAAGGATGAAACCATTGCACGCGCCATCATCACCATGGGTTTAGGCCTTAATATGAGGGTGATTGCCGAGGGCGTGGAAACCGAGGCGCAGCGCGATTTTCTGGGCACCCAGGGTTGCGCCGAATGCCAAGGTTTTTTGTTCAGCCGCCCACTGCCCATCGATGCCTTGCAAGACTATCTGGATAAAAAGGCGCAGCCCGCAGCGACAGCATGAAGGACCAGCATTCGCAAGCCCAAGCATCGTCGCCGAGCATCGCTGTGCCCGGACCTGTACCTGAGCCTGGCTCGGATGCGGGGGCCCTTGAGCACAGTCAGCCGCTGCTCGAGCAACAGCGCCGCCTGCTGCACGAGTTGCATGTACACCAACTCGAACTGGAGATGCAGAACGAGCAGCTGCGGGCGGCACGCCAAGAGTTGGAAGAATCGCGCGACCGTTATGTCGAGTTGTATGAGTTCGCGCCGATCGGCTATTTGACGCTGGACGCAGACGGCTTGATCGAGCAGATCAACCTGTGCGCGATCAAACTGCTAGGCCAGGAGCGCAAACGGCTATTGGGCAGAAGTTTCACCCATCTGGTCATTGATCAAGACCGTCCGCGTTGGCGGGAGTTGACTATTCGCCTGCGCAACAGTCCGCAGGCCATCGAGTCGCAGACCAATTTCGAGCTGGGCTTGCGGCGCGGCGACGGCCGCCCGCTTGCGGTGAGCCTGCATTGCGCCGGGCCGGCACACGGCTTGCCCGGCGACAAGCTGCGGGTCGCGATCACCGACATCAGCGAGCGGCGCCAGGCCGAGCTGGCCCTGCAAGAAAGCAAATTCCGTTTTCACCAAGCGCTGCGCAGCATCACCACCGTGGCGGTGCAGGGCTACCGCATGGACGGGCGTGTGAGCTACTGGAGCCCAGCCTCGGAGAGGCTCTACGGCTACAGCGCCGAGGAGGCCTTGGGGCGCAATCTGCTTGATCTGATCATCCCGCCCGAGATGCACGACACGGTGACCGAAGCGATGCGGCAAATGGCCGCCACCGGCCAGCCGATTCCCGGCGGCGAGTTGACTTTACGGCGCAAGGATGGCAGCCGAGTGGCGGTAATCTCCAGCCGCGCACTGATGCAGGCTGAAGGTCAGGAAGGCGAGCTATTCTGCGTGGATATCGACATCAGCGAGCGCCTGGCGGCCGAAGAGGCGCTGCGCCGGAGCGACCAGATCTTGCGCAGCATCTTGCAAGCGACGCTGGACGCCTATTGGCATGTCGACCGGCAATGCCGGCTGCTCGATGTCAACCAGCGTTATTGCGAGTTATCGGGTTACACGCGCGAGCAGTTGCTGGGCAGGCCGGCACAAGATTTTGATATCTTGGCGGACGACGCCGAATCGGCCGCGCGCATTCAGCGGGTGCTGGACCAAGGCAGCGCCCAGTTCGAGACCATCCACCGGCGGCGCGATGGCTCGGAATGGCCGGTCGAGGTCAGCGTGACCCTGCAAAACTCGCAGGATGGCGGCTTCGTGGTGTTCTTGCGCGATATTTCGGCGCGCCGAGCAGCCGCCGCCTCACTGCGCGAGCGGGAGTTGTTCGGCCAAGCCATCGGCGAGAACTTCCCCGGCATGCTGATCTACCTGGACCATGAACTGGTGACCCGCTACGCCAACCAGCAGGCCTTGGATTGGTTCGGCTTCGGGCGCGTGCAGCAGACAAGCGTGCAGGAGGTCCTCGGGCCGGAGCGCTATGCACAGCTCGAACCGGCTTTTCGCGCCGCACTGGCCGGCGAGCCGCAGCAGTTCGAGAGTCGGCGCAAAAAGAGAAATGGCGAAGTCGGCTGTTTCTGGACCCAATTGGTGCCGCACCGCATTGACGGCCGGGTTTGCGGTGTGTTCGTGATGGCCACCGACATCGGTGCCCTGCGCGCCAGCCAGGTTCGCCAGCGCCTCAATGACGCGGCGCTAACTTCTGTTTCTGACGGCATACGGATCAGCGACGCGGATGGGCGCATGGTTGCGGTCAACGCGGCTTTTGTGGCGATCACCGGTTATAGCGAGGCGGAGCTGCTGGGCCGCAGCGGGCGCATGCTGCAAGGCCCGGGCACCGACCCGCAAACGGCCGCCGACATCCAGACGGCCTTCCTGAGCCAAAGCGAATATGCCGGCGAGATCCTCAATTACCGCAAGGACGGCACACCGTTCTGGAACGCCTTGACGATCTCGCCGGTCAAGGACGAGCAAGGGCAGTTGACCCATTTTGTCGGGGTCAGCCGCGATGTCACGCTGCGCCGGCAAGCCGACGCGGCGCTGCAGAGCACGCTCAAGGACAAGGAAGCGCTGCTCAAGGAAGTGCATCACCGGGTCAAAAACAATTTACAGGTCATCACCAGCCTCTTGCGCCTGGAGGCGGGGCGCAGCGCGGTGGCCGACACCAAGACCGTGCTGCAGGCGATGCAGGGCCGCATCAGGGCGATGGCACAGCTGCATGAAACGCTCTACCGCTCGGGCACTTTTGCTGCGGTCGATCTGGGTGCTTATCTGGGGCAAGTGGCGACCCAGGCCTTTCGCGCACAGGTGCTGGACCTCGCAGGGGTGCGCTTGACGCTGGACATGTCAGCCTTGCCAACGAGCATGGACCAGGCCGCTGCCTTTGGCTTGCTGGTCAACGAGTTGATCTCCAACAGCCTCAAGCATGGGTTTGCCCAGCCTCATCCATTGGGAGCGGGCGAGATCAAGCTCAGTCTGCAGGCTGTTGATGCCGCGAGTTCGCTATGGCGCTTGCGGCTTGCCGACAACGGCCCCGGCCTGGCGGACGACTTCGAGGCCAGGCGCCAGAGTTCGCTGGGCCTGCAATTGGTGGGAGACCTGTGCCGCCAGGTCAAGGGGGCTTTGAGCATCAGCTCGAAGCCGGGCCAAGGCGTGGCGTTCAGCATTGACTTCAAGGCAGTGGCGCCGAGTGCGCTGGTGATGCCGCCATGAAGCAGCCATGCCGAATACTGGTGGTCGAAGATGAAGCGATCATCGCCCGCGACATCATGCTGCAGCTGCGGGATCTGGGCTATACCGCGCTGGGCCCGGCCGCCAGCGGTGAGCAGGCGATAGACATGCTGGCCGAACTGTCAGCCGATTCGCGGCCCGAACTGGTCTTGATGGACGTACATCTGGACGGCGCCATGGACGGCATCAGCACGGCACAGCTGATTCGCCAGCGCTTCGCCTTGCGCAGCTTGTTTTTGAGCGCCTTCGACGGCCCGGACAGCCTGCAGCGCGCCAAACTTTGTGAGCCGGCCGGTTTTCTGGTCAAGCCCTTCGAGGAGCACGACTTGCGGCAGGCCTTGACGAATGCCTTTGCGGGGTCAGCCTAATTCAGGTCTGCGGCTGGCACCGGCCGGCCGAAGAAATAACCCTGAAACGCATCGCAACCAATCGCAGCCAGGAAGTCGCGCTGCTCGGCCGATTCGACCCCTTCGGCAATCACCCGCAAGTCAAGGTTATGGGCCAGCGCCACAATGGTGCGGGCAATCACCGCATCATTCGGGTCGACCAGGATGTCGCGCACAAAGCTCTGGTCGATCTTGAGTTGTTGCAGCGGCAAGCGCTTGAGGATGGACAGCGAGGAGTAGCCGGTGCCAAAGTCATCCAGCGAGAAGGCCACGCCATAGCCCTTGATGGCCTTCATCTTGGCGACCACGCCCTCGATATCGTCGACCAACATGCTCTCGGTCAACTCCAGCTTCAGCTGCGTTGGCTTGGCACCGGTCTTTTGCAGCGCCTGCCCGACATGTTCGACAAAGTCGATTTGCGCGAACTGCAGCGCGCTGACGTTGACGGCCATGGTCCAGTGCGCACGCTGCGGGTCCTGACTCCAGGCGACCAGCTGCGCGCAGGCCGTCTCCAGCACCCATTGGCCGAGCGGCAATATCAGGCCATTGGCTTCGGCAATCGGGATGAACTGGACAGGCGGCACCATCTCCGTGCCGCCGCGACGCCAGCGCAGCAAGGCCTCTACCCCGGTGACCGCGCCGACCGAGTTGACCTGCACCTGGTAATGCAGCTCGAACTCCTGGCGCTCCAGACCGTGGCGCAGGTCAAGCTCGAAGGCGATGAAAGCACTGGCGATGGCTTGCAGCGCGGGGTCAAAAAAGCGCATGGTGTTGCGCCCGGCGGACTTGGCCTGGTACATCGCCACATCGGCCCGCTTGAGTAACTCGTCACTGCTATGGGTCTCCTGCGTCAGCACGACGACACCGATGCTGGGCGTGCCCTGGTAGCTCTTGTCGCGCAGCAAATAGGGTTCGCGCAAGCTCTCCAGGATCTTGCCCGCGAACGACTCGGCCTGGGTCGCCGCTTCATGATCCAGGCTGCTCAAGCCCTCCAGCAAGACCACGAACTCGTCGCCGCCCAGGCGTGCAATCAAACCTTCCGGGTGCACGTCGAGTGCCGGGGCCAAATGAGCACCCGCGTGCGCGGCTGCATGGACCACGTCCTGCAGCCGCTGGGTCACTTGCAGCAGCAACTCGTCGCCGACGCCGTGGCCCTGCGTGTCATTGAGCTGTTTGAAATGATCCAGGTCCAAGAGCATTAGCGCGCCATGGCGCCCGCTGCGGGCGGCCACCTGCATCGCATGCTGCAGGCGCTCGGTCAGCAAACGCCGGTTCGGTAAGCCGGTCAAACTGTCGTAGTAGGCAAGCCGGTGCAGCTCTTCGATATGCTGGCGGTTCGGCGTGATGTCGCGCAGCAGGCCGATATAGCTGCGCGGCTCAGCACCGACAATTTCAGACACCAGCAGGCTGATCGGCAGCAGATGGCCGTCACGGTGGCGCGCCTCGACCTCGCGCGCCTTGCCAATCACGCGTTTTTCGCCGCCCTCGCGGTAATGTTGCAGATAACGGTCATGTTGGGCGGCATGCGGCTCGGGCATCAACAGCCGGACATTGCGGCCCAACAATTCTTCGGCGGCATAGCCAAACAACTTGCACGCGGCGCTATTGCAGCTCAGCATCTGGCCATAGGCGTCGATGGTGACGACCCCATCCAGCATATTGTCCAGAATGGTCTGGCTATGCAGTGCCGAGGCACGCAGGCGGGCTTCGGCGCCATGCTTGTACAGCGCCATCTCCAGCACGGTGCGCAGCTCACGCTCGGAAAAAGGCTTCAGGATGTAGCCGAAGGGCTCGGTCAGCTTGGCCCGGGCCAAGGTCTCGTCGGCAGCAAAGGCGGTCAAAAACACCACCGGCAACGCAAAGCGGTCACGAATGATTTGCGCAGCGCAAACGCCGTCCATGCCCTCGCCCAGCTGGATGTCCATCAGCACCAGATCCGGCTTGGCGCTGCCGGCCAGCTCGACTGCGTCCTCACCGCGGGTGACGTGGCCGACCGTCTGATAGCCCAGCAAGTCGAGCTGCTGCAGCAAGTCGCGCGCGACGATGGCCTCGTCTTCGACGACCAGGATCCGGGGTTTGAGTGCGCTGCTCTGCATGATGGTTTGCGCGCCTCAGTCCTGTTCGTCTTGCTGCATCTGGGTGATGATGGGCAGCAGACCATCGACAAAATTGGCCTTGCTGACGAAGCTGGACCCCAGCCCATGTGCGGCTATATGGTAGCCACTGCTGTCATGCATGGACAAGAACACCATGCGGGGCGGATCGGGCTGTTCGCGCAGGCGCGCCGCCATCTCCAGGCCGTTCATTTCCGGCATGGCAATGTCCAGCAGCACCAAATCGGGCCGGTGTTGCGCTATTTGCGCCAAACCCTGTTGGCCATTCGCTGCATGAGCGACCACCTCAACCTCGGGCAGGCGCGCCAGGAAAGCGCTGACGGCCGCCACAAAGGTCGGGTTGTCGTCAACCAGCAAGATCTTGATTGCCATCTCTTCCTCGCCCGCGGCCCAATGTCTGATCATTGCTTGCCACTGTATGCATGGAGCAGATGCTGGCCTATCGGCAAGACACCTGAACTGCGGGCGGGAATTGCCCGAGTGGGTTGAAGCCTTAGCTGTCGACCGAGATCAGGCCGCAGCGCAGCGCGTAGCGCACCAGGCCGGTGACCTCGTGAATATCGAGTTGGCGCATCAGCTGACTGCGATGGGTGTCGACCGTCTTGACCGACAGATCCAGCCGCCGCGCAATCTCCTTGCTGCTATTGCCCTCGGCAATCAGCTGCAGCACCTCGCGCTGGCGCGGCGTCAGCTGCGAGCCACTGGGCTCATCAAAGCGCAGGCGCTTCACATAGTCGCTCATCACGCCCTTGGACACCGCCGCGCTCAGATAGGTTTCACCGCGCATCACAGCGCGCAAGCCCGCTTCCAACTCGGTCGGCGCCGCATCCTTGAGCAAATAGGCGGCCGCACCTTGGCGCAGCGCCTGGCGCACATAGTCTTCGTTTTGATGCATGGACAGAATAAGCACCTTGCTGTCGGGCTGGCTCAGCTTCAGTCGGGCGGTCGCATCAAGGCCATTGAGCCCCGGCATCGCCACATCCATCACCACCACATCCGGGCGCAGCTGTTCGGCAAGACTCAACACCTCCGTGCCGTCACAGGCCTCGCCCACCACCTCCACGCCAGGCAGTGACTCCAGCAGCTTGCGCAAACCTGCGCGCACCAGCGTGTGGTCATCGGCCAGCAAGACCCTGCAACTCATCTGGGCACCTCGGGCGCAAACAGCGGGCAGCTCAGCAGCACCATGCAGCCGCGCCCTGGGCTGGACTCGATAAGCAAGCTGGCGCCTATCAGCATCGCACGCTCTTGCATGCCCAGCAGGCCCAAACTGGCGCCAGCGACGGCCAAGCCCCGCGAGGCTTGTGGCTCGAAGCCACGGCCGTTGTCATTGATGCTCATCACCAAATCCTCATCACTTTGTTGCAACACCACTTCGAGCTGGCTCGCCTGCGCATGGCGGGCCACATTGGTCAGCGCCTCTTGGGCGATGCGGAAAAACGTCGTCTCGATCTCGGGCGGCAAGCGTACCGTCGGCGTCAGCGCCTGAAACTGCAGTTCATAGCCGCTGCGCGCAGCCGCCTGCTCGGTCAACCAGCGCAGCGCCGGCGCTAGGCCCAAATCATCCAGCATCGACGGGCGCAGCGCCATCGCCAAGCGCCGCACCTGCTGCAAGGCGTCATCGACGATGCGAATATTCTCCAAGCCCAATGCCTCGGGCGAGGTGGTCCGAAAACGCGCCTGCGATTGCAGATTGATTTTGATCGCCGTCAGCGATTGGCCCAACTCGTCATGCAACTCCAGCGCCAGGCGGCGGCGCTCGGTTTCCTGCACCTCGAGCACCCGGCGTGACAGGGCGCGCAGTTGCGCCGCACCTTCGGCCAGGCCTTGCTCGGCCTTGTGCTTGTACAGCGCCATCTCCAGCACCGTGCGCAGTTCGCGCTCGGTGAAGGGCTTGAGGATGTAGCCATAGGGCTCGGTCAGCTTGGCGCGCGCCAACACCTCGTCGGCGGCGAAAGCAGTCAAAAACACCACCGGCAAGGCCAGATGCGCGCGGATTTGCCGCGCCGCCTCGATGCCGTCCAGCTCGCTATTGAGTTGGATGTCCATCAGCACCAGGTCGGGGCGCAGCTCGGCCGCCATGGCCAAGCCCTGCTCGCCGCTGGTGGCGTGTCCGATCGGGCTGTAAGCGAGGTCAAGCAATTGCTGCTGCAGGTCGCGGGCGACGATGTGCTCGTCTTCAACAATCAATATTCTGGGCGACGGCAGCTCGGTCATGGGCAAGAGTCACAGGCTGGAGGGGGCATCGACGGGCCTGAAGCGGCGCTCAGGAATGGTCATTGTCTATGATCAATTCCAGCATGGCTTTTGCCTGCGCAAATTCGAACTGGCTGATCAGGTTTTCAAGCGCGTCGAAGGAGTCACCCAGCGCGCTGCGCAGCAGCACCGCATGGTCTTCCAACAAGACAACGGCGGCGATATCGCCGTCCGCCAGCAAGGCGTCGAGCTGGCGTAAAACCGCCCCGCGCCCGCTGGCCTGCGCGGCCAGACCTGCGGCATCGCCCTCCTCCGCCATCGCCTTGGTCAGGCTCTGTAGCTCCGCATCCAGCCGCGCAATGTCGGGGCCGAACGCTGCCAGCAGATCAGCGCCATAGCCTTCTGAAGCAGCGGCACCTTGGGCTTCCATATCGCGCAAGCTATCCTCAATCGCGGCGGCAATTTCGGCCAGCCGCAGCGCGCCCAAGGCCGCCGCAGTGCCCCTCAAGGTATGCACGATTTGCCGGGCAGCGCCCGTATGAGCGCCCGCCAACTGCGTTGTCAGGGCTGCCGCGCAATGCGCATTGGACTGCAGCAAACGGGTCAGCAGATTCAGGTACTTCTCGCTATTGCCTCGCAGCGCCGCCAAGCCTTTGCTCAGATTCAAGCCCGGCAACAGGGCCAAACGGTTCAAGCGCGCAGCATTGGCCGGCGCTACGCTGGGGCTCGCGGCCGGCTGAGGCGCAAGCCCCAGCGCGGCTTCCGGGTTACCTCGCTGCTGGGTGGCCGGCAGCCATTTCAGCAAGGCCCGGTAGAGCTGCAAGGGTTCGATCGGCTTGGAGATGAAATCGTTCATGCCCGCTTCGTCACAAGCGCGGTGGTCCTCATCGAAGGCATTGGCGGTCAAGGCCAGCACCGGCACCGAGCCGCCCACAGTCAAAGCGCGGATGCGCCGGCAGGCTTGCAAGCCGTCCATCACCGGCATCTGCATATCCATCAACACCAGATCAAAAGGCTGGCTCTGCGCCATCTGCTCGACCAAGGCCAGCGCTGCGGCACCGTCGGTGGCGGTGCTCACTTGCAGGCCCAGCCGGTGCAGCATGTCCAGCCCCACTTCCAGATTGACCTCGTTGTCATCCACCAGCAGCACATGCGCGCCGCCATGCAGGCGCCGCACTTGCACCTCCAGGCCCAGCACATCGACGGCATCCTCGAAGCCCGGCAGCGAAGCGAAGTCAGGCTTGTGCGCCTGGCCCGCGCGCAACTCGGCAGTGAACCAAAAGCAGCTGCCCTCGCCCAGGCGGCTGCTGACCCCCGCCTCGCCGCCCATCAGATGCGCCAGGCGCTGCGTGATCGCGAGCCCCAGGCCGGTGCCACCATGCTTGCGGGTGGTGGACGCATCGGCCTGCTCGAAGATCTGGAACAGCCGCCCGACCGCCTCTTCGCTCAAGCCCGCGCCGCTGTCCTCGACTTCAAAGCGCAGTCGCAGCGTCGCCTCGGCCGAGCTGGGCAGGCGCGGCAGGAGGCTCACCCGCAGAGTCACACCGCCCTGCTCGGTGAACTTGACCGCATTGCCGGCATAGTTGAGCAGCGCTTGACGCAGGCGCGTCGGGTCGCCGTTCAACCAGCTCGGCACGCCATCGCTGAGCAGCTTGATCTTGAGGCCTTTGCGCAGCGCCGTCTCGGCGATCATCGCCTCGACCTGATCGAGCAGCGCCCCCAGATGGAAGTCAATGCGCTCGAGCTGCACCCGGCCGGCCTCGATTTTGGAGAGGTCAAGAATGTCATTGATCAGGCTCAGCAAATGCTGGCCGGCCCCGGCAATGCGGTCCAGGCGCGGCACCTGCGCGGGCAACGGATCATCGCGGCGCAGCAAGTAATTCAGCCCCAGAATGGCATTCATCGGGGTGCGAATTTCATGGCTCATATTGGCCAGAAATGCACTCTTGGCCAGGCTGGCCTCCTCGGCTTGCTCGCGCGCCACCGCCAGCTCCTGGGTGCGCCGCCCGACCAACTCCTCCAGATGGAAGCGGTGTTTGTCTAACTCGCGGCCCATGCGGGTGCGCTCGGTGACATCCTCCATGACCGCGACATAGTGGCTGATCTGCCCATCGGGCTGGCGCAAGGGGCTGATGATGGCGAAGTCAATGCGGTCCGCCTCTGTATCGGCTTGAATCAGGCCGCGCCAGGTATCGCCGCCTTGCAAGGCGGCGCGTATGGCCGGCAATGGCGCCGTGCTGTTGGCAAACAGCGCCGGTGTGCTGCCCAGCAACTGCGCGCGCGTCTGGCCGCATGAGGCCATATAAGACTCGTTCACATACTCGATGCACTCGTTCACATCGGTGATGAAAATGGCTTCGCTGCTTTGCTCCACTGCGAGCGACAGCTTGCGCAGCTGCGCCTGCGCTTGCTTGCGCTCGGTGATGTCACGGATCAGCACATGCACGGCCAACTCATCATCAAAGGGGATCGTGGTGCCCACGACCTCCACATCGATTTCGCGCCCGTCAAGCCGAATAAAGCGCTGCTCAGCCAACGCGGATCTTGCACCCGGCACGCTCACCGCCGCCAGGCTGGCCCGCGCCGTGTCATGCTGCTCGGGATGGAGCAGCTCCAGTGCGCGGCGGCCCAAGAGATCCTGGGCCGAACGCGCGCCCAACAGCTCGACCGCCGCCGGGTTGGCAAAGATCAGCCGGCCACGGCGATGCACGACCAAGGCCTCGGGTGACCATTCGACCAGGGCGCGGTAGCGCGCCTCGCTGTCGCGCAACTGGGCCTGGCTCTTGGACTTGTACAGCGCCATTTCAAGCACGGTCCGCAATTCCCGCTCCGAAAACGGCTTCAAGATGTAGCCAAAAGGCTCGGTCAATTTGGCCCGCGCCAACACATCATCGGCCGCAAAGGCGGTCAGGAACACCACCGGTAGCCCGCATTGATCGCGTATCGCCTGCGCCGCGCTGATGCCGTCAAGCGAGCCGGCCAATTGAATGTCCATCAAGACCAGATCGGGCCGCAACTCATGGGCCAAGCGAATGGCTTCTTCGCCGCGGCCTGTTTGAGCCACCGGCAGATAGCCGAGCTGGCGCAATTGCTGCTCGATATCGCGCGCCACCAGAACCTCGTCTTCGACAACCAATATGCGCTGGCCTGACGTGGAATTGGGCATAGGGCTTCAGTTCAAAGGGGCCGGGCGGGTGGATATATGAGGGCTGCGAGGAGCATCGTACACAAACAGCAACTCGAAAATAGCCAGAGGTGCCGGGCCAATACTCAATGTGGCGCCAAGCTGACGCGCCAGATCAAACACCAGTTGCATTCCCAGCGAGCGCGCACAACGCGCCTCGAATTCGGCCGCGTCGCCCAAGCCCACGCCGTTATCGCTGACCCGCAGGCACCACTGCCGCTCGGCCTCATCCAAGGCTTGCAGCTCGATCTTGAGCTCGCCCCCGCGCCCGGCCGGGAAAGCATGTTTGAAGCTGTTTGAGATCAGCTCATTGACCAGCAGGCCAATCGGTGCGGCCTGATCTAGGCTCATCGTCAGCGGGCGCAGCTGCAAGGTCAATTTCACCGCGACATCGCCGACCTGCGCTCGCACCGCCTGCGTTGCCAGCAGCTGCAAATAACTCGCCAGATCAACGGAGGCAAAGATCCCGCTGCGGTAGAGCGACTCATGCAAGAGTGCCATCGAGCGAATGCGCGCCTGCATCTCGCCCAAGACCGCGCGGGTTTCGAGCTGTTCGCTGCGCGTGGCCTCAAGGCGCAACAAGCTGGTGATGACTTGCAGATTGTTCTTGACCCGGTGGTGCACCTCATTGAGCAGGCCGACCTTCTCCTGCAAGGACAGCTCCAGCTCACGCTTGGCCTGGTGACTCTCGCTGATGTCCTGAATCGTGCCGATCAATTTCAGCGTAATGCCGTTTTCACGCACGGCCGAGCCTTGTGTGCGCACCCATTTGGGCGTTCCCTGCGCGCCTATCCATGGCAGTTCCATGTCGTAAGGCGTACCGCTGTCGATGGCAGCCTGCAAGGCCGCCTCGATCAAGGGCCGGGCCTCGGGCGCAAACAGGTGGATGCCGTCGGCCAGCGGCGGCTCCAGCGCGTCCGACAACTCGGCGATGCGAAAGGTCTCGCGCGTCCAGCTCAGCTTCATCGTGGCCAACTCAAGCTGCCAGCCGCCGACCTTGGCCAGCGCACCGGTGCGCTCCAGCAACTCGGCGCTGATGGCCAAGCTCGCTTGCACCCGGTAGGCCTCGCTGACATCGCTGAACACCAGCACCATGCCTTGCAGTTGGCCGGCGGCATCGCGAATCGGCGCGGCGCTGTCAGCGATTTGATACTCCGCCCCGCCTCGCGCCAGCAAGCTGGTGTGATTGGCCAAGCCCATGGCCAGGCCGCTGGCCAATACCCGCTGCGCGGGGTCCTCACGTGGCTGGCGGCTGCCGGTATCGATGATGCAAAACACCTCCGGCAGCGTCCGCCCCAAGGCCTCGGCCAAGGTCCAGCCGGTCAGGCGCTCGGCCACTGGGTTCATGCGGGTGATCAGGCCGGCCGCGTCGGTGGCGATCACCGCGTCGCCGATCGAGTGCAGCGTGATGCTCAAGCTCTCTTCGCTGCGCTTGAGCAGCTGCTGGCCGTGGGCGAGTTCGGCCACGGCTTGCCTGACTTGGCGGCGCAACAAGATCACAAAGGCTGTGGCGAGAAGCAAGGCCAAGCCAAGCAAAAGCAGCAGATATTTGGCCAGATCAGGCCAGGCGATGTCATGCATGATGGTCAGGGGCAGCATGCGTCAGCGTGGCAAGAAGCTGACGCTGAATTCCGCCGCCGGCCCAGCACCGACTTCAAGCTGACCGCCGATTTGATGCGCCAGGTCGGACACCAGTTGCAGGCCCAAGGAGCGCTCGCGCCTGGCCTCAAAGTCCGCCGGCAGGCCGGCACCGGTGTCGCTGACCGTCAAGCGCCAGCGGGGGCCACCGGCCAGCGGCTGCAAGCTGACGCGAACTTCCCCTTCACTGAGTGCGCCACCTTGCGCCGCCTCATCTGCGCCGCTCGCAAAGCCATGCTTGAAGCAGTTGCTGACCAGCTCATTGAGCAAGAGCCCGCAAGGCGTGGCCAGGTCCAGGCCGACCTTGAGCGGCGCCAGGTCCAGCGTCAGGCGCACCCGGCCACTGGCCGACAGGCGAAACACCTGCGTGGCGACCTGCGCCAAATAGACCGACAGATCGGAACCCGCAAAGACACCCGAGCGATACAGCGTCTCATGCAGCAAGGCCATCGAGCGGATGCGACCCTGCATCGCGTCCAGCACCGACTTGGTTTGCGGCAGGCTGCTGCGGCCCGCCTCCAGGCGCAAGAGGCTGGTGATCACCTGCAAATTGTTCTTGACTCGGTGATGCACCTCCCTGAGCAAGGCTTCCTTGTCCTGCAAGCTCTGACGCAAAGCTTCCTCGCTCTGCTTGCGCGCCGTGATGTCACGCGACAAGACCACGAAGCGAGACTGCTCGGATGCCGCATCTACCTTGCGCACCACCGAAAGCTCGAACCACATCGGGCCTTGCGCCAGATCGAGCCGCATCTGCTGACCGATCGAGAAGCCTTCCCGATCAGCTTGCTCCAGGCTGGCCATCACCACGGCCGCAGCAGCGGACGGCAAGATATCGCTGACCAACTTGCCCAGAAATACCTCGGCGGGTGCGGCCAGTAGATCGCTGCGGGCGGAGTGGTAGTCGTGATAGCGCCCCTGCAGGTCGAGCTCAAACAGCAGGTCGGGCACGGCATCCAAGGTTGCCCGCAGACTGGCCTGGCTGGCATGCAACTGCCTGGCCAGATTGGTCTGCTGCAAGGCCGTGGCCACGCGCCATTTAAGCAGCTTGAGATAACCGCGCTGTGGGTCCTTCAACATATAGTCGTGCACGCCCAACTCGAGCGCGCGCACCGCGATTTGCTCCTCGCCCATGCCCGCCACCAACAGCACCAGCTGCGCGCCAAACGCATCGATCAAATCAAAGCAAGTGCCGTCGCCCAGGTTGTAGTCGGACAGGATGATGTCGAAAGCTTGCCCGGCCAGCTCGCTGCGCGCCTGCGCGACCGAGCGCGCAACGCGAACACGGTAAGGCAGGCCTTGCTCCTTGACCGCCTTCAAAAAGGCCATTTCGTCGACCAGATCGTCTTCGATCAACAGCAAACTGACGACGCTGGCAGCATTGAATGCGGGCAAGTTCGCCGCGTTCAATTGGGTGCCCCTTCACTGGTCGACCAATAGTCGCGAATCACTTGCATGGTGCGCACAAACTGCGGGTAGTCGACCGGCTTGAGCATATAGCCCGAGACATTTTGATCAAAGCTGGCCATGCGGTCGGTCTCTTCTTGAGATGTGGTCAGCACCACCACCGGAATGCGCTTGAGCAGAGGGTCTTGCTTGAGCACGGCCAAGAATTCGATCCCATTCATGCGGGGCATATTGAGGTCAAGCAGGATCAAGCCCGGCCTGGGCTTGGCCGGATCGCGCAAAAACGCCAAGCCCGCTTCACCATCGCTGACCTGATCGAGCGGATATTCCACACCCAAATCTCTGAGTGAGCGGCGCACCGTCATCACATCGACCTCATCGTCTTCGATCAGCAATATATGTTGCTGTGCTTGCATGATGATCTGGCCCTCGCTGGCTACTGATTGCACTGCTGCCGATGATTTTGCGTCAGGCTTTGCAGCGGACTTCTTCTTTGCACAATGCCGAGACGCAACGCTACACGATTTCGGCCGGCAGCGTGAAATGAAAAGCAGCACCTTCTCCGGGCGTGGATTCGACCCAAACGCGCCCCCCCTCGAGCTCGACGATCTTCTTCACCAAGGCCAGGCCAACGCCGGTGCTCTCGACCTTGTCACGCGGGCTCAGGGTTTGAAACAGCTGGAATATCTTGTCGAAAAATCTGGCCTCAATGCCGGGGCCGTTATCGGCCACCGTGAACTGCCACATCGGCCCGATCACCGCGCAGCTCACCGTCACCCGGCCGGCCGCTTTGTCCATGTATTTGATTGCGTTGGAGAGCAGGTTTTGAAACAGCTGCTGAGCTTTGAAGGGGTCTATTTGCACGCTCGGCAAGGTTCCGTTCAGCTCAATCATTAGGTGCGGCGGCGGGGCCAATAACTCGATGCTATTGCGCACCAGCGCATCCAAATTGACCAAGCGGCGCTCCTCCCGCCCGCGACCGGCGCGCGAGTAGGCCAAGATGCCGTCAACCAAGGCGCCCAGGCGCTTGACGCGGTTGTCAATCAGGCCGAGCTGCTGCGCACCTTCGGCGCCTAGTTTGTCGGCGTAGTCGCTCATCAACCAGCTCGCCAGGCTGCTGATGCCGCGCAGCGGAGCCTTCAAGTCATGCGAGACGATGTAGGCGAAGTCATTCAACTCACGGTTGGCTGCCTGCAACTCCAAGAGCATTTCTTCGTTGTGTTGCTCCAGCAATTTACGCGCCGTGATCTCGGCGCGGATCGCCACATATTGGGCCGGGCTCCCATCCGCGCCCAGAAAAGGCACGATGGTGGTCTCGACCCAATAGATGCTGCCGTCCTTGGCCAGGTTCTTCAATTCGCCCTTCCAGACCCGGCCGCTGCTTATCGTCTCCCACAGCTCGCGGATAAAGGCCTTGGGGTGGTGACCGGAATTGATGATGCGGTGATCACTGCCTATCAATTCCTCGCGCGACCATTTTGAAATCGCGCAGAACTTGTCGTTCACATAGCAGATGCTGCCGCGCGCATCGGTGATCGCGACGATGGCATGCTCGTCCAAAGCTCGTTTATAGGCCTCGAGCTCACTCAGCTGAGCGGGCGGGCTTGGGGGCGAAGCAGCGGGTTCATGACTCATCTTTTGGGGCCTCGGTTGGGGGCGAGGTTGAGAGCGAGTTTTGGGGCGCGGTTTGCGCCGTGGTTTGCGCCGTGGTTTGTGGCATGAAGCGCAACTCGAAAGCAGCCAGCGGCAGCGGGCCAACCGTCAAGACGCCGCCGATCTGACGGGCCAAATCGCCCACCAGTTGCAGGCCTAGCGAGGACGTGCCGGCCAGCGTGAAGTCTTGCGGCAAGCCGATGCCATCATCCTGCACGCGCAGGCACCATTGCCGAGCTGTATCGGTTTGCTCGCTGCCAGCCTGCGGCTGCAAGCTCAGCTTCAGCACGCCCGCTCGGCCGCCGACAAAGCCATGCTTATAGGCATTGGTGATCAGCTCATTGACCAGCAAGCCGCAGGGTGTGGCTTGGTCCAGGCTCACTTGCAGGCATCCCATATCCAAATGCAGCCGAACCGCTGGGCTGCCTTGGCTGCGGCAGGCCTGCACGGCCACATCCTTCAGATAAGCGCCCAGATTCACGCTGGCAAAAAGGCCGCTGCGATAAAGCGACTCATGCAGCATGCCCATTGCGCGCAGGCGCCCTTGCATATCTGTCAAGACCTGTCGAGTGCGGTCCTCGGCGCCGCGCGCCGCCTCCAGCCGCATCAGGCTGCTGACCACCTGCAGATTGTTTTTCACCCGGTGATGAACTTCGTTCAGCAGCACCGTCTTCTCCTGCAAGGCCGCCTGCAGCGCGAGCCGGCTTTGCTTGCGCTCGGTGATGTCGTGCACCAGCGCCAAATTGGCAGGCGCGCCGTCAAACTCGATCATGGCGCCCTGCACTTCGACGTCGATGACGCTGCCGTCCAGCTTCAGATAGCGCGATTCCAACGGGATCAAACGCAGCCCACCTTCGGCCACCTGCGCCACTCTGGCCAGTACCTGCGAATGCTCATCGGGGTGGATGAATTTCAGCACCGGTTGGCCGACCAGGTCCTGGGCCGATTGCCCGCCCAATAACTTGACCAAGGCCGGGTTGGCAAAGAGCAAGCGGCCCGCCCGGTGCACGGCGATGGGCTCGGGTGACTGCTCGATCATGGCCCGGTAGCGTGCCTCGCTGTCGGCCAGTGCGAGTTCGCGCTCGCCGAGTTCGGCCAAGAGCAGATTGAAACCCGCGATCAGCAGGCCGATTTCATCGGGCCGTTTGATTGGCAAAGGCTGCATAGGCAAACCGGTACTTGATGTGGCCGCCGCGACAGCCAGGTGTTTGGCCGCTTGCACCAGCGGCGCGAGCTGATGTTGCAGCAGCCACCACATCAGACCCGCAGCCAGCAAACTCAAGCCCAAGGCGGCCCACAACATACGCCGCTGCATGGCGTGCAGCGGCGCAAAAGCTTCTTCGGTCGGCAAGGATGCCGCCACCGCCCAACCCGCCAGCGGCACGGTCGTCAGCGACACCAGCGCCTCTTGCCCGGCCGGGTTGGTGTAAACCAAGCTGCTGTGTTGCCCTGCGAGGAGTCGGTCCAGAGCCGGGTCTTCACCGAGCGGCGCCAGAGTTTGCATGACGCGACCGGGGTCGCTGGACGTGATGCTCAGGCGATGCTTGATTGACACCAAAAAGAAATGCCCGGTTTGGCCAAAACCATGGGCCGTGATGCGGTCCAAAAAACTCGGCTTGGCCATATTGATCAGGCCGACCAGGACGCCCTGCACCTGACCGCCCCCATCACGCACGGCCACGATCAGGCCGAACACGGGGGTCTTCAAGATCCGCCCCATCACCGCGCGCCCGACGCGGGAGCGGCCATCATTCAGGCAGTCAGCGACATCGGTGTTGCGCAAATAGTTGCTGCCCACCCGGCCGGGCAGCGGCGGCGCATCGGCAATCGCCCGCCCATCCTTGGCGATGAACACCACCCCGCCGTTGAAGAGGGACAGCAAGACCGGCCGCTGATCCAGCAGGCTTTGAGCTTCTACGGGGTCTGCATCCCTCGCACCGCCGGCCTCTCTTGCGACCGCCTCAAGTGCAGCGAAGCGCGTTCCCAGCTGATCATTGATCTCGGCCGCCAACAGACCCACACTGCGATATTGCTGCTCGCTCAGCAAGGCCTGCACATCGTCATGCACGATGCGACCGACGTAGATCGCCAGCGTCCAAATGCTCAACACTACCAAGGCCAGGGTAACCAGCGTCAGGCGGGCATTGAGCGTGCGCAAAGGCAGGAAACCGGGCCTTGACAAATGACTCTCCAACACGATGAAGCCAAAAGGAAAGACACCCGCCCGTCAAGGCAAGGCGTTTGACTTTGAGCGGCCAATATTCAGCACGATCAAGCTCAGGCCTATGCGCCAGCTCAACCAGGTGATCAGCATGACAAAGGCCAAGCCAAGGGCCAAACTATGACGCAGCATGGCCTCGGCGTCTGCAAAAAGTTCGGCCTGCGGCAGCCCGGCGAGCAAGCGCCAATCCGTCCCCGCAATGCTCACAACATGGTTCAGGCGCGGCCCCTCATCCGGCGCCAAGGGGGCGCTGAACTCGCCTTCTCGGAATCCTTGCCGCCCCAGCAAGTCACGCAGGGCATCGGCCGAGACATTGACCCGACCAATGAAGGCGGCTGCATCGCTTGAACGGGCCACAATGGTCTGCTGCCGACTCAACACCTCCACGACCGCATGGCTGGGCAGGCCCTCGCGCAGGCGCTCACTCATCTGCAAGAGGTCCAGTTGCAGGTTCAAGGAACCCAGGCGCTGACCCGAGCTGTCGAACAGCGGCTGCGTCAGCCAGGTCAGCCAACGACCTGCACTGTGCAAGGACAGGCTTGCATTTTGCAAGCTCGCCGGGCTTGGCGGCAGCCGCCCATGCGGGCTTACCAGCTCGCAGATCAGCTCGCCATGCAGATCTCTAACGCTTAAATTGACCAGCACCTGGTCCAGCCGGACAAGAGCGCTGGAAAAGCGCGCGCAACGAGCCGCATCGGCGTCTTGCCTGGCCGCTTCCCGGGCCAGGTTTTTCAGCAAGACTAGATCGCGGCCGAGTTGCTGCTGCAGGCTTGTTGCCGCAGCCGTCGCCACGGCTTTGACGCGGGCATGTGCTTGCTCCCGGGCAAGCTGCATATGCTGCAGGCTGGACCCGATCAGCTCAAAAGCGATCAACAACGTGATGGGCAGGGCGATCAAATAGCACAACAAGGCAAAGCGCCGCGAAGTCTGGGCCACCGCAAGCTCGGGCGCCTCCATCTCGTCGCCGCTCGGTGGGCCTGCTTGCCTGATTTCCAAATCGCTCCCCTCCACTGCGGCGCGCGGCTTTACTCCAATGTGGCTTGCTTGGAGCCTTGCACACTTCTAAAGCGCCGATCGATTGAAGGCGCATGCAATTCATGCGCCGAATTTCAAGGCACTGTAGGCAGGTCGGCCTTGCAGCGCCATCGGCTCAATACCTGAAGTTTGGGGGGAATATTCCTGAGTACCCTCAGGCAATCAGTCCGCGCAAACCCTTGGTCACCAACAAAAGACCAAAAATAAGCAACATCACGGCCATCACCAGGGCATTGTGTTTGACCAAGGCCAGCTGCCAAACCTTCAGCACCGCCTTCGCCGCGCTGCCGCCCATCAAAAAATAGCACAAGGGTATGAAAACACCCAAACTGGCAAACACAACAAACAAGAGAATCAATAAGGCGGCATCCGGCCGCGACAAACCCGCATGCGTTATTGATATCCCGGCAGCCACGATCAATACGGTATTTTTGGGGTTGGTAAAGCCGGAAAGTAAAAAACCAGCCAAGCCGGCTTTGCGCGGCGAAAATGATTCGATGGCCGCCATCCATTTAGGCGTGCTAGGGGCCAGTTGTCGCTTTTGCCACTGCCGCCAAGCTGCCAACAACAAGACGGCACCCAACAAGGTTCGCCCAACAGACTCCAGCAGCGATGGGCTCAGCGCATAGGCCTCCTCGCCCGCTTCGATCAAGACCACGGCTGCGCCACAAATCAGCCCCAATCCAAGCACCCAACCGGCCAAGAAGGCCGGCCCATTTTGGCGCGCCCTGCGCGAAAACAGATTCAAAATAATAGCGACCAAGGATATCGGACTCAAGGCAATCAACAGGGCGTAAGGCAGAATTTCCGCCAAAGAAGCTGCAAAACTTGTATTCATATCACCTTTTTTTCGCACGCCTGATCAATGACAAAAGACCAGCCAATCAATATCCAAATCATTATGAAAATTTAGATATACATCAAGAATCCCCAATCAATGATGCCATATCGCCAGGATGAAATACTGCGGCAAATTTCAGCCATGCTAGACTGAAGCACAACCTCAGTGGGTGCGTCTAGGCAAAAACATTTGCTGCCGGATTATCTTCACCGCTTCACTTATTCACAGGGAGTCAGCCAGATGTTGAAGAATAAAGTTGCCGTCGTCACCGGTTCGACCAGTGGTATTGGCCTGGGGCTGGCGCGTCAGCTGGCGGCGGCCGGCGCCGATCTGATGATCAACGGTTTCGGCGACGCCGCCGAGATCGAAGCCTTGCGCCAAGAACTCGCCAGCACTTACGGCGTGCGCGTAGCCTATAACGAGGCCGATTTGTCGATTGCGGCAAAGGCGACCGGTTTGATCGAAAGCACCTTGCGCGAACTCGGCAGCGTCGACATCTTGGTCAACAACGCCGGCATTCAATATGTATCGCCAGTGCATGAGTTTCCGCTGGAGCGCTGGGATGCCGTGATTGCGATCAACTTGACCGCCGTCTTCCTGACCACCCGCGCCGCCCTGCCCGGCATGAAGGAGCGCGGCTGGGGACGCATCATCAATATCGCCTCGGTACATGGCCTAGTCGCCTCGGCCGACAAGGCGGCCTATGTGGCGTCCAAGCATGGCGTAGTTGGCCTGACCAAGACGGTGGCCTTGGAAACCGCCACGAGCGGCATCACCTGCAACGCCATCTGCCCGGGCTGGGTATTGACGCCGCTGGTGCAAAAACAAATTGATGCCCTGGCCGCCAAAGAAAACATCAGCACAGACGAAGCGAAAACCAAGCTGCTGAGTGAAAAGCAGCCTTCGCTGCAATTTGCTTCGCCGGAACAACTGGGCGGCCTGGCCGTCTTCTTGTGTTCCGACGCCGCCGCGCAAATGACCGGCATATCGCTGCCGGTCGACGGCGGTTGGGTGGCGCGCTAGAGCCCTACCCTCACTTTGCCGCTTTTGCAGCGGCAGCCGGAGTTGCCAGCACCTGGATCCGGCCCACCATGCCGGCTTGGTAATGCCCGGCGATCAGGCAAGCGAAGTCGAAGTCCCCGGCGCGGTTGAAGGTCCAGACAATCTGGCCCTTGCCGCCGGGCTGCACATGAGCCATATAGGGCTCATCGTGCTGCATATTCGGAAACTTCAGCATCATCGCCGCATGCTCGGCCAGGGAATCCTTGCTGCCGATGACGAACTCGTGCATCACCTTGCCCTCGTTTTTGATGACGAATTTGATGGTCTCGCCTTGCTTGACCTCAATCAGGGCAGGCGTGAAGCGCATCGCATCCGACATGCTGACCTGGACGGTCCGATTGACTGCTTTGGCCTCGCCGGCGATGCCAAAAGTCATCTGCTCCTTGTTGACAGTGCCTGCTTTCGCCGCATGCCCTTCCACGCCATGCGCGCGGGCCGGTGCGTTGAAGCTCAGGGCCAGTGCGGCTGACAAGATGGCGACGCTGACTACGTTGTTCTGTATCGATTTCATTTTTAGCGCTTGAAGCAGAGTGTCTGTGGAGGCCGCTTGGTTGCGGGTTCGATGCACGATCCGCTCGGGACCGGTGCGCAGTTTGCGCGAAGTTCCATCATAGAGTCTCAGGCCGAAAAGCGTTTGCGGCCCCCGCTCATGCACAATGCCGAGGCCTATCAACGCATAAGAAAAACCGATGAAACTTGCCACCTGGAACGTCAATTCGCTCAATGTGCGCCTGCCGCAAATGCTGGACTGGCTGCAGGCCAACCCGGTTGACGTTTTGGTGCTGCAAGAAACCAAGCTCACCGACGACAAGTTCCCCGCCGCCGAGATCGAGGCCGCCGGCTATCAGGTGCAATGGTTTGGTCAAAAAACCTATAACGGCGTGGCCCTGCTAAGCCGCGGCGAGGCCGCCACCGACGTCATCAAAAACCTACCCGGCTTTGACGACCCGCAAGCACGGGTGATTGCCGGCACGGTCAAGGGCGTGCGCTGCATAGGGGCCTACTTCCCCAACGGGCAGGCGCCGGACAGCGACAAATTTGTCTACAAAATGGCTTGGCTGGAGGCACTGCAGCGCTTTGTGGCCGCCGAATTGCAGAGCCACGAAAAGCTGGTGTTGATGGGTGACTTCAATATCGCGCCGACCGATGCCGATGTGTACGACCCCATCGCCTGGGCCGGCCAGATCCACTGCACGCCGCAGGAGCGCGCGCATTTTCAGGCGCTGCAGGCGCAAGGCCTGAGTGACGCCTTCCGGCTGTTCGAGCAAGCTCCCAAGAGCTGGAGTTGGTGGGATTACCGCAATCTTGCGTTCAGAAAAAACCAAGGCCTGCGCATCGACCATATCTTGGTCAGCCAGGCCTTGAAGAACGACGTGAGGGCTTGTGTGATCGACAAGCTGCCGCGCAAGAACGAGCGACCCAGCGACCACGCGCCGGTGATTATTGAACTCGCCTGAGATTTAATTGCCGGACGGGCCTGCCCCGCCCGAGGCCTGCGACACGTAGCGCGCCAGGGCTTTGATCTCGGCTTCACCGAGGGTCTTGAAGGCCGGCATATTGCCCAGCCCATTGCGCAAGGCCTTGCTCACACGATCGGCATCGGGCTTGATTTCATCCAGCACCGGGCCCACAGCACCTTCGGAGCCCGCATCCCTCAGGGTATGGCATAGCGCACAAGCCGGCACGGCTGTTTTGGTGAACAGGCGCTTGCCCAACTCGAACTCGGCCTCCTGAGCTTGCTTGGCCGTGACGCCGTCGGTGCCGGCGTTCACGGACCCAAACGCCAGCAAGCCGCAGACCAAGGCGAAGATCAAGCCGAACAGGCGCTGTTGAACCATCACGCCAGTGTCACCGTCACCGCGTGGTCCAGCACGCTGTTGTTGTTATAGCCGCCGACGTTCTCGAGTCGCTGCTCGGGCTGCGCATTGCCGGCCGTATCGATGGCCCGGCTCATCAAGGTGTGCGTGCCGGCGGGCAGCTTGGCCGCCAACACGAACTGTCGCCACGCGTATTTGCCCAGATCCGGGCCGACCAGCCGCGCCTCTTTCCAGGTCTTGCCGGCGTCGACCGACACCTCTACCCGCTTGACCGCCCGCTGCCCACCAAAGGCCAGCCCTTGAATCTGCACTTGGCCAGCGGCCGCCGCACGCTCGGGCAAAGGCGAAGTGATCCAACTCTTGACATTCATCTCCAGCACCGAGGGCTGACTCGGGTCGGCCTTGGCGCCGGGTGGGGAGATGCGGTAGCCATGGGCCATGATCTTGGCGTCGGATTCTTGCGCCGTGAAGGCCAGCCGCTTGACGTATTTGATCTGATTGACACCTTGGTAGCCCGGCACGATCAAGCGCAAAGGGCCACCATGAGCCAGCGGAATTGGCACGCCGTTCATCTCCCAGGCCAAGAGCGCATCCGCCATGGCCTTGGCCGGCACCGAACGCTCGACCATGATGGATTTGGGATCCAGCCCCTCCGGCAATAGCTCGCCGCCGGTGCCGGTCATGAAGTCCATACCGGCCATGGTGCCGCCCAAGCTCTCCACCAGTTGCCGCACCGACACCCCGGTCCACACCACGCAGCCGGCTGCGCCAACAGTCCAGGGCGTGCCGCTGGGCTTGTTGGGGAAGAAGCCGCGGCCATTGCCCGAACATTGCAAGACCATGGGGGTAGTTTCCAAACCCATGGTCTTGAGTTCCCGCAGGCTCAAGACGCGCGGCTGCTTGACGCCTTCGATGCTGATTTCCCAGGCATCGCGGTTTTCCAGAATGCTGGCGCTGGGCGCCGGCAGGTTGTTGCGCACATAGAGCTGTTCGGCCGGTGTGATCAAACCATTGCCAAAGGCCTGGCGCTTGGTTTCTATGGTGCTGCTGGAGTGAATGATGACGGCGCCTGCGTCCTTCCAGGCCGCATAGGCAGGTAGCGGCGGCTTGGCAGGTGCGACCGGGAGCGCCGGCGCGGAGGCAGCGGACTGTGCTTGTGCATGTGCTTGGCCATTGGCGGCACCCAAACCCATGGTCGCCAGCGCCCCGGCACTGCCGGCCAGCCATTGACGCCGACCCAGGCTTGTCGCTGCGTCCTGTTTCGATTTGCTGCTCATGAAAACTCCTCTGCTGCTCATTTCACCCAAACCGATGGTAGGGCTTATTCGCCTGCGATTCTCTTAGGGATTTACAGCAAACTCGAATTGAATGCCCTGCTGCATGCCAACAATATCGCGACCGGCACCAAAATTGAGACAAGGCTATTGACTGTCACGACCCTGTCAACACAAGATAGTTCAGCCCGGCGTGTATTTAGGCACTGCTCGGCGTGAGAGCATGTCATTACAATTGGTATCAAAGTGGATTTGTATTTGAACTAAGCAGCCCCGACCGAACAAATCAGCCCTCAAGGAGTGATCTTGCAGAACACACCGTGCCTCAGCGCCCACGCCACCACGTCCCACGCAAATTCGCGCACCAAGGGCCAGAGTGGCTTTACCTTGATGGAGTTGATGGTCGCCGTCATCGTGGTGGGGATTTTGGCCGCCGTGGCCATCCCCTCCTACACCAGCTATATCAACAAGAGCCGCGCCAAGAGCGCCAGCGCCGATCTCGCTGCACTGGCCTTGAATATGGAGAACCGCTATCAGCTGCAGCTGACGTATCCGGTCTACGCAGCCAACACGGCGGCTACGAACACGATCTTCAGCGCTTGGTCACCCACGCAGGCCAGTTACTTCAACTACACCATGGTCAGCACCGCCAGCAGCTACACGCTGACGGCCACCGGCAAGGGCAGCTCCGCCGGCTGCACGATCAGCTTGGACAACCTCAATACCCGAACCGCAAGCAGCAGTTGCGGCTTCACTTCATGGTGAAGTCCCAAGCCGGACTGTCGATGATCGAGTTGATGGTGACGATCGCCGTCATGATGTTGTTGGCCATGGCCGTGGCCCCTTTCTCGGTGGCTTGGGGCAACCAAGCGGCCGTTCGGCAAACCCAGAGTCTGTTGAATCAAGCAATGAGCCAGTTGAAATCCACCGCTCTGCGCAACCCTTCAGCCGCCAGTGCTACGGCGGCCGCCGTGCTCATCAGCATCCCGGGCAAGCTCTGCGTGCGCGAGGGTTTGCCCGGCGCCTTGGACTGCAGCGCTTTCAATTGGTCGGCGGTGCCGCCTGCGGCCATTCAACTGAACGCCGCCGCCAGCCAATGCATTGCACTGGATAGCGCCGGCATGAGCTTAAGCGCAACAGTGGGCGGCGTGGCCTGTGGCACCGTGATGAGCTTCAGCATCAGCAAGGGCTCGGAGAGCAGCAATGGCACGCTCAACTAAGTCCACATTCATGCGCAAGCCAAGGCAGCAACGCGGTGACGCCCTGATCGAGGCCATGGTGGCCATGGTTTTGCTCGGCGTTATTGGTCTTGGATTGGTATATGCCGTCAGCCGCGCGATGGTGGCGCAGAAGTTTCAAAAAGGCCAAAGCTTGGCGATTCAAGCAATACGGGCCGATTTGCAAGGCAATGGCGTGGCCAATAGCTGCCCGGTCAGCGGCAACGCCACCGTCACCAGTGATTTGACGTTGGGCACCAATTTGCAACTGACGGGTTTGCAAAAAACCTGCACCGTCACCCCCGTCACGGTGACGATCAACGGCGTTGCCAAGAGCACCAACTTGCCCATCGTGCGCTTTGCAGTGGATGCCAATACTTTGCTCGGTCCGGGCACCTTGACTGTGACCAACTGATGAAGCCGCACGCTCGACACCCTGGCCGCAGTCAGGCTGGTTTGAGCCTGGTGAGCCTGATGGTGGGCATGGCCATATCAATGTTTGCCGTCTTGGGCGCATTGGCGCTGTACCGCAGCACGACCCAAACGGTGTTTGGCGGCGGTGGCTTGGTACGCAACTCCTTGCAAGATGGCCAACTGGCCTCGGGCCTGCTGAGCGCCCAAATTGCATTGCAAGGCGCAGGCTACGGCATCAGCTCGCCGGTCACCGGCACCCATTTGCTGCTGCTTTCGAACGCCTCTTTAAACCCCAACACCCTGATTCTGAGCGGTACGGTGGTGGCGGTCGGCGCGGCGGCCAGTTCCGGCAACGCGCTGGTCTGGATCGCCAACCCGGGCCTCTCGGCCAGCAGCGCTGACTATCGCTGCCTGGGCCTGGTGTCTGACCCCAGCACCAAGGCGCTCTACATGATTCAGTCCAGCGGTGCCTGTTCGCCTTTGACGACGCAATGGAGCACCATCACCTGGTTGCGCCGCACCTTGGTTGACGCCAATGTGCAGGCACAAGCCGTCACCATGTCGGTGCAAAACGCCAGCAATTGCTGGCCCTATGGCGCGGTGCCCAAGACCATCAGCAGCTATGACCCCCCAGCCGCCTCTGTTCAGGTCAAATTCGGCTACAGCGGCAGCGTGACCGGGTCCAGCAACACCTACACCAGTTGTCTGGCCAACCTGAGCTCTTGATCATGGCATTCACTCAAGGACATATTTGCGCGCGGCGTCGCCAACGCGGCATCTCCTCGGTGCTGTTCATGCTCTTGAGCGGTTTGTCGCTCGGCGCCATGGTGTTTGGCGCGATCTACTATGTGCGCGGCCTGCAATCGCAGTCAGTCACCGTGCATGCGCAGACGCAGGCGCAGCTCAAGGCCTGGAGCGGCGTCGAAGCGCTGCGCCAGCATCTATATCAATTGGGCGCCACCGAGGCGGCCAAGCTGAGCGTGAACCAGGTGGTGACGTTCTCCGCCTTGAGCGGCATCAGCGCGACCGTGGTGGATGTCCTGGCGGCTGACTCGGTCAACTGCGGCGGCGGCACCCGGGTCGGCTTCAATATCACCGGCAGCAGCGGCGGCGCCAACTCGCTGTTGGCTGCGACCTTTTGTGCCAAGGGCAATGGCGGCACACCTGGTGCGACAGGGAAAGTGCCGGCCGTCAATATCAAGGGAAATCTTCAGCTCGGCGGCGATCTGAAGGTGCAAGGCGATGCGCAGACCAAGGTGGTTGTTGACGGCACGGTCAATGGCTCGGGCAGCTTGACCGGCATCTCCAATCTCTATGCGACCGGCGACATCACCTTGGGCGGCTCGGTCGGTTTTGACCTCTTGTTTTCCGAAGGCAATATCAACCTTTCCGGCAGCGCGCTGTACAGCAGCGTGCAGTCGATGAAGAACGTTAGCCTGAGCGGCGGCGTCAGCGTTGCCAGCCTGACCGCCAACGGTACCGTCACGATGTCAAGCAACTCTGTGACCGCTTTGAATTCGATCGGCAATGTCACCACAGGCAGCGCCACCATCGGCACCTTGAAAACCAAGGGCAGCGTCGTCGGCAGCAATTTGACGGTCAGCGGTGACGCACAAGTGGCGGGCAATTACACCGAGTCGTCTAATGGCAGCGTAGGCAGCGGCAACTATGGCGGCAGCCTCTCCACCCAAACCTGGAATACAAAGGTCAACATGACGCGGGTGGCCAACTTGGCCGTCAACATCACGCCCCTGACCTCCAGCACGGTGACCACGCCTGCGTTTGACGCCGGTCCTTACAAGGCGCTGGCGAACTATGTGTTCGAGTGGGACGGCAGCGACATCAAGGTCACAGTCAACAACGTCAACTCCATCCCCAATGGAATCTACTTTCTAGAGGGCTCTGGCCAAACGCGGGACTATCTGTGCAAGACCAACAGCTATAACGCCGCTACTTGCTTGGCAAAAATTTGCTCAGGCTATTCGACCAGCAACACTTGTTTTGCCTATGACAATGCCAAGAAAAAGTGGACCATCGCAGGTACGACCATGGCCCCCGGCGTGCTTTGGTTCGAAGGCGATGTCGAAGCCGGCTCCGGCACCTACTACAACACATGGATCGCCAGTGGCAGCATCAACACTGCCGGCACCAACTCGACCTACGCCGTCAATTACGCAGGTTATGCCAACACCTGCACCAACACCGCCTTCCCGACGCTGGTGCCGACCAATTTTTGCAAAGCCAGTGACACCAGCAAATTGCAGCCGGTGTCGGCCGGCAATATCGCCTATGGCGCCGGAGGACTGGTCGGCACGGTCTACAAGGGCGGCAAGATCAATCTTTCGGCCTCCAACGACGTCTATGGCTCGGTCTTGGCCGGCGATGACTTGACCACCTCGGGCAGCACGGTCGTGCATGGCTACGTCTCCGCCGCCAACCTGGCCTCAATACCGACCGGCAGCAGCTTAGGGGCCAGCACGTCGATCGACCTGCGCAATCTGCCCAGCGGTTTCGATCCCAGCAACACAGCGGCCACTTCCAGCGCGCCTATGTCGGCCACGCTGCTGTGGTCACGTTACCGCTGAAGCAAGGGCTGCAGCGGCTGCGGCCGCTTCACGTAATTTGTCTTTCTTGCTTTTTCGCAAGCCCTTGACGCCGCCGGTGGGCGAAGGTGCCGAGTCCAGATCGGTCGGCTCAAACCCGGCAATTTGCTCCCGCGCAACCCGCTGGGCTTGACGCTTTTCAATCAAGCGGAAATGCGCCTCGCCATTGCTGCTGTGGCCGCTGACGAAGCTGATGGCGACGCCACTCTCACCCGCCCGGCCGGTGCGGCCGATGCGGTGGGTGTAATCCGACGCCGAGCGCGGCAGGTCGTAGTTCAAGACCACCGGCAGGTCAGGAATATCCAGCCCGCGCGCCGCCACATCGGTGGCCACCAGCACCTGGATCTCGGAATTTTTCAGCGCCGCCAGCACCTTGGTGCGACCGCCCTGGCTCAACTCTCCGTGCAAGGCGGCCGCCTTGATGCCTTGCTTCCAGAGCTTGTCCGAGACATGTTCGGTCGCGTACTTGGTCGCCACAAACACCAGCACGCGCGTCCAGCCTTCAGTCTCTAGCAAATGCCGCAGCAAGGGCGTGCGCCGGCTCTCATCAACCTGAATCGAGCGTTGGTGAATCGCCGCCGTGCGCTCGGGCTCGGTGGCAATCGTGATCCTTTCGGGCTGATGCAGCAGGCCATCGGCGAGCGCCTGCACGGCCGGCGCAAAAGTGGCCGAGAAAAACAGGTTCTGGCGCGCCTTCGGGCACAAGGCCAGCACGCGCTGCAACTCATCCGCGAAGCCCATATCAAGCAGGCGATCGGCCTCATCCAGCACCAACATGCTGACGGCCGACAGGCGCAAGGCATTGTTGTCGAGCAAATCCAGCAGGCGCCCTGGCGTGGCTACCACGATGTCGGCGCCGCCGCGCAAGGCCATCATCTGCGGGTTGATGGATACACCACCAAAGACAGTGGCGACCTTGATCGCGATGGGCAAGTCCTGGGCCAAGGCCTGCAATGCTTCACCAATTTGTGCCGCCAGTTCCCGCGTGGGCACCAGCACCAAGGCGCGGGTCTGGCGCACACCGGCGCCGCGCTGTTGCAGCAGATTCTGGAGCAGCGGCAAGGCGAAGGCGGCGGTCTTGCCGGAGCCGGTTTGCGCCAAGCCCAGGACGTCCTGGCCGCGCAAGATGACAGGAATCGCAGCGGCCTGAATGGCGGTCGGGGCGTGGTAGCCCTGCTCGCGCACGGCGCGGATGAGGGCGGGCGAAAGGCCCAGCGTTGCAAAAGACATGAAGTGGGCCTTGGGCGAAAACAAGGGCTGATTTTAAGGCCCGCCAACGAGCTTTCGGCCCAGTTCGCCAGAGAACTAAAACAAAGCGCCCTGCTCGGCTGCCATTTGACCCGCGGCGGCGGCCTCGATCGCCAGCAGCTTCAGCTTGGTTTGCGCGCCGCCATGAGCCGAAAACCCTCCGCTGGCGCCCTTGGCGCCCAAGACCCGGTGGCAAGGCACGATGGGCGCAAAGGGGTTGTCCCCTTCGGCCCGGCCGACCGCACGCGCAGCGCCGGGCTGGCCCAGCATCAGTGCAATTTCGCCGTAAGTCAGGGTCTGGCCGAGTGGTATTTGCCTTGTGATCGCGTGCACACGTTGATTGAACTCGGCCACCTCGCTTTGGTCAAGTGCGAGCTCCAGCAAGTCGGCATGCGCAGTCGGGTCACCAGCCAGCAAACGCTGAATCGCATCAATGGCCCGCAAGACTTGAGCGTTAGGCGCTGCCTCACTGGCCGTACGAAAACGCACCCGCATGCGCTCGCGAGTCAGCCCAGCGTTCTCTTCCGGCAATTGCGAGCCCTTGATGCCCTGCTCGCTCCAGGCAATGCCGCAGCAGCCCAGAGCGGTATCAAAGCAGCTGAATTGCAGCATGTTCAGGCAGCGGCAGCGGCCTGCCGCAAGGCCTCGGTCTGCGCCTGATGTTCGGCCACATGCGCCGCTATGCCGGTGCGCGACTGCGTGGCCAAGGCAGCCACCGCCGCAGCATCCATCGCCTTGTACTGATGGTCGGACCAGATTTGCCGCCAGCGCCGTGAACCGGCCTGGCCGTTCCACAAACCCAGGGCGTGGCGCATCGCCTGCGTCCAGGGCCGGCCGCTCGCTACTTGGGCTTCGAGGTACTTCAGCCATTCGACCTCGACCTGCTCGCGACCGTTCTCGTGGTTTCGGGCCGGCCCCGCCGTGCCGAAAAAGCGCTGGTCCCAGGCCGCCATTTGCCAAGGCTCGTGATAGGCCTGGCGGCCCACCATCACGCCGTCCACATGTAGCAGTTGCTCGGCGATCTGCTCGTCGGTCTTCACGCCACCGTTCAACACGATGGTCAGCCCAGGGAACTCGCGTTTGAGTTGATGCACCAACTCATAGCGCAAGGGCGGCAGCTCGCGGTTTTCTTTCGGAGAGATGCCCTGCAGCCATGCATTTCGGGCATGCACGATGAAGACCGTGCAACCCACATCGGCAATCGCCCCGACAAAATCTCGCACGAATTCGTAGCTCTCCAAGCGGTCTATGCCGATGCGGTGCTTGATCGTCACCGGGATGCTCACCGCATCCAACATCGCCTTGATGCCATCGGCCACCAGGGCCGGTTCGGCCATCAAGCAGGCACCAAAAGCCCCACGTTGCACCCGCTCGCTGGGGCAGCCGCAGTTCAGATTGACTTCGTCATAACCCCATTGCTCGGCCAGCTTGGCGCAGGCGGCCAGATCGGCCGGCTCCGAACCGCCGAGTTGCAGGGCGACCGGATGTTCCTCTTGATTGAAATCGAGGTGGCGCGGCTGATCACCATGCAGCAAGGCGCCAGTGGTCACCATTTCGGTGTAGAGCCGGGTCTTTTGGGTCAGCAGGCGATGAAAGTAGCGACAGTGTTTGTCGGTCCAATCGAGCATGGGGGCGACCGAGAGCCGCCAAGGGTTGTTGATTTTTTCTTGCACCTTCGGATTATCCCAGGCTCAGAAGCCAGACTCGGCAGAATGGGCCGGAGCACTCAGAACAAGCCTGAAATGCGCCCGGCATCATCCACATCAATCCGCTCGGCCGAGGGGACCTTGGGCAGACCGGGCATGGTCATGATGTCGCCGCAGATTGCCACGACAAACTCCGCCCCAGCGTTCAAGCGCAACTCGCGCACATGCAAAGTGTGGCCGACCGGCGCGCCACGCAGCGTCGGATCGGCACTGAAGGAGTACTGGGTCTTGGCGATGCAGACCGGGAAGTGGCCATACCCGCCCGCCTGCCATTCCTGCAGTTGCGCCAAGGCCTTGGGCGTAAACACAACGTCGCCGGCCCGGTAGATTTTGGTGGCGACGGCGCGGATCTTGTCGGCCAGCGGCTCGGCATCGGCATAGAGAGCGGCCGCTGGAGCCGATGAAGCCGATGAACCGGACAAAGCCGCGCTTCGCTCGCAAGCCCGTACCACCGCACGGGCCAGATCGGCCGCGCCAGCGCCGCCATCGGCCCAGTGCGTCGCCAGCACGCAGGGCACGTCCAGCTCGGTGCAACAGCGCTCAATCATGGCCATTTCTTCAATCAAGTCGCTGTCGAAACGGTTGATAGACACAATCACAGGCAGACCGTAATGGCGCTGGATATTCTCGACATGGCGGCGCAAATTGGCCAGCCCGTCGGCGAGCGCTTGCGGGCCGTCACTGCCGGGCTTTTTGGCATCGGCGCCGCCGTGATATTTGAGCGCACGCACGGTTGCGACCAAGACCGCGCATGCCGGCTTCAAGCCGCCTTTGCGGCACTTGATGTCAATGAACTTTTCGGCCCCTAGATCGGCGCCAAAGCCGGCCTCGGTGACCACATAGTCGGCCAGTTTCAGAGCCGTCTGCGTTGCGATCAAGGAGTTGCAGCCATGCGCGATATTGGCAAAGGGACCGCCATGGACAAAGGCCAGATTGCCCTCCAGGGTCTGCACCAGATTCGGCGCCAACGCGTCTTTCAGCAAAGCAGCCATAGCGCCATCGGCCTTCAATTCCCGCGCGGTGACCGGCTGCTTGGTGGCCGTGTAGCCGACCACGATATTGCCCAATCGGCGCTTCAGATCGGCCAGCGAAGTGGACAGGCAAACGATCGCCATCACCTCGGACGCGACCACGATGTCAAAGCCGTCTTGCCGAGGGTAGCCATTGCCGGGCCCGCCCAGCGCCACGGTGATGTCGCGCAAGGCACGGTCATTCATGTCGATGACACGACGCCAGGTGATGCGGCGCACATCCAACCGCAGCGCATTGCCATGGTGGATGTGGTTATCGATCAGTGCGGCTAACAAGTTATGAGCCAGGCCAATGGCGTGGAAGTCACCTGTGAAATGCAGATTGATGTCTTCCATCGGCACGACCTGCGCGTGGCCTCCGCCGGCCGCACCGCCTTTCATGCCAAAGCATGGGCCTAAAGAGGGCTCGCGCAAACAAATCATCGTTTGCTTGCCAATGTGGTTCAAGCCGTCACCCAGGCCGACGGTCGTGGTCGTCTTGCCTTCCCCCGGCGGTGTGGGTGAGATCGCGGTCACCAGAATCAGATGCCCGTCCTTGCGACCGCTCAGGCGCTGTACCTCTTCCAGGCTCAGTTTAGCTTTGTAGTGGCCGAAAGGGCTGAGTGAGTCCTCCTGAATATCCAAGCGGCGGCTGGCCAAAGGGAGAATTTTTTGCAGCGAAGCGGCTTGGGCGATTTCGATGTCGGTAGGCATCAGGGCATCCTTGGAGTCGGGGGTAGGTCCAGAACGAAAAAGCGGCAAGGTCCGGTAAGACCTTGCCGCAATTATGAAGCTGGATTTGCGCTGAATTCGGCGCTCAGCTCAGCGCACGCAATGGGTGTTGCTCGGGCGCCCAAGGGCTGTCGAAAAACGCCAACACCTGCTCGCGACTGACATCTTCAATCCGCGCCGGCAACCAACAGGGATGATGATCCTTGTCGATAGCCAGGGCCCGGATGCCTTCGACGGTTTCACTGCGCGCGCCGGACCTGAGGTGAAAGCAATGATGAACGATGTCGCGCTCCATGCGCAAATCTTCGGCTAGGCTCATGCTGCGCGCACGGCGTAATTGCTCCAGCGTGACGGCCAACATCAGGGGCGAGCGTTTGCGCAAAACAGCCAAGGTCTGCAAGGCCCATTCGTCGCCGGCAGCCTCTAGCGAAGCCATGATGGCGGCAACATCGCTCAAGCCAAAATGTTGATCAATGCGGCCGCGCAGGGTCTTGGGGTCGACTGCTGGAGCCAAGTCGACATGCTCCATCACCGTCGCCACCACATGTTCGGCACTGCTTTGCTCGCCCTGCCTGAAGGCTTCGATCAGCGCCGGCATCGCCGCACTTCGCACATAAACATCACCCAAACCGAGCTCGATGGCGTCGCCGGCACCGATTGCATGGCCGGTGAGCGCCAGCCATTCACCCACATGGCCGGGGCATTGGCTCAGAAAGTAACCCCCACCCACATCGGGGAAGAGACCGATATGGGTTTCGGGCATGGCCAGCTTGGAACCCTCGGTCAGCACACGCAACTTGGCGCCTTGACTGATACCCATGCCGCCGCCCATCACCACACCGTCCATCAAGGCGATATAGGGCTTGGCAAAGTTGTGAATCAGGTGATTGAGCGCATATTCCTCGGTGAAAAAATCATCCAGGGCAGACTCCCCTGCCAGGGCCGCACTGTGAAAGAAGCGGATATCGCCGCCGGCGCAAAAAGCGGGCGATTTGCCCATTCGTGCGGCGCCGAGGATGACGACGGCCTCGATGGCGGGATCAAGAGCCCAGGCCTTCAACAAGGACGACAAGTCGCGGATCATGGCCAGCGACAAGGCGTTCAGCGCCTCCGGGCGATTCAGCGTGATCAGGCCCAGGCAACCATTGATTTCGGCCAGCACCTGGCCATTGGATTGAAGTGCGGGTAATTGCGCCGGCATCGTTATGCCTCTCTCCGAAAATGTGTAGGGTTTGATTCGTTAGCTTGTTGCAGGCTTGCATTCGCATCAAGTGCTTGACGCCCAGCCAATAGCTCGTTCGCCAGCAAAGCCAGCAGCACCATAGCACCACCGAGCAGGGTTGCGGCCGTTGGGCTTTCTCCCGCCCAAAGCCAGGCCCACAGCACGCCCAGCACCAACTCCAATTGGCCCAGCAACGCCAACTCTGGCCCAGTCAGCACGCGACTAAGTTTCACCACCAACAAACAGGGGATGGCAAGCTGGAAGATGCCCAATCCCGCCAAGAGAGTCAGGTCATGCGGGCTCGCCTGCATGGGCCAGGCCAAGGGCAGCATCGCCAACGTGGAAATCAGTGCGCCGAGCAAGACCGCCAGGGGCATATCTTCAAGTGCATCGCTTGCTTTGCTGCCATGGCCGACATGCTGCAACACGCACCAGTTGATTGCCGCGGCGAACGGCACACCCATTGCAACCAGCATGCCTAACACGCCTTGACCGGTAGCAGATGCACCGACCTCGGCCCCCTGCCCCAATTCATGGCCGAACATCCAGGCGATACCGGCGCTGGCCAGTGCAATGGCCCACCAAGTGCGGGTCGGCAGTCGCTTCTTCAGGACGAGGCGCGACAACAGCGCAGTCAACAACGGCCCCAAGGCCATGGTGACCAAGACATTGGCCACGCTGGTCAAACTCAAAGCCACCATGAAGGCGGTGAACATCACCGCCCAACACAAGCCCGAGAGCCAGACCAAACGGGGTGCGGCCCGCAATTGCGCCCACAAGGCCGGGCCGCACAGCCAGCGCAGGCCAATCACCAGAGCGATCGCATTGAAGCCGCTGCGCCAAAACGTCAGCTCAAAGCCGCGCGCCGCCTCCAGATGCCGTGTGACCACCCCGGCTGTGCTCCACAGCAGGGTGACCAACAACATCAGGTAGACGGCGCGACGGTGAGTCATGGCTCAGCGGCAAAGGGCAAGGTCAGACTTGCCCTGGGCTCCCTGGACTATTAGCCACGCGAATTGCGCTTGCGCTCGTTCTCGGTCAAGTAGCGCTTGCGCAGACGCACGCTCTTGGGCGTGATTTCGACCAACTCGTCGTCCTCGATGAATTCCACGCCGTACTCCAGCGTGCAATCAATCGGAGGTGTGATCTTGATCGCATCTTCCTTGCCGCTGACACGGAAATTGGTCAGCTGCTTGGTGCGGGTGGCGTTGACGACCAGATCGTTCTCGCGGCTGTGGATGCCGACGATCATGCCTTCATAGACGGGATCGTTTGGCTTGACGAACATGCGGCCACGGTCGTCCAGCTTGCCCAGGGCGTAAGTGAAGATTTCACCGGCGTCCATCGAGATCAGCACGCCGTTCTTGCGGCCAGCGATCTCACCCTTGTGCGGCTCATAGCCGTCAAAGATGTTGGAGATCAAGCCCGAGCCACGCGTCAAGTTCAGGAACTCGTTGGTGAAGCCGATCAGACCGCGCGCTGGGATGCGATATTCCAAGCGCACGCGACCACGGCCGTCCGGCTCCATATTGACCAGCTCGCCCTTGCGCTCGCCCAGGGCTTGCATCACGCCGCCCTGATGAGTCTCTTCGACGTCGGCAGTCACCAACTCGATAGGCTCATGCTTTTCACCGTTGATGGTCTGGAACACCACGCGCGGCTTGGACACCGCCAGCTCATAGCCTTCACGGCGCATGTTTTCCAACAAGATGGTCAGGTGCAATTCGCCCCGGCCCATCACTTCAAAGATACCGTCTTCGTCGGTTTCAGAAACGCGCAGCGCCACATTGCTTTGCAGTTCTTTTTGCAGGCGATCCCAGATCTGACGGCTGGTCACGTACTTGCCTTCACGACCGGCCAAAGGGCTGGTGTTGACGCAGAAGTTCATTGTCAAAGTGGGCTCGTCCACCTTCAACATTGGCAGCGGTGCTGGGTCGGTGACGCTGGTCACGGTCACGCCAATGCTGATGTCATCAATACCGTTGATCAACACGATGTCGCCGGGGCCGGCCTCAAGGGTTTGAACCCGGTCCAGGCCTTGGAAGGTCAAGACATTGTTGACACGGCCTTTGACGGACTTGCCGTCCGGGCCTTCCATCACCAACACGTCCATCGAAGGCTTCAAAGTGCCCTGGCTGATGCGACCCACGCCGATACGGCCCACGAAGGTGGAGTAGTCCAGCGCCGAAATCTGCAGCTGCAGCGGTGCAGCCGGGTCGCCCTTTTGGGCTGGCACATGCTTCAGCACGGTATTGAACAGGGCCGACATATCGGGGCCCCACTGCTCGCCCGGTTTGCCTTCTTCCAAGGAGGTCCAGCCGTTGATGCCCGAGGCATAAACCACGGGGAAGTCCAACTGCTCGTCGGTTGCGCCCAGCTTGTCGAACAGGTCGAATGCGGCGTTGATCACGGCGTCGGGCTTGGCACCTGGCTTGTCGACCTTGTTGACGACCACGATAGGCTTCAGACCCAAGGCCAAGGCCTTCTTGGTCACGAAGCGGGTTTGCGGCATCGGGCCTTCTTGCGCATCGATCAGCAGCACCACACCGTCAACCATCGACAAGGCGCGCTCGACTTCACCGCCGAAGTCCGCGTGACCGGGGGTATCAACGATATTGATGTGCGTGCCTTCCCAGCTCACGGCACAGTTCTTGGCCAGAATCGTGATGCCGCGCTCGCGCTCGATGGCGTTGTTGTCCATCACCGTGTCAACGACTTTTTCGTGCTCGGCGAAGGTGCCGCTTTGACGCAGCAATTGGTCAACCATGGTGGTTTTGCCATGGTCAACGTGGGCGATGATGGCGATATTACGGATTTGCTTACTCATACGACACTTTCTAAAAATCTGTTACTGCTCGCGGTACTCAGGAGGCCTTCTACCTCTTGGGGACTCAACAATCGGTCGGCGATCAATTCGCCGTCGGTGATGTGGGCGCTGCCAAGAAATTCATGTGCTGCGGGCCCGTAGACCCTCACATGCGCACTGTCTTGCTCGGCAACTCGGCGCCGCAAACCGGTTGAAAAACGGGCCGCCTCTGCGCTATCCAAACGCAGCTCGGGCCAGTCCGCCAACAAAGAGTCCGGCGGGCGCAACAAAGCCTCCCGCTCGATCTCGGTCAAAGCCGCCAACGCATCCAGGCTGATCGCCTGAGCCACGTTGAGCGGGCCAGATCCGGTCCTGCGCAGCGCGCTCAGCGAGGCGCCACAGCCCAACACCCGACCGATGTCTTCGGCCAAGGTTCGGATATAGGTGCCCTTGCTGCAGCGCACGGCAATCGTCAACTGCTCAGCTTGCCAGTCAACGATGTCAATCGAATGAATCGTGACGCGCCGCGACGGCCGCTCGATCACAATGCCGGCACGCGCGTATTCGTACAGCGGCCGACCTTCATGCTTGAGCGCCGAATACATCGGCGGGACCTGATCGATCGCACCGGTAAACTGCGCGCAAGCCGCTTCAATTTGTTCGCGCGTCACCGCGCGTGCGGCCGCCTCACTGCGGTCCAGCACTTCGCCTTCGGCGTCGCCGGTGGTCGTCGTCAAACCCAGAAAAAGCGTGGCCTCGTAGGCCTTGTCGGCATCCAGGCTGACCTGGCTGAATTTGGTACCCGCACCAAAGCACAGCGGCAGCAAACCGGTGGCCAAGGGATCCAGCGTGCCGGTATGGCCGGCCTTTTCCGCCCGCAACAGCCATTTGGCTTTTTGCAGCGCGTCGTTGCTGGACAGACCCAGCGGCTTGTCCAAGAGCAACACACCGTGCACGGCACGGCGCGGCGTCTTGACTCGCTGGGGTGGGCTATTCGTCATCAAAAGACTTCTTATTCGCCCGACTCGGTCTTGGCCGGTGGCACATCTGTGGCGGCATCGGCAGCGTCGGCGGGCACAGCCTCGTCATCCAAGGCGCGCGTCGCATTGGCCTTGTTAATCAAGGCGCTCAGCTCGGCCGCGCGCTCGATGGTGCGGTCGTAATGAAAGTGCAAGCTCGGCACGGTGTGAATTTGCAGACGCTTGAACAAGCCGTTACGCAAAAAGCCCGCCGCTTCATTGAGTGCCTCACCGGTCTCGACCGGGTCACCGACCAGCACCGAAAAGAACACCTTGGCATGCGCATAGTCGGGCGTTACCTCGACGGCGTTGACCGTGGCCATGCCGATGCGCGGGTCTTTCAACTCACGAATCAATTCGGCCAGATCGCGCTGAATCTGGTCCGCCACGCGGAAGGACCGATTCGGTATCACTCGTTTATGTCGCATGCTCTACTCCTTGCCTGACGCTGCAGCTTGTTTGCCCGACCCATCAAAAACAAACCCCGCCACTCTTTGGAGGGCGGGGTTTGCGCTGGTGAGGGCAAATCCGCCTTAGAGCGTTCGGGCCACTTCCTTGACCTCGAAGAATTCCAGCTGATCGCCCTCGGCGATGTCGCTGTAGTTCTTCAGCTTGATACCGCACTCGAAGCCTTCGCGGACTTCGCGCACATCGTCCTTCATGCGCTTCAGAGTGTCGATTTCGCCGGTATAGATCACCACGTTCTCGCGCAGCAAGCGGAAACGAGCCGAGCGGTTGACGACACCCGAGGTGACCATACAACCGGCAATGGTGCCGATCTTGGTCGCCACAAAGACGGTGCGGATCTCGGCCAGGCCGATCACTTCTTCGCGCTGCTCTGGTGCCAACATGCCGGTCATCGCGGCCTTCACTTCATCGACGGCGTCGTAAATGATGTTGTAGTAGCGCAGATCAACCGCATTACCTTCGGCCAGCTTGCGGGCGCCGGCATCGGCACGCACATTGAAGCCGATGATGACGGCCTTGGAGGCGATCGCCAAGTTGACGTCCGACTCGCTGATACCGCCCACCGCAGCGTGCACGATCTGCACCTTGACTTCGGGCGTAGACAGCTTGAGCAGCGAAGAAGCCAAGGCTTCTTGCGAACCCTGCACATCGCTCTTGATGATGATGCCCAAGGTCTGCACATCGCCGGCGCCCATGTTCTCGAACATGTTTTCCAGCTTGGAAGCCTGCTGACGCGACAACTTCACATCACGGTACTTGCCCGAACGGAAGGTGGCGATTTCACGTGCCCGACGCTCGTCGCTCAGAACCATGAACTCATCACCGGCGCGCGGCACTTCGGTCAGACCCTGAATCTCGACCGGGATCGATGGGCCGGCCTCGGCACAAGCCTTGCCGTCTTCGTCCAGCATGGCGCGCACGCGGCCATAGGTCGAACCCGCCAGCACGACGTCGCCGCGCTTCAGGGTACCGGACTGCACCAGGATGGTGGCAACCGGGCCACGACCCTTGTCCAGACGCGCTTCGATCACCAGGCCCTTGGCCATGGAACCGACAGGCGCCTTCAATTCCAGCACTTCGGCCTGCAGCAAGACTTGCTCCAGCAAGCTGTCGATGCCTTCGCCGGTCTTGGCCGACACGCCCACAAACGGGGTGTCGCCGCCAAACTCTTCCGGCACGACGCCCTCGGCCACCAACTCGCCCTTCAGGCGTTCCAGGTTGGCACCTTGCTTGTCGATCTTGTTCATCGCCACAACCAACGGCACACCGGCCGCCTTGGCGTGGTGAATCGCTTCCTTGGTCTGCGGCATCACGCCGTCGTCCGCCGCCACCACGAGGATGACGATGTCGGTCGCCGTGGCGCCACGAGCACGCATGGCAGTAAACGCCGCGTGACCCGGGGTGTCCAGGAAGGTGATCATGCCGCGCGGCGTTTCGACGTGATAAGCGCCGATGTGCTGCGTAATGCCACCCGCTTCGCCGGCAGCAACGCGGGCACGGCGGATGTAGTCCAAGAGCGAAGTCTTGCCGTGGTCAACGTGACCCATGACGGTAACAACCGGCGCGCGAGTCGTTGACTCATGCGCTTGCTCGGAGGTCGTGCCCTCTTCTTCCAGGAATGCGTCTGGATCGTCCAGCTTGGCTGCGAAAGCCTTGTGGCCCATTTCTTCGACCAAAATCATGGCCGTTTCTTGGTCCAACTGCTGGTTGATCGTGCACATTTGGCCGAGCTTCATCAAATGCTTGATGACCTCGGAAGCCTTGATGGACATCTTGTGCGCCAGATCGGCCACCGAGATGGTCTCAGGGATATGCACTTCTTGCACTTGCATTTCTGCAGGTGCGACAAAGGTCGACGGACCACCACGGCGATCGGCGTTGCGATCAGGTGCGCCACGACGGCCACCCGCACCACCACGGCTTGGCGCGCGCCATGCACCGGCGGCCGGACGAGATCCACCGGGAGCGGCTGGGCCGGCAGGCTTGACGCCGCCACGCTTTTTGTCATCGGACCAGGTCGAGGACAATTTTTCCGACTTGACGGATTTCTTGTCGCCCGGCTTGGCGGCGCCCGGCGCAACCGGAGCACCCGGCACGACCGGCTTCTTGTGGATGGTGCCCTTGATGGCATCCTTGGGCGGCTCGACCGGCTTGGGCTCTTCCTTCTTCGCGATCATGACCTTTTTAGGGGCATTCATCATCGCGCGGATGGCTGCGGCTTCCGACTCGGCGGCTTGACGGCGACGCGCCAAATCAAGCTGCTTTTGTTTCTCTTCGACCACCACATCAACCGCCTTGACCACGCGCAATGCGGGTTTGGCAGCTTCTGAAGGCGCAGCCGGAGCGGCGGGCGCACCTGCTGCAGCAGGCTTGGTCGGCGCTGCGCTTGCAGCTGTGGTCGCGGCACTGGCGGCTTCAGCCACCACAGCCGGCGTCACAACAACCGCAGGCGCCGGCGCTGCTGGAGCAGGCGAGCGTGCAGCAGCAGCCGCCTTGTTGATGGCAGCAGCTTCCTTCGCCACCGACTCAGCAGTCGGCCGTGGCGCTTTGGGCGCCTTGGCAGCGGACTTCGCGGCGGCGGCTTCAGCAGCAGCGCGAGCTGCCGCTTCTTCAGCGGCACGCGCTTCGGCCGCAGCCTTTTCCTGACGACGCAATTCGTCTGCTTCGCGGGCAAGGCGGTCCGCCTCTTCACGCTCACGCACACGAGCTGCCAACTCTTCTTCTTGCTTGCGCAAAGAGGCGGCCTGAGCCTGAGCCTCTTCTTCGCGACGATGCAGTTCGGCATCTTCTGCTGCAGCGGCGCCAGCGTCTTCCGCGCCAGTGCTGCCGTCGAGCTTGACGAAGGTCCGCTTCTTGCGTGTTTCCACAGGGATGACGCGCGACTTGCCGCTGGCATCGGCCTGCTTGATTTCGCTGGTTGTCTTGCGAGTCAGCGTGATCTTCTTGCGGTCGGCGCCGCCAGTACCATGCGCTGTGCGCAGGTGGTCAAGCAGACGTTCTTTGTCAGCTTCATTCAAAACGTCTTCGGTAGACGCCAACTTGACGCCCGCAGCGTGGAGCTGCTCAAGCAGTGTGTCTGCAGGCTTTTGAAGCTCTACAGCAAACTGGGCGACGGTAGTCACAGCCATTGTTAAATCCTTAACTTATGCGTTCGGTGCTGGGCGAGTATTGAATCGGGCAAAAGCCACCAGGGCTTAGGCCGTGAACCAATGCTCGCGAGCCTTCATGATCATGGTGCGGGCCAAGCCCTCATCCATGCCAGCGAGTTCAACGAGTTCGTCGACGGCCAAATCGGCCAAATCGTCGCGGGTATGAATGTCGCCAGCGGAGAGTTTTGCAACCAATTCAGGCGTCATGCCTTCCAGGTCACGCAGGTCTTGGGACACGTCCTCGACCTTCTCTTCACGGGCAATCTCCATGGTCAACAAGGCATCCTTCGCTCGGGTGCGCAATTCGTTGACCGTGTCCTCGTCGAAGGCCTCGACTTCCAGCATTTCCTGCATAGGCACGTAGGCCACTTCTTCCAGGCTGGTAAAACCTTCGGCGATCAAGATGTCGGCGACTTCGGCATCCACATCGAGTTTCTCGATGAAGAGCTTGCGCACCGACTCTGATTCCTGCTCATGCTTCACGGCCGATTCCTCGGCCGACATGATGTTGATGCGCCAGCCCGTCAATTCCGAGGCCAAACGCACATTCTGACCACCGCGACCGATGGCGATGGCGAGGTTTTCCTCGTCCACCACTACATCCATCGCGTGGCGCTCTTCGTCAACCACAATCGACTGCACATTGGCCGGAGCCAAGGCGCCGATGACAAACTGGGCCGGGTCTTCGGACCACAGCACAATGTCCACACGCTCGCCGGCCAACTCATTCGTCACGCCATTGACGCGCGATCCACGCACGCCGACACAAGTGCCGATCGGGTCAACCCGCTTGTCATGCGACAACACAGCCAACTTGGCACGCGAACCGGCATCACGAGCGCAGCTCTTGATCTCGAGCAGACCCTGCTCGATCTCGGGCACTTCTTGCGAGAACAACTCCGTCATGAAGGACGGGGCATTGCGCGACAACATGATTTGCGGGCCGCGCTGGGTAGGGTCGATACCCAGAATCACCGCACGAACCCTGTCACCGGTGCGCAGATTTTCCTTGGGGATCATCTCGCTGCGCTTGAGGCGCCCTTCAATCCGACCGGATTCGGCAATGACGTCGCCCTTATCCAGGCGCTTGACGGTGCCAACAAAAATTTGCTCGCCGCGGGCCAGGAAGTCATTCAGCAACTGCTCACGTTCGGCGTCGCGAATCTTCTGCAGAATCACCTGCTTGGCCGCTTGCGCGCCGATGCGGCCGATAGGCACCGAATCAATCGGCTCTTCGATGTGATCTTCAACTTCGATGTCGGCAATTTGCTCTTGCGCTTCAAACAGCAAGATTTCCGCATCCGGATTCTGCAGACCCGCTTCATTGGGCACCACATGCCAGCGACGGAAGGTCTCGTAGGCGCCTGACTCCCGGTCTACCGAGACGCGAATATCAGCCTCGCCACCGCATAGCTTCTTGGTAGCCGAAGCCAATGCCGCCTCGACAGCACCAAACACCACGTCGAGCTCGACGCTTTTCTCGCGAGAAATCGCGTCCACCAACATCAACAGTTCGCGGTTCATTGATCAGGACCTCCGTCTACTTTGTCATCTTTGCTCTCGGCCTTGGCCCGCTTCGGCTTCTTGGCCGGCTCGGGCTTCACGCCGCGGCCCTTGAAACTCACCACCGGCACCAAGCGGGCCTCGCGGAGTTCTTCAAGAGCAAAATCCAAGGCCTGATCGGCCTTGCCATCATTAAAAACTATGCGCCAAGTTTCAGCGGCGGCCGACTCAGCGGCAACGCCCTCGACTTCAGGCTTGGCAGCCTCGGCAGCCGGCACTGCACCCAGTACACCCTGGTACTTCTTGCGCCCCTGAAAGGGCATACGCAGCGTGATCTCGATTTCCTCACCCACAAAGCGGGCATAGTCTGCCGACTTCTTCAGCGGACGGTCCAGACCCGGCGAGGAAACCTCAAGCCGCTCGTAAGGACAAGCCTCAACTTCAAGCAAGTACTGCAACTGACGCGTCACGCGCTCGCAATCATCAACATCAATCAAACCACCGGCCAAGGCAACTTCAGGCAACTTGTCAATGTACACACGCACCAGACCTGCTGGAGTGCGCTCGCAATCCACCAAGTCGTAACCCAATCCGGTTACCGTTTTTTCAACAGCCTCTTGCCAATTCATGCGCGGTATGTTTTCTTGTTTCTAATGAGCAGTACGAGATGAGCGTGATGTTTCAAATTTTAATCAACAGAACGTTCAAGCAAAAAAAATGGGCTGGATGAATCCGCCCAACTTCCCCACTCGAGATTCCATTCGGTCTTCAAACCCACCCCGAAGGGATTTGACCTGAAGCAAACCCAAGTGCCGCAAGAGACTTGAGTCTTTTCGCTAACCCCGACCTAAGCCAAGTCAGCGAAGCCGGGATTGTACTATGTATGCGGAGCACCGACAAGTACAAGGCTTGCTAATACGCGAAGCCATGCGAAAATCATCGATTGTTTCAAATCAAAGGAGCCACTATGGGATTTCTGGCAGGCAAGCGATTGCTGATCACGGGCCTTCTGTCCAACCGATCCATCGCCTACGGCATTGCAAAAGCTTGCCACCGCGAAGGTGCCGAGTTGGCATTTAGCTATCAAGGCGCGCGCTTCAAGGATCGCATCACCGAATTTGCCGCCGAGTTTGACTCCACGCTTATTTTTGACTGCGACGTGTCCGATGACGCGCAGATGGAAGCACTGTTCACCGATCTGGGTGCAGCCTGGCCAGAGTTTGACGGTTTCGTCCATTCGATTGGCTTCGCGCCACGAGATGCCATCGCAGGCGACTTCCTGGACGGGCTGACGCGTGAGAACTTCCGCATCGCCCATGACATCTCGGCTTACAGCTTCCCCGCCATGGCCAAATTGGCTGCACCGCGCCTGCGAGCCGGCGCTGCGCTGCTGACCCTGTCCTATCTGGGCGCTGCACGCTATGTGCCGAACTACAACACCATGGGCTTGGCCAAGGCCTCGCTGGAAGCCAGTGTGCGCTATCTGGCGCAATCGATGGGTAAGCGCGGCATCCGGGTCAACGGCCTGTCGGCCGGCCCGATTAAAACCCTGGCAGCTTCGGGCATCAAGGATTTTGGCAAGCTCTTGACGCAATTCGCTGCGAACACACCAATTCGCCGCAACATCACGATCGAGGATGTCGGCAACGTCGCCGCATTCTTGTTGTCCGATTTGGCAGCCGGCATCAGCGCCGAGATCACCTATGTGGACGGCGGCTACAGCCAAGTCGCCCTGACCGACGAAGAATAAGCCAACAGGCGCCATGCAAAACGGGACCCGAGGGTCCCGTTTTTTTATGCATCGTCGCGATTAATCGTCGGCCTGCACACAGTCAACAAAGTAGCTTGAGCGCCCATCTTCGCCCTTCACCTCGACCAAGCCATGGACGTCGGTCGAGAAGCCCGGGAATTGAGCATTGAAGTCGCGCGTGAATCTCAAATACTCAACAATTTTCTTGTTGAATCGCTCGCCCGGGATCAGCAAAGGAATGCCGGGCGGATAAGGCGTCAGCAACACCGTCGTGACGCGCCCTTCCAATGCGTCGATAGGCACCCGCTCGGTACGGCGATGCGCGATGTATGAGTAGGCATCGCTAGGCTTCATGGCCGGCTGCAGGTCGGACAAATACACCTCGGTGGTCAAGCGCGCAATATCGCCCTTGGCATACATCTCGTGAATGTTCTGACACAGATCGCGCAAGCCCAAGCGCTCGTAGCGCGGATGCGCTGCCGCGAACTCCGGCAAGATGCGCCAAATCGGCGCGTTCCTGTCGTAGTCATCCTTGAACTGCTGCAAGGCAGTCAACAAGGTATTCCAGCGCCCCTTGGTGATGCCGATGGTGAACAAGATGAAGAAGGAGTACAGACCCGTCTTCTCAACCACCACACCATGCTCGGCCAGGAACTTGGTCACGATGGAGGCCGGGATGCCGGTCTCGGCGAACTTGCCGCTCATGTCCATGCCGGGCGTGATGATGGTGGACTTGATCGGGTCCAGCATATTGAAGCCCGCAGCAATCTTGCCGAAGCCATGCCACTTCTCGTTTGCCTTGAGCATCCAATCGGCCGGCTTGCCGAAGCCATCTTCGGTCAACTTGTCCGGGCCCCAGACCTTGAACCACCAGTCCTTGCCATATTCAGCATCGACCTTGCGCATCGCGCGGCGGAAGTCCAAGGCCTCGGAAATGCTTTCCTCCACCAAGGCAGTGCCGCCGGGTGGCTCCATCATGGCCGCAGCCACATCGCAACTCGCAATGATCGAGTACTGAGGGCTGGTCGAGGTATGCATCAGATAGGCCTCATTGAACAAATGCTTGTCCAACTTGACGTCCTGCGAGTCCTGCACCAGCACTTGCGAGGCTTGACTCAAACCAGCCAGCAACTTGTGCGTTGACTGCGTGGCGTAGACCATCGCGGTCTTCGGGCGCGGACGGTTCTTGCCCATTGCATGGTAGGAGCCATAGAAGTTATGGAAGGCCGCATGCGGCAACCAAGCCTCATCGAAATGCAGCGTGTCGATCCAGCCATCCAGCTTCTTCTTGATCGTCTCGGTGTTGTAGAGCACGCCGTCATAGGTGGATTGCGTCAAGGTCATGATGCGCGGCTTGACCGTCTTGACGTCCACACCCTTGAGCAGCGGGTTCTTGGCGATCTTCTTGCGAATGGCCTCGGGCGAGAACTCGCTCTCCGGGATCGGGCCGATGATGCCGTAGTGGTTGCGCGTAGGCGTCATGAAGACCGGCACTGCGCCGGTCATGATGATGGCGTGCAAGATGCTCTTGTGGCAGTTGCGATCCACCACCACCACATCGCCAGGCGCCACCGTGTGGTGCCAGACCATCTTGTTGGAGGTCGAAGTGCCGTTGGTCACGAAGAAGCAATGATCGGCATTGAAGATGCGAGCCGCATTTTTCTCCGAGGCCGCCACCGGGCCGGTATGGTCCAGCAGCTGACCCAGCTCCTCGACCGCATTGCAAACATCGGCCCGCAACATATTCTCGCCAAAGAACTGGTGGAACATTTGGCCGACCGGGCTCTTCAGGAACGCCACACCGCCACCGTGGCCGGGGCAATGCCAGGAATAAGAGCCGTCTTGGGCATAGTCCATCAGCGCCTTGAAGAAGGGCGGAGCGAGTCCATCGAGGTAGCTCTTGGCTTCACGGATGATGTGCCGCGCGACGAACTCGGGCGTGTCCTCGAACATATGAATGAAGCCATGCAGCTCACGCAAGATGTCGTTGGGCAGATGCTGGGAGGTACGCGTCTCGCCGTAGATATAGATCGGGATGTCGGCGTTCTTGAAGCGGATTTCTTCAATGAATTTACGCAGTGACAGCACCGCAGGATCCAGCTCCGGCCCAGGCGTGAACTCCTCATCGTCGATCGACAAGATGAAGGCACTGGCGCGGCTTTGCTGCTGCGCGAACTGGCTCAGGTCCCCGTAACTGGTCGCCCCCAGCACTTCGAAACCTTCTTTTTGGATCGCATCGGCCAGCGCGCGAATACCCAAACCCGAAGTGTTCTCGGAGCGATAGTCCTCGTCGATGATGACGATGGGGAAACGAAAACGAAGCATCGTGAGCCTCCAGGGGCTAGGCAGTTAAAAAAAGAAAGGCGCGAAGTGTAGACCCTCAGCTCTTCTACTAGGCATCGACTTGAAATTAATCATCAAAAACACCGCAAGCGCAGCAAAAACCGGGGGCGATACACTCGTTCTGGATCTTGAACCGAAAGAGGTGACATGGCGATGAATATAGCCAACGCATGGTGGATCGCCTGCGGCATTTTGATTGCCGTGGAACTCTGCACCGGCACTTTCTACCTGTTGATGCTAGCCCTCGGATGTGCAGCCGGGGCAGGCGCGGCGCATCTGGGCCTGGGCGGGGAGCAGCAGGTATTGACCGCTGCTGTCGTTGGGGGCGCGGCTGTTGCTGCCTGCTATCTAGCCAGGCGCAACAGCCATCAAGTCGTACCCGCCGGCGAGAACGCCGACGTCAATATGGACATCGGCCAGACGGTGGAGGTCGATAGCTGGCAAAGCGACGGATCCACGCGCGTCAAATACCGGGGCGCTGCCTGGCAAGCCCGCTGCATCAGCAACACCGTGCCAGTGCCGGGACGCTATGTCATACGCGCCGTCGAGGGCAGCTGCCTATTGCTCGACCACTGAACATTCACATCAATAAGAAGTAAACAAGAGGGACTCTCCATGGAATTCGCAGTTGTTTTGCTGGTCGTAGCGATCGTCTTCATCGTCCAGTCCATCAAGGTCGTGCCGCAGCAAAACGCCTGGGTGGTCGAGCGGCTCGGCAAGTACCACGGCACCTTGACGCCGGGCCTGAACTTCCTCTGGCCCTTTGTTGACCGACTGGCTTACCGACATTCGCTGAAAGAAATCCCGCTCGACGTGCCCAGCCAAGTCTGCATCACCAAAGACAACACCCAACTGACGGTCGACGGCATCCTCTACTTCCAAGTCACCGACGCGATGCGAGCCAGCTACGGCTCCAGCAACTTCATTGTCGCCATCACTCAGTTGGCCCAAACCACGCTGCGCTCGGTGATTGGCCGTATGGAGTTAGACCGCACATTCGAGGAGCGGGACGTCATCAACAGCTCGGTCGTGCAAGCGCTGGATGAGGCGGCGCTGAACTGGGGTGTCAAGGTGCTGCGCTATGAGATCAAAGACCTGACGCCGCCCGCCGTCATCCTGCACGCGATGCAGGCGCAAATCACCGCGGAGCGTGAAAAGCGCGCCTTGATTGCCGCGTCCGAAGGCCGCCGCCAAGAGCAAATCAATATCGCCACAGGCGCCCGCGAAGCGGCCATAGCCCGCTCCGAAGGCGACAAGCAAGCCGAGATCAACAAAGCTGTCGGCGAAGCCGCAGCCATCACCGCCGTGGCCGACGCCACTGCCGATGCGATTCGCAAGATAGCCGCAGCCATTCAAGCGCCGGGTGGCGAACAGGCCGTGCAACTCAAAGTCGCTGAAAAAGCGGTGGATGCCTACGCTCAATTGGCCAAGGCCAACAACACCATGATCGTGCCGGGCAATATGAGCGAAGTGTCCGGTTTGATTGGCACGGCTATGGCCTTGATGAAGGGAACCGGCTCAGCGCCATGAGCACGATCTCCGGGCTTTTGCTGAGCAAATAGGTCAGCTGCCATGACAAACTCAGCAAACAAGAAGTACAGGCTCAAAAGTGCGCTATGATGGAGGGCTTCGGAGAGGTGGATGAGCGGTTTAAGTCGCACGCCTGGAAAGCGTGTGTGGGTTTATCCCCACCGCGGGTTCGAATCCCGCCCTCTCCGCCAGTGGATTAAAAGCCCTGAAATGCTAGTCAAATCAACGACATAGCGCTTCAGGGCTTTTTCAATTGCCTGAACAGGTTTGCCGCGCGCGACAAGTCGGCCATCCAGCTTCGCTCTGTCACTTCATCTCAAACGACAGCTCAAGCAGCTGTCAGTGGCCGCCATAATCAGCGCTTCTTGTTTGCCGACGCTTGAACAGCGCGCACAGTCCTTGAAGAAATTGCTGATTTATGCGGCTGCGGCCTTGGCTCTAGCACTGATGCTGCTGGGGGTGGCCGCCGTCTTGGTCTACCCCACCCTGCCCGACATTGCAGAGCTGACGGACTACCAACCCAAACAGCCACTGCGGGTATTCACCGCCGACGGCATCCAGATCGGAGAGTTCGGGGCCGAACGGCGTGACTTTCAAACCCTTGATCAAATCCCCCAACTGATGCAAGACGCGCTGCTGGCGGTCGAGGATCACAAGTTTTACGAGCATGGCGGCCTGTACTACACCGGCATCGCGCGCGCCGTGTTGGCCAATACCTTGCAGCCACGCAGCCAGGGCGGCTCCACCATCACCCAGCAGTTGGCCCGAACCTTTTATCTAACCAAGAAGAAGATCTACTCCCGCAAATTCGTCGAGGTCTTGCTGGCGCTGAAGATGGAAAGCCAGCTCAGCAAGCACCAGATCCTTGAGATTTATATGAACCAGATCTATCTGGGTCAGCGGGCCTACGGCTTCGAGGCCGCCTCAGCGGCCTATTTCGGCAAGCCCTTGAAGGCCTTGACGCTCGCAGAAACCGCGATGCTGGCGGGCTTGCCGCCAAACCCGGCCTATGCCAACCCCATCGTCAACTTCGAGCGCGCCCGCCGACGCCAGCATGTGGTCCTGGCGCGCATGCAAGAACTCGGCGTCATCAGCCCAGGGCAAGCCCAGGCCGCCAAGGCCGAGCCCCTGCATATTCGCAGCGCCCAAGACCCGCGCCTGCATGCCGAAGCTGCCGCTGAAATGGCACGACAGGCCGTGCACGCCCAATATGGCGACGAGGCCTACACCCTGGGCTTGAAGGTCTACACAACGCTGATTTCAACCGAGCAGGCTGTCGCCTACTGGGCGCTGCGCCGCAGCCTCTTGGATCTGGAGCGACGCAAGCCCTACCGTGGGCCGGAAGGGTTTGTGATGCTGCCCAAGGAGGCCGACAAGCAAGATGCCGCCATCGCGCAAGCACTGGCCGAACACCCGGATAACGATGAGTTGCGCGCAGCTGTGGTCACTGCAGTCAGCGCTGGCCGGGTAGCGGCCAGTCTGCAAAGCGGCGAAGACCTGATCGTGACAGGGGATGGCTTGCGGGGCCTGCAGGCCGCGCTCTCCGACAAAGCCAAAGAAGGTTTGAAGATTCGTCCAGGAGCCATCGTGCGCGTGTTGCGCGGCCCGCCGACCAAGGCCGAGCCCAAGGGGCCATGGGCCATTGTTCAGTCGCCTGAGGCCGAGGGCGCGTTTGTGTCGCTGGAGCCCGCGACCGGCCGCTTGCATGCGCTGGTTGGCGGCTTTGACTTCGCCAAGAACCAGTTCAACCACGCAACGCAAGCCTGGCGCCAACCGGGCTCGAGCTTCAAGCCTTTTGTCTACTCGGCCGCATTCGAGCAAGGCGTCACACCGGCCACTATCGTCAATGACTCGCCGCTCGTCTTCGGCGACTGGGCGCCGAAGAATTACGACGGCACTTTTGATGGTTTGATGACGGTGCGCCAAGCCCTGGCCAGATCTAAGAACATGGTCACCATCCGTTTGATGGAACTCGTCGGCCCGGCCAAGGCCCGCGAATGGGCGAACCGCTTTGGCCTGGACCCGGAGCGCCAGCCCGACAACCTGACCCTGGCGCTGGGCTCGGGCAGCGTGACACCGATGCAGATGGCCAGTGCTTATGCGGTGTTTGCCAACGGCGGACATAAATTGGCGCCGGTCTTGATCCACAAGATCACCGACAGCAGGGGCAAGCTGCTGTTTCAGGCCACTGAAGTGCCTCTGAGCGAGGAGAACCGTGCCATCTCCGAGCGCAATGCGTTTTTGACCAGCAGCTTGCTGCAAGAAGTCGCGCGCAGCGGCACCGCCGCGCGCGCACAAGCGCAGTTGCGCCGCCCCGATCTCTATGGCAAGACCGGCACCACCAATGAGGCGGTCGATGCCTGGTTCGCGGGCTTCCAACCCGGGCTGGCGGCCGTGGTGTGGATTGGCTATGACCAGCCGCGCGGCCTGGGCGAGCGCGAAACCGGCGGCGGCTTGGCGCTGCCGGTCTGGATCGAATACATGGCTGTTGCCCTGAAGAACCAAGCGGTGCGCGAAATCGCCCCGGTCGACGGTCTTGTTCACAGCAATGGCGACTGGAGTTTTGATGAATTTGCCGGCGAGGCCGGCATCAAAACCCTGGGGCTGGAGCCTGTGTTACCCACCATCCCGGCGGCAGCTTCAGCGGCTTCAGCGCCACTCAGCCCATGAGCTGTTTTTAACGCTTTCGCACCACCACACTGCCGACCGAGTAGCCAGCGCCGAAGGAGCAGATCACCCCGAGATCACCGGTCTTCAAGTCGGCCCGGTGCTCATGGAACGCGATGATGGAGCCGGCCGAAGCCGTGTTGGCATAGGTATCCAGGATCAGCGGCGCTACATCCGAGCCCGCTGTGGCGCCTGTTTCACCGATCAGCTTTTTGATCACCAGCTGATTCATGCCCAAATTGGCCTGATGCAACCAGTAACGCCTGACGTCGGCGGGCACCGCTGGGACGCTGGCCAGATGGGCTTCGATATGCGCGGCGGCAATCGGCACCACTTCCTTGAAGACCTTGCGTCCCTCTTGCCGGAAGGTCTTGTCACGCGCCAGCGGGTCGCTGTCTTCGGCCCGGTTCATGAAACCGAAATTGTTGCGGATATTGTTGGAGAACTGCGTCGCCAGCTTGGTGCTGACGATCTCCCATTGGTCGGCCGAACTGGCCAGATCGGCCCGCTCAATCAGAATCGCGGTGCAGACATCGCCGAAGATGAAATGACAGTCACGGTCGCGCCATTCGAGATGCGCAGATGTGATTTCGGGGTTGACCACCAGCACGCATTTGCTCGCACCCGAGCGCACCGCGTTGACCGCCTGTTCGAGCGCAAAAGTGGCCGAGGAGCAGGCCACATTCATATCAAAGCCATAGCCTCCGGCGCCCAAGGCGGCCTGGATTTCGACCGCCATCGCCGGGTAGGCGCGTTGCATATTGGCGCTGGCACAAAAGATCGCGTCGACGTCGCTGGCCTGCCGGCCCGCCGCAGCCAAGGCCTTCTTGCACGCGTCCACACCGATTTCAGCCATCAGCGACAACTCGTCGTCGGGCCGTTCGGTGAAGCGCGGGTACATGCGGGTCGGGTCCAGCACGCCGGCCTTCTCGATCACATAACGCTGTTTGATGCCGGAAGCTTTTTCGATGAACTCGACGCTGGAATGCGTCAAAGCCACCCGCTCACCGGCATTGATCGCCTCTGCATGCTGGGCGTTTTGCAGATCGGCATAAGCATTGAAGGCCTCAACCAGTTCGGCATTGCTGATGATGTGCGGGGGCTGATACAGGCCGGTAGCGCTGATGACGGCTGAATACATATGAAATTTCCTGGCACCGACGGCGGCGCAAATGGCGGATGGGGCGGATGGGGCAAGCTCATGGCCTGCGCCCGGCTTGTAGTGGGTCTAATTTTAAGGTGCGGCGCCTGTGCTCAAGAACAAGTCGAGCGCAACTGGCGCAGCGCGACATTGTCGGCCGGTAAATTGGCCGAAATTTCGTCCGCAAAGTAGCGCTGGCCATGCTGCAGCTCATTGCTGCCCGCCGCAGGCCAACCCCTAACGGCCACCACCCCCGGCACCAGGTCGGCCAAATTGATTCGACCCTGCTCGACGTCCCGCTGGCAAACCAGCAACACACCATTGGCCGCCACCACCCGCTGGCGCACATTGCTCAAGGCCGCCTGCGCGCCCTGCCCCAGTGCAGCCGTCTCTGGCGGCAAGGACAGCAGGAAAAAGCGCCGCCCACCCGGATTTTGAGACATCGCGCGTTTGGCCGCCGTTGTGAAGCTGAAGCCGGCGCCGGCGATGTAGAGCCCGCCTTGCGCAGGCGCGGCTTGCACGGACCAACTGGCCGCTACCCAGCCCAGGGCTATCGTTCTAAGCAGCTTGGGCAACAAAGAACCACGGGTAAAAGCGCGCATAGGCCAACTCCTCAAATAGTGGGAAAACTGCGCTGAATGCTAAATCATTGGCGGGCCTACACCGGCTCGCATCTAGACCGCGAAAAACCCCTTCGCGGCCAGAACTCGGCTCGTATACTGAATGCCGCCCAAGGCCGGCGCAAATCCTATTCGCTTGCTTTGCGTTAAGTTAAATCGTTACTACCTTGACCTTTTTGGAGTTCACCGATGACACGAATCGCTTACAGCTCGACAGCGGCAGTTTTGCTTGCCCTCGCATTCAGCCACAGCGCCGTTGAAGCGCAGTCACGCGTTCAGTACGGTCGCATCACCAACGTGACCGCCACCCAAGTTAACAGTGGCTCGGCACAAACCGTCGGCACTCTGGTCGGTGGTGGGGTCGGTCTGGCCAGCGGCAGCGGCCAGTCTGGTAGCAACCGAGCGCTTCGTACGGTCGGTGGTGCCGCTGCCGGCCGAGGCATTGGCAATTTGGCCGGCCGCACGCAGGCGTTTGAATACACGGTACTGATCGGCGGCACCAGCACCGTACGTATTGTTTCAGACCAGGTCGGCAAGCGGGTCGGCGACTGTGTCGCCATCGAGCAAGGCCAGTTCAGCAATATCCGCTTGGTGGACGATGCCCGCTGCAACCCGCCACCTGCCCGCACTGTGGCGCCAGCGCCTCATCCTGCGCGCGAAGCCGCACAACCTGTGACGCCAGTAACCGTGACGCCTGCCGCGGTTGAATCAGCTAGTGCTTGCGATCAGGCCAAGGACATGCTGCTCAGAGCCGAAACCGACGAAGCCTTTACGCTGGCCGAGCGTCGCATGCGTTTGCTGTGCGGTGAGTAAATAGCGCGGCGCCTACACGCGCAAGCGAGCGGAGCAGCGGCGCATCTGCTGCTCCGCTCAAGCCTGATTCTTAAACGCTGTACCGTAGCCGTCAGCTAGCCATGGCATGCTGCGTTTGCCATGAAAATTGCTCTCATCACCGATATACACGCCAACGCCCAAGCCTTCTCCGCCGTGCTCGAGCATGCGCAGACGCAGGGCGTTACGGATTACGCCCTGCTCGGCGACTTTGTGGGCTACGGCGGCGACCCCGGCTGGGTGCTCGACAAGGTGCGGGAACTCGTCTCACGCGGCGCCGTCGCGGTCTTGGGTAACCATGACGCGGCCGTTGCCAAGGGCGAGGCCCCGACCATGCGGGACGAAGCGCAGGCGGCCGTGGTCTGGACGCACGCACGCTTGAGCACCGAACAACTGGCCTTTCTGGCGCAGTTGCCGCTGAGCATCACTGTCGAGGATCGCCTCTTCGTCCACGCCAACGGCTTCGACCCAGGCGGCTGGGCCTATGTGCAGGGGCGCTTAGAGGCGATGCGCAGCCTGCATGCAACAAGCTGCCGGTTTACCTTTTGCGGCCATATGCACGAGCCCATGCTTTACCACCTGTCCGGTACCGGCAAGGCGGGCGAGTTCACACCGACCCCCGGCGTGACCATTCCGCTCTTGCCGAACCGCCAATGGTTGGTGATCCCTGGCTCTTGTGGCCAGCCCCGAGACGGCAATCCGGCTGCTTGCTACGCAATTTTTGACGCTGTAAGCGGCAACTTGAATTTCCAGCGTGTGCCTTATGACGTCGAAGGCGCCGCCGCCAGCATCCGCGCCGCCGGCCTGCCGGAGCGCTTGGCCGAACGTCTGCTAACGGGTCAATAGCATGCCCAATACCGCCAAAGAATCCAGTTTCGGCGCTGCCCCTTCCCAGTTCCCGCCGCTGCCGCCGATCAGCGTGCTGGAGCCCGGTCTGGTGCTGGACGGCTTCTTGCTGAATGAGCGCCTGCATCAAGGCGGTATGGCCAATTTGTGGAGCGTGACGCGGGTCACGCCGCTGGCGGGCGAAGACTTCCCGCTGATCATGAAGGTGCCTCGCATCAAGGGCGGTGAAGACCCGGCCACAATCGTCGGCTTCGAAACCGAGCAGATGCTGATGCCGGCCTTGAAGGGCCCGCATGTACCGAAATTCATCGCGCGCGGCGACTGGACCCGTCAGGCCTATATCGTGATGGAGCGCATTGACGGAGCCTCCTTGCGGCCGCGTTTTGATGCGGCTCCGCTGCCCTTGGACGAAGTCATAGACATCGGCATCAAGGTCGCCTTGGCGCTGCAAGACTTGCACCTGCAGCATGTCGTGCATCTGGACATCAAGCCTAGCAACATCATGTTCAGGCCCGATGGGGCGGCTGTGCTGGTGGACTTTGGCCTGTCGCGTCACGATCATCTGCCCGACTTGCTGGAAGAAGAGTTCTCGCTGCCCATGGGCACCGGGCCCTATATGTCGCCGGAGCAGGTGCAATTTGTGCGCAACGACCCGCGCAGCGACCTGTTCGCGCTGGGCGTGATGCTGTATCACCTGGCCACCGGCGAGCGGCCTTTCGGCCAGCCGTCCTCGGTGCGCGGCCTGCGCCGGCGCTTGTATGTCGAGCCGGTGCCGCCGCGTGCCATCGACCCCGAATTGCCGCCCTGGTTTCAAGAAATCGTGCTGCATTGCCTAGAGGTCAAGGCCGAGCGCCGCTACCAAAGCGCGGCGCAGTTGGCGCTCGATTTGCAGCACCCCGAGGGCGTGCCGCTGACCAAGCGCAGCGAGAAGATCAGCAGCAGCGGCATGTTGAAGCGTTTGAAGCGCTGGTTTTTTGCCCTCGGCGCCGAGCCCTCGGCCCAGGTCAGCGTGGCCGCGCATCTGGCCCGCAGCCCCATCATCATGGCGGCCGTCGATATTCAACACGCCACACCCGCCCTGCTGGAAAAGCTCGGCGAAACCGTGCGCCGCATCGTACAAGCCGAGCCGGGCGCACGACTGGCCTGCGTCAGCGTGATGAAGACGCAGCGCATCGGCATGGATGAGTTGACCGACAAGGAAGGCAAGAGCGTGCATGTCAAGCAGCTGATCGGGCTCAAGCATTGGGCGCGACCGATCAGCCGGGCCTTGGAGTTAGGCGATGGACGGCTGACCTTTCATGTCCTGGAAGCGCCCGATGCCGCCGCTGCCATCCTCGAGTTTGCGGCCAAAAGCGGCTGCGATCACATCGTCATGGGCGCCCGCCGTGCCTCGGCACTGCGGCGCTACCTGGGCAGCGTCTCGGCCCAGGTGGTGACACAGGCATCATGCAGCGTGACCGTGGTGCGTGAAGCTGCGGGCGCAAGCTGAAACGCCGGCCAGGTGTCCACTTGAGCGTCGCCCCGACCCTCAACCCCTGCCTCAGCTGCGGTGCTTGCTGCGCGAGCTTTCGTGTCGACTTTGCCGTGGAAGAGTTGCAAAGCGAGGGCGGCTGCGTGCCAGACGGCCTCACGGTTGAAGTGAATGCGCGGCTGTGCAGGATGCGGGGCACCGATCATGCGGCGCCGCGCTGCGCCGCCTTGGTCGGAACGGTTGGCCAGCAGGCCGGTTGCGGCATTTATGAATGGCGCCCTGCCCCTTGCCGCGAGTTCGGCCTGCGCGCGCCGCTGGGGATTGGCGACGAGGCTTGCGCCCGCGCTCGCGCCAGGCACGGGCTTGCTCCGCTATAGGCTCACTGCAGCAGAGAGAAGACCGGGCGGCGCGGTTTGAGCAAATCAAGCTTGCTGGTGTAGAGCTGCCGGTCCTGCGGCGTCGTGCTGTTTTCCACCGCCAGGCCCAGCTCTTGCCGCGCCGCGACGATATCCCCCAGTCCATAGTTGGCCAAGGCCATCCAAAAGTGGAATTCATGGAAATAGGCCGAGCGCTCAATCTCTTTGCCAAACAAGTCCCGGGCTTTTTTGTAGTCGCCCGCCCGCATCGCGGCCAGTCCCAAATCAAAGAACTTGTATGGGGGATAGGGCTGCAACTGTGCCAAGGTTTGCGCCCATTGAGCCGCTTCTTCATGCCGGCCAAGGTCGCCCAGAAGCAGGCTCAGATTGGACATGGCCTGTGTATTGGCCGGCTCTTGAGCCAGCACATGGCGCAGCGGTGCTTCGGCCAGCGCCAAATCGCCATGACGGCGATAGACGACGCCAAGCGTGTTGTAGGCCGCCAGCATTTTGGGATCGGCATTCAGCGCCGCCCGCACCCACCAATAGGCGGCGTCAATCTGACCGGCCTGCAGGTTCTCGGCGGCGCGGTTGTTCATGAACATGGCCACGATGGTGTGCTCCTCGATCACCTGCATGCGCTGCCGGCTGCCAGGCGGGTGGCGCACAAAGTCCACGGTCAACATGCTGCCATCGTCGACTCGCTCACGGCCCTCCGCCAAGCTGCGCCCAAGGCTTAAATTGACATGGCCGCTGAGAAAATACAAATCCCCGCTGCGGCTCCAAATCTCATCCACATAGACGCTTTGATAGCGCACCGGCAGGCCGAGCTGCTTGGCAAAAGCCGCCGTCATGATGACCAGCGACAGGCAATTGCCTTTTCTGTCGGAAAACGCTTGGGCGGCGTCGCGGGTATCGCCCGAGTCATATTCCAGTTGCAATGAGCTGCGGTTGTAGAGCGCGTCAAGCAGGCCTTGGCGGCTACCCTTGCTGCGCAACTGCGCGCGCATGCCGAAATCCAGATACTCCTGCATCGCCGGGCTGAAGGCAAACACCCGCTCGGCGTTGATGTCCTGCTCGGTGGGCTTGAACAAGGCGTCGTGAAACAACTGTGGTGGCGGTGGCTGCAGCGGCGCTACGCTGGCACAGCCAAGCAAGGAAAAACTCAAGGTGAAAGTGATAAGAGCGCGGCTGCAGGACTTCATGGCGGCTCCTTGGCTCAAGGGTGGGCAGAAATTTTCGAGTCGGCAGCGACCCGCTTTGATCCTACTGCTGGCGCGGCACCGACGCCACGACCCTGATCCCCACAAAACCGCCGTTGATCCCAAGGCGCTGCTTTTTTTGACCGCCCTGCACCAAATGTGAGCCCAAAACTTGGCCTTGGCTCGGTTACGCTTCGCCCCATGATTTCACCGCCCACGACAACGACGACAAAGCAAACGGCTCCTGGCGCGATGGCGCCCCCGGCCGATTTTGGCCGCCCCCTGCAAGGCTGGCGTCTGCGGGCCTACACGATTATTTTTGAAGCCGATACCCGGGCCGGCCGCCTGTTTGACTTGAGTCTGATGGTGGCCGTGCTCTTGAGCTTGTTGCTGGTGATGCTGGAGAGCGTGGCCAGTTTCCGGCTCCAACATGCGGCCTGGCTGAGTTGGGCCGAGTACACTTTCACGGCCTTGTTCACGCTCGAGTATGTGCTGCGCCTGGCCTGCGTGCGCCGGCCACTACGCTACGCGAGCAGTTTTTTTGGCATTGTCGATTTGTTGGCGGTGTTGCCCATCTACCTGGCCTTTTTCTTCCCCGAGCTGTATGCCTTGGTTGACATCCGGGTGCTGCGCTTGCTGCGGGTATTCAGGATACTCAAACTCAACAACTACGTGACCGCCTACCTCGGCCTGGGCCGAGCCTTGCGTGCAAGTGCGAGCAAGATCTTGGTCTTCTTGTCGGCGGTGCTGATGATTGTGTTGATCATGGGCACCATCATGTATGTGGTGGAAGGCCCCGAAAACGGCTACACCAGCATCCCAGTCAGCGTGTACTGGGCGATCTCCACCGTCACCACCGTCGGCTTTGGCGACATCACGCCCAAGACCGACCTAGGCCGTGCGATTGCCTCGGTGATGATGCTCTTGGGCTGGGGCGTGCTCGCCGTGCCCACCGGCATCATGACGGCCGAGATGGCAGCGCAGCGCATCAGCGAAACTCCCGCCCCCACCACCCGCACCTGCCATGAATGCCTGCGCGAAGGGCTGCAGGCCGACTCACATTTTTGCCGCCATTGCGGCGCCCCGCTGCCCGAATATCAGCGCGACTAAGACGCTTCCAACGTACAACTAGCCCCAAGATGCATAGACTCCAGACGCCGCGCAGCCAGCAATATGGCTGGATATTTTTTTGGATCGCCCTGAGCGTGGCCGCTTTCAGTGGTTTTTGGCTGATGGCCAAAAAGATGAGCCCGACACCGCCGAAATCGCTGCAGATGGCCACCGGTGTCGAAGACGGCGCATATCACCAGTTCGGCCTCAAGTACCAGGCCTTGCTCAAGCAGCACGGCATCAACCTGATCTTGCAGACCTCCAGCGGCTCGGTAGAGAACTTGACCAAGCTCAATGAAGGCCGGGTCGATGTCGGCTTTGTGCAAGGCGGCCTGGGGCCGCTGGCCAGCGCCGCGCATACGCGGGCCGCCAATTTTGATGCCCAAGATGAGGACGCGGCGCAGGCCACGCCCCTGCGCTCGCTGGCCACCACCGGACATGAAGCCGTGTGGATCTTCTCGCGTGAGTTGAATCTATCGCCGGGCTTGGGCGCACTGAAAGGCCGGCGGGTTGCGGTGGGGGTCGCCGGCAGCGGCAATCAGACCATTGCGCTGGAGTTGCTGGGCAACTACGGCTTGCTGGGAGAGCAGTTGGCGCCATTGGCTGGCACCGAGTTGCTCACCATCGGAGGCTTGGCAGCCGCCCAGAAGTTGATCGACAAGGAAATCGATGCCTTCATCTTGGTCGCCTCGGTGAACGCGCCAGCCGCCCAAAAACTGCTGAACACCGATGGCCTGCGTCTGGCCTCGTTGGCGCAGGCCGAAGGTCTGGCGCGGCGACTGCCTTACTTCCAGACCGTCACGCTCAAACGCGGCTCGGTCAGCCCGCAGCTGGACCGCCCGAGCGAAGACATCCGCTTGCTGTCCACCACCACCAATTTGGTCGTGCAAGAGGATTTGCACCCAGCCTTGGCTTATCTGCTGCTGGAAGCGGCGCGTCAGGTGCACCGCATGCCAAATTTGCTGAGCCGAGCGGGGGAATTCCCCAGCGCCCAAGGCACAGACTTCCCCTTGGCCGATGAGTCGACGCGTTACTTCAAGAACGGGCGACCATTTTTGCAGACCTATCTGCCCTTTTGGCTGGCCAACCTGGTCCAACGCATGGCCTTGCTGATGCTGCCCTTGTTGGCGCTGATGCTGCCGCTTGTGCGCCTACTGCCTTGGCTGCGTACCTGGCGCCAAAGTCGGCGTCTGTACCGGCACTACGGTGAGCTGAAGTTCCTCGAGCAAGAACTGCTGACGCGGCAACTGAGCAGCACTGAGAGCGCGCAGGCGCAGCAGCGCTTGATTCGCATCGAGCAAGACATCCGCAACACCCGCTTCCCGCTCGACTTCAGCGACCGCGTTTACACCTTGCGCCAGCATGTGGAACTGGTGCGCAGCAAGCTGGCAACACCTGCCACCTAAATAGGTCTACCCCCTATTGCGAGGGCGGCGATAGCTGCGCATCATGCCAGAATGGGCTCACATAGGCCCTGCAAGGTGGGAGTTATGACACGCTGGGATGCCGACCTCAGAAGCGCCTCGGGGCGCCGAGCCAAAAGTCTCATCCGCCGGGCTTGGCTGAGCATGGCTTTTCTGCTTTGCCTATCGGACCAGGGTTCGGCCAGCGCAGCCGAGCCCTTGCGCTTGGCGGTATCGATGACGCCCTTGTCGCTGCCGATTTTTGTGGCCGAGCAGCAGGGTTTTTTCGCCGAGGCCGGGCTGCAGCTGCGCTTGCAAGAAGTGGTGGGCGGGCACCGTGCGATGCAATTGCTGCAGGAGGGCAAGGCCGATCTGGCTACCGCCTCGGACGTGGTGATGATGTTCAGCAGCTTCAAAGAGCCTTCGTTCTCGCTACTGGCCAGTTTCGTCAGCAGCAGCAGCGACAGCAAGCTGGTGCTGCGCCCCCAGACGGGCATCAAACAAGTTCGCGAGCTGAGCGGCAAGCGCGTGGGCACCGTCATAGGCACGGCCAGCCACTACATGCTGGACACCACCTTGCTGGCCAGCGGCGTAGACCCCAAAAGCGTGCACATCATCTCCTTGCAGCCCGAGGCGATGGCCGATCTGCTCAAGAGCGGCGAGCTTGATGCAGTGGCGATCTGGGAGCCCCTGCCCTTCAAGATTTTGCAGTCGGTGCCGGGCAGCGAAATCTTGCCCACACCCGGCAGCTACCGGCTGAGTTTCAATCTGCTTGGCGCCAAAGCCTTGCTGGGCCCGCGCGACGAAGAGTTGCAAAAGGTGTTGGCAGCCCTTGAGCGCGCGCAACGCCATATCGAGCGCAAGCCTGATCAGGCCCAGGCTTTGTTACGCGAGCGGCTCAAGCTGGACCAGGCTTTTATCGACTGGATATGGCCCATCAATCACTACCGGCTGGCACTTGATCAATCGCTGCTGTCCAGCTTGGAGGCCGAAGCTCGTTGGGCCCGCCAGGGCGGCCACCTCAAGGACGTCAAGCCCCTCGACCCCACGCCCAATTATCTGGATCTGATCTACGCCAAGCCGCTGCGCCGGGTGCTGCCGGCCAGCGTCACCTTGATCGACTGAAGCGATGCGCGTCCGCAGCCTGCTGTTTGTATTCATGGGCGGCGCCTTGGCTTTGACCCTGGCGCTGGGCCTTGCCATGGGGCGGCTCGCCAGCGAGAGCGCCGAGTTGGCACGCGCCGAGCAGCAGGCCCGCAAGATGGCCCAACAAGTGTCCGGCCTGCTGGTCCTGGCGCAGGAATACGCGCTACACGGCGAAGCCCGCTCGGCCCAGCAATGGCGCAGCTTGCATGCCCAGGTTCTCAAGGCCTTGAAAGCGGAGCAGCCGCCGCATGAGTCACTGGCCAGCGCCGAACTCTTGGGGTCGATCTTTGCCCAGCTTCTGGACGCCAGCGAGCCGCCGGCTGGCGCCCAGCAAGACGGCACAACGCATGAACTGCAACAGCGCCGCAACAACTTGCTGCTGAATCAGCTCTTGCTGAACTCTCAAATTTTTACCGAGTCCTTGCAGCGCCAGGGCCTGGAAGCCGACCAGAAGCGGCGCCAACTCGAACAAAGCACGCGCCACATGGCGATAGCGATCCCGCTGATGATGCTGCTGATCTGGGCCTGGCTGGCACTGCTGTTGCACCGGCGGATTCTCAAGCCCCTGCAACATCTGAACCAAGCGGTCGCGGCTATTTCGCAAGGCGATCTGACGCAGCGCAGCGCCACCCGCACGCCGGATGAATTCGGCGAGTTGTCGGCCAATTTCGATGCGATGGCGGTCGATCTGGTGAGCGAGCTGCGGCGCGAGGTGGCGGTGCGCAAGCAGGCCGAGGCGCAGCTCCAGCTCGCAGCCAGCGTCTTCTCCCATGCGCTCGAAGGCATCATGATCACCGACCCGGACGGCAGCATCATCGACGTCAATGAAACCTTCTGCCTGATCACCGGCTACAGCCGGGCCGAGGTGCTGGGCCAAAACCCGCGCCTGCTCGGCTCGGGCCGCCATGACCGGGCGTTTTTCGTCGAGTTCTGGAACACTCTGCTCAGCCAGGGCATGTGGACCGGCGAGCTCTGGAACCGCCGCAAGAACGGTGAACTCTATGCCCAGATGCAGACCATCAGCGCCGTGCACGACGAGCAGGGTCAGGTCAAGCAATACGTGACCCTGTTCTCCGACGTCACGGCAATCAAAGAATATGAATCGCAGCTGGAAAACATCGCCTACCACGATGCCTTGACGGGCTTACCCAACCGGCTTTTGCTCAATGACAGGCTGCAGCACGCGATGCTGCAAAGCCGGCGGCGCAAGGACATGTTGGCCCTCGTCTACCTGGATCTGGACGGTTTCAAGGCCGTCAATGATCGCTACGGGCATGCCGTAGGCGACACCTTGCTCATAGGTATTGCAAAGAATATCAAACAGGTTTTGCGTGAAGGTGACACCCTCGCCCGCCTGGGCGGCGACGAGTTCATCGTCTTGCTGGTTGACCTGGCTTCCCGCGATGACTGCCAAGCCTTGCTGGCGCGCCTGTTGACGGCGGCAGCCTTGCCGATCGACTGCCCAGGCGCAGGCAAGAAACTGCAAATTTCGGCCAGCCTGGGTGTGGCCTACTACCCGCAAGCGACCGAATTGGATGCGGCGCAACTGCTGCAACAAGCCGATGAAGCCATGTATGAAGCCAAGCATGGCGGCAAAAACCGCTTTCGCATCAGCGGGCTGGGGGAATTGGACTGAGCTCGCCAAAGGCTGGCTGCAAGCCCTCAGGGCTCAAGGCCACGGCCAACGTCAGGGAAGCAGCTCATTGAGCCGCGCCGAACTGCGCGCATTGATCACCACCGTGTGGGCCGTCTTGTCCTGAATCGCCTGGCGGTTGCTGTCCCAAATCAGCTGCACAAAGCCGGTGCCGCCGGTGGCCAGGCCCGCCGCATAGCCGCCGAAGCGCTTGAACAGGATCAAGGGCGTGAGATGCTTGCCCGTCAACTCAATCACTTGCAAGCCCATGATCCGCTTACCCGGGGTCTGACCCGGCCAGACAATCGGCAGCAAGGTGAAATACACCGCCGCCCAAAAATAACTCAGGCCAATCTTGTCGGCCCAATAGTTGAGTTCGTCCTGCACCGCATAAAAGGCCGGCGCGCGGGCACGTTCGAGTTGGGCTTCCAAGCGCTCGATGCGCTCGGTCTGCGCTTTTTTCAGGGCCTCCAGCTTTGCATGCTGCTTGGCATCATGTTGAGCGCTCGGCCCCGCCTCGTCCAAGTCTTGCGGTCCAGAGGCAGCCGCGCTCAGACTGTGCGCTGTCCAGTCTTGCGGCTCTTCCAGCTGGCCCGCGCTTTGCCAAGCCTGCACCAGCCCACCCACAGCAAACACGGCCACCAGGGCCCAGGCCCAGGGGCTCGCCTGCTGCGCTGTCTTGCGGCCAAACCAACGCGACCGGCCAAACACTTCCGGTCTATGCCGACGCACCCACAGCCACAGCGCCAAGCCGGCCGCCAGCAGCAGCCAAAAATTCCCCAGCTTGTTGGCCATGGCGAGCAAGGCCATGTCCGCAGCCATGGCAAACAGGCGCTGACGCGGCTTGGCCAGTGGCAGCCCGAGCAAGGCCGGCGCGACGTTCAAATCATCCGGCGTCACCCAGGCTCGCGGGTCAAATTTCGGGGCGGCATTTGCGGTTGCGGGCATAGCGGAGGCGCTGCTCTGATCACTCGTCGGATGGTTTAAAAGGCTTGAAACTAGCGGCCTCAAGCCGTGCCATCTTAGCGACAAGAACGTAACGCCCAAGGTCAACGACATACCCCGAAAGCCCCCCGACAAGTGCATACTGAGATCAAACGCCTTCCAACTCAGGCGATGGAGTCCTCAACCATGACCCCACCACGCAACGCTGCTGTCAAGAAGAGCGCCCGGCCCCCTGCCATTTTGTCCAGGCCAATCAACCTGGCGCTGCAAGGCGGCGGCTCGCACGGCGCCTTCACCTGGGGCGTGCTGGATGCTTTGCTGGAAGATGGTCGCCTGCAATTTGAGGCGATCAGCGCCACCAGTGCGGGCAGCTTGAATGCGGTGGCCCTGGCGGATGGACTGCGCAGGGGCGGTGTCGATGGGGCGCGCCAGGCTTTGACAGAACTGTGGCGTGCGGTCGCAGACGCCGGACGGATCAGCCACCTGCAGCCGCCCTGGTTGGACGCCTTCATGCAAGGGGTGCAGCATTCGGCCAAGCTGGAATGGTCGCCCCCGCATCTTTGGGCCACCGCGATGTTGCAGATGTTTTCGCCCTATCAGCTCAACCCGCTGAACTTGAACCCCTTGCGGCAGATTGTGCAGGCCCAAGTCGACTTCGAGGCCTTGCAGCAGGCCTCTCCCATCAAGCTATTCCTGAGCGCAACCAATGTCGAGACGGGCAAGATCCGCGTTTTCAGCGGCGCCGAGATCAGCTTGGATGCAGTGTTAGCCAGTGCCTGCTTGCCGACCCTGTTCCAGGCCGTGGAGATTGGCGGCGAGCATTTCTGGGACGGCGGCTATATGGGCAACCCGGCGATCTTTCCGCTCATCTATGAAAGCGTGGCGGCCGATGTCTTGATCGTCCATGTCAACCCCATCTTGCGCCGGGGCGTGCCGCGCAGCTCGGCCGAGATTGCCAACCGGGTCAATGAGATCAGCTTTAATTCCTCGCTGATGCGCGAGATGCGCGCGATCGCCTTTGTTACCAGCCTGATCGACCGTGGCAAGCTCAAACCCGAGGACGCACGCCGCATGCGCATCCATTCGATACGCTGCGACGAATTGATGGCATCTCAAGCGGTGGAAAGCAAGATCGACACCGCCTGGCCCTTTCTGACCGAGCTGCGCGACGCCGGTCGGCAGCAGGCCTTGGCTTGGCTGGATGAGCAGGGTGCCAAGGTCGGCGTCGAATCCTCGGTCGATATCAGGCAAGAGTTTTTGTAAGCGACTGACAGCTAGTGAAGCTCCTCAACGGAGCGTCGATCAACCACAGCTCACCTGCGACTCAGCACTGCGGAATTGAATAGGTTCCCACCGCATGCGCGACCGGCTCGGCCTCGCCTTCGGAGAACAAATCCACTTCGCCGACCGCCAGAGTACGGCCAACCTTCTTCATCCGGCAGACCCCAATGATGTCTTTGTCAGCGGCCGGTTTACGCAGGAAATTGATGTTGAGGCTGGTGGTGACGGCCAGCGGTTTGATGCCGATTTGCCCCAATAAGGCAACATACAAGGCCACGTCTGCCACCGTCATCAGCACCGGGCCCGATACCGTACCGCCGGGGCGCAATTCAGCGCTGCCGACGGGGTGGCGGACGGTGGCCGTACCTGCTGATGAAACAGTCTCGGCCGTGCATTTGGTCTGCGGAAAGTTCGCAGCCAAAAAGGCGGCTAATTCGTCGGACCTGCAAAATTCGTTTTGCCGAAGCAAGCAACTGAAGCAGTTCCTGGTGAGGCTTGCCGTTATGGTGCGAATTGATGTCGCCAAGCCTTCTGGTGTGCCATCGGGCCGCCCAGCAGC